>CAIWKX010000075.1 GCA_903913315.1 uncultured Bacteroidota bacterium | reverse complement strand
TTGCAAGCATCAAATGATGGTTATCTGTATTTTTTTGCTAGCTTTGTTCCTAGCACAAGAATAGACAATAGTTATTATCCTGGAAGTTTATTAGAAAGTGATGTTAACGGTGGGCTTAAAGCCACTGAAATGTGGGACTGTGCCATGCAAAGTTTTAACGTTGAAAACTGTGCTACACAAACTGTGGTTCAAGATACAAAGGATTTAAACAAATTGGCGAGTTATTGTGTAAAAAAACTTACTCCAAATGCAGGGGTTGTTGGGGTTGAGGTAATGTTGAGTGGGTTTAGCATTTGTATTTCAATTATACATAATGATAATTTTATTAAATTTATAGATTCTAGTTTTGAGATTGAAAATCAAATTGATATGACAACTATTTTTGAAATAAATAAAACACCAAATGATCAATGGACACCTGATACCTATTTAAAAGCAGCATTAGCAATAGGCTTTAAAACAACTGAAGACTTTAATTTATATCTTGGAAATCGGCAAACAGAAATAATGAATCTGGAAAATGAATATAACTTAAGCAGTATAAATCCAAAATTATTTGAAAATTTTCCTTATATATATTTAAGTAATAATTCTAACAATAATATCTCCAAAATAGCATTAAGTTGCAGAGCAAAATATTTGATTGGTTTTGGAGCAGCTTGCGGTGGAGCGGTAATTGGGCATTTAGCCTGTGGAGGAGCAGATGTAGCAACTTGGGGAACAACAGCATTTTGGTGTCATGCTGGAATATCTTGGGCTCTTGCAACAGCCTTAACCGCTAATGAAATTGCATATCAAGATTGTTTAGCAGCTAACCCATAAACTAGGAAATCCATTATATATGAAAAACTTTAAAATCAAAAATGTATTATTATTATGTTTAGCTTTATTAATATATATAATTATCGTTACAAAAGGCAACTATATAAATGATTATATATATTTAGGACTATCTTCTATATGTTATCTAATAATTATTTATCATATAATTTTTCTTCTTAAATTAAGAAAAAAGAAAACAATTACAGGAAATAAAAATGAAATTTGGATTCCTTTTTTAATCTCCTTAATTATAATCATTTTGTTTTTGCTATATCATTTTAAATAAATATACCCCAGATGGCGAGGATATGTCCCACTGAAATTTGGGATTGTGCCATGCAAAGCTTTAACGTTGAAAACTGTGCTACACAAACTGTAGTACAAGATAAAAAGAACTTGAACAAATTGGCTAGTTATTGTGTTACTAAACTTACTAAAAGTACAGCAGTTGTTGGCGTTGAGATTATGTTGAGTGGGTTTAGTGGGTGTGTTGGTGCAAAATTTATAGTTCTAAAATATTTGAGTACGGCAGACCTTTTAAATAATACTTTGATAAAACAAAAGATGGAAATTTTAGCTGGTACAACATTAGATACTATTTCAAATAATGTAACAATTAATCCTGCTGCTGAATATACTATGAATAAAATATAATTTATCAAGCTCATGCTCATTTACATTGAGCATGGGTTATTTATTTGTTTATGAAAAAAATAATTATCTTATTGCTTACAATAACTGCTTTTTCATGCAAATCGCAAATTATTCCACAAAACAATGCTTATGTAAACATTCCTCAAGGAGCATATATAAAAGATACCCAAAATTTTCTTGATAATTTTGTAGGTACTTGGCAGTACCAAAATGGAAATGAACAATTTACCATAACCTTTGCTAAAGAGCTTCATTACAATTATGATAGTTGGTATCAAGACATTTTAATTGGAGAATACAAATATGTTAATTCTAGTGGTGTTACATTAATCAATACGCTTGCAGATATGACAATTCCAAATTTTCCAGATCCATTGAATCACCAAATTGATGGAGCAACTTCATTAGTACGATTACAATATCCACCTTGTCCAGAATGTAATATAGGTGAGTATAGAATAAAATGTATATTTGATGACCCAGATAGAAAATATCAAAATCTTGCCATTGTTTTGAGGTCTATAAGTCCTACACAAATAAAAGTAAAACTTTTTAGAGAAGGAAGATCCGTTTTTGTTGATAATAATTATGATGCTCCCGATGACATGCGCATTCCAGCAGCTGAATATACTATGAATAAAATTTAATGTATTAACCAACTAGGCAAATAGTTTAATGATATTACATACTCTTCGACAATCACCTAACCTAGGAGCAATAAATAAAAAACGATCGTTTAAACTGCTTCCGAAAGTTTATATAAATTTATAATTGATTTTGATAATAATGAGTCCGATAAAATATCGGGCTCATTTTATTTTAGAATAATTTGCTCATAAAATCATCTCATGATAAGGGATAACAACCCCAAACCCCCGCTCTTTAAAATAATCGGTGGGATTATCTTTGGTAATTGCCAAAACAAAATCACCTCCCCAAGCACCTAGACTTTTAATTACACCTCTAAAATCATCAAACAAAGCTTCTTGTACGGTTTGTAATTCTAAAACATTACTCATTTCAATTTCATGTTTTTGTAATGCCAATGCAAATTCTTTAGCCTCTGTTGCACTCACAATTGTTTTAGTAATAGTATTAATCGTTTCAATCGTTTTTTGGATGTTTCCTTGTTTGTCAATATAAGAAGCTATTGCCGACTTACTGCTTTGCTTTTTATTTAGATAAACAAAATAAATATTTTGGGTGAAATTTGGATGGAAAACAATGTTTTGAATTGTTGGAGTATCATTAACTAATTGATAAATAATTGGCGAATCATTTTGGGCACACGCCAAATCGTATCCACTGCCTCCAAAACTCTTTTTAAGCAGTTGATAGGCATCAATTTCGAGCCACTGCGCAATATTATTAATTAGTGTTGACGAAGTGCCTAAACCCCAAAATTTAGGGAACGTTAATTCTGTAGTTATCATATATCCTTTGGACAACGTAATAAAATTAGAATTTACTAAATAAGCTTCATGCAGTATTTCTATTAATGTATTTTTTATGTTATGAATTTCTTCGTATTGTTTTCTTTCTATAATAGACAAAAACGAAATATTCTCTTCAAACCAAATACTCCCATCATGATCGTAGCTTTTCCAATGAATTGAACCATTTTCAGCTTCTTCAACAATGAGATTTTGTCCGAATTTTGTTGGTAGTGCAAATGCTTTGGCGCCGTCAAGAACTACATATTCGCCTGTTATCAATAATTTTCCGTTGCTGTAAAATGTTTTTTTCATAGGCTATGCCGCAAGGGCACTTAGTCACAAAGTTGCTTTTTATTTTCTTAAATTCTCAATTAATTCTACCACCGATGCGTGCGAAACAACATTCTTTTCAAAATGTTTGGCAATAGCTTTTCGTTCTTCTAGCGTTGCTTGATGTTGGTTTAGAATATTATTCAAGTGCATTTTCATGTGTCCTTCTTGAATTCCGGTTGTGGTTAGTGACCGCAATGCAGCAAAATTCTGTGCCAATCCTGTTACTGCCACTAACTGCATTAATTGGTGAGCTGAGGGTTTATTAAGTATTTCCAAAGCCAATTTTACGAGTGGGTGTAATGAAGTTAATCCGCCTACTGTTCCTAAAGCCAATGGGATTTCCATCCAAAAGGTAAAAATTCCATTTTCAATTGTGGCGTGAGACAAACTCGAATACCTTCCGCTTCTAGCTGCATAAGCGTGAACTCCAGCCTCAACAGCTCGGAAATCATTACCAGTCGCTAAAACTACTGCATCTACCCCATTCATAATGCCTTTGTTATGTGTCACCGCTCTAAAAGGTTCTATCTCTGCAATTCTCACTGCTTGAACAAACTTTTCTGCAAATTCTTTAGGGTTTTCAATTTTCTTTTCTGCCAAATCTTCAACTGGGCAGGAAACTTCGGCACGGACTATACAATTCGGAACATAATTTGAAAGGATACTCATGATTATTTGAATGTTTTTTTCTTCTTCTGAAAAAGCATCAAATTGTTGTGATTCTTCTTTTAAGGTTTCGGCTAATTGTTCTAAACAAGAATTAATAAAATTGGCCCCCATGCTATCTTTAGTTTCAAAAGTAACATGCAGTTGAAAATAATTATCTAATTCTTTTGTTTTATTTATTAATTGAATATCCAAAATTCCGCCACCACGTTTTTGCATGTTTTTAGTAATGCTTGCAGTTCTGGTAAAGAATTTAGGTTTATTTTCTTTAAAAAAAAGTTCTAGTTTTTGGACATCCCCTTTGTAAATAAAATGAACTTGTCCGATTTTTTCGGAACTTAGAACGGTAGTTTTAAATCCGCCTCTAGTACTCCAAAATTTAGCAGATTTAGCAGCAGCTGCTACCACCGAACTTTCTTCGATCACCATGGGGATAGAATAATAATTACCGTTCACTAAAAAATTAGGCGCAATTCCCATTGGTAAATAGAAATTAGTAATGGTGTTTTCTATAAACTCATCATGAAGTTGTTGTAACTTTTCATTACTATTCCAATATTGTTTTATAGTCGCAACAGCATCCGTAGGATTAGAAAAAAATTCATTGGCAATCCAATTTATTTTGTCTTCTTTGGAGAATTTAGAGAATCCCGCAACCGCTTTATTCATAATACTTTTTTCTTGTGAGGCAAAGATATAAAATTGAAGATGTAAATAAACTTTGTTTTAAATCAAAGACTCTACTAAAATAATAACTATCATAGTAGAGTCCCTTTAATAAAGATGTATTACTATTCTTTACATCTTATTCAATAAATCATAATATTCTCTTTCAATACCTTCTTGATGGTTAGGATGCGCTATTCGCACTAATTCTGCTGCCCGTTGTCGTAATGTTTTTCCATACAAATCTGCAATTCCATATTCGGTAATTACATAATGTATATGCGCTCTAGTGGTCACAACTCCTGCCCCTTGTTTTAGGAACGGTACAATTCGGCTGACTCCTTTTTTGGTTGTAGAAGGTAACGCAATAATTGCTTTACCGCCTGGGCTTAAAGAAGCGCCACGAATAAAGTCCATTTGTCCTCCAACACCAGAATACATTTGTGGTCCAATAGAATCTGCACAAACTTGTCCGGTTAAATCAACTTCAATAGCGGAATTAATCGCAATCATATTTGGATTTTTACGAATACGAGCGGTATCGTTTACCATAGAAGATTCTTTCATTTCAATAAATGGATTATCGCTAACAAAATCATATAATCGTTTGGATCCAATTAAAAATGTAGCTAAAACTCGACCCCTCAAAGTACCTTTATAATTGCAGTTGATTACATCACTTTCTATTAAATCAATAACACCATCAGAAAACATTTCGGTATGCAATCCTAAATCTTTATGGTTTTTTAATTTACTCAAAGCCGCATTTGGAATAGACCCTATACCCATTTGAAGCGTACTCCTGTCGTCAATTAAAGAAGCAACAAATCCTCCTATTTTTTCTTCTTCATCGGTAAATGGGTCAGGTTCATGTCCGTAAATTGGAACATCAACATCAACCAAATAATCAATTTCAGAAACGTGAATAATTCCATCACCAAATGTTCTTGGCATTTGAGGATTCACCTGCGCTATAACTGTTTTAGCGTTTTCTATTGCCGCAACAGTAGCTTCAACAGAGACACCTAATGAGCAATAACCATGTCTATCAGGCGGAGAAACATGAATGAAAGCAACATCAAGTGGCAGTACATTTTTACGAAACAAATGCGGCAATTCACTTAAAAAAACTGGGGTATAAGACCCATTACCAGCTTTTAATGTGTGACGAACATTAGCCCCTAAAAAAAATGAATTTACATGAAAACTTTCGGCCAAATCAGGATTAGCATACCTAGCTTCACCTTCAATATGCAAATGACAAATCTCAACATCTCTCAATTCAGAAGCGCGTTCTGTTAGTGCGTTGGCTAATATAGTGGGTGCTGCTGCGGCAGCTTGGAGATAAACCCTATCTCCAGATTTTACAACTTTTACAGCGTCTGCTGCAGTTACATATTTACTCATACCTTTATTTTTGTACAAAGTTATTGCGTTAAAGTATTCCAAAATATGACAAAACTCATATTCAACTTATCTTCTTATTTCTAAATTTTAAATAAGTTTCAACTATTAAACAACATTAATAAACAAAAAGAAACCATCTGCAAAGAGAATAACTCCAATTATTCCCAATATGGTTGCGATATACCATAAATACTTCTTTTTTACCAAAGCTGCTATTGAGGACAATAGTATTGCTATTTGCAAAAAAATAACTGCTTCACCAAAAGTTTTAGAATGTACTTGCGCCTCATCTCTAGCCAATTCAAGAGCAATAGCCTCTTTCTTAATCACTTCTTTTTCATTTTCATATTTTTTTACTTTAGTTTTATACTTGTTAATTCGTGACTGATAAGCCAATCCAAGTTCTGGATTATTTTTAGGAACAGCAAGCATTTGCATTTCAAAATTTTCTTTTTGATTTTCATTCAAATACATCTTAATACTTTTGCTCTGATAGTAGGACCATTTATCGGTAGCTAATGCTTGACTCAAAACCGATTTTGTTGAAAAACTTCCTCCTTTAAAAGTAGAAAGTGTAGCACAAACCGCAAAAACAATTGTTGTAAAAGCTAAATAATTTAACCAAGGTTCTTTTTTTTCTTCTGCCATTATTTTATTATTAAAATTAAATTCTTTTTGATATTTTATTCTAATCTTCAAAAATACCAATCACAAATATATTGTACTACTGAGTTAAAGAAAAATTAACAGCAACTAATTATTTATCTTTTACAGATAAAATAACTCCATTTCAAAAACTAGTTTGTCAGCAAGTTAACTGTTTATTATTAAATTAGTATTTTTGCGGTCATATTTTAGAAAAAATGATTATCCCAAAAACAAGAGAAGAAATTGAATTGATGCGCGAAAGTGCCTTAATTGTTTCCAAAACATTAGGAGAAATAGCCAAAGTAATTAAGCCAGGTGTAACTACTTTATATTTGGATAAACTAGCTGAAGAATTCATAAGAGACCATGGTGCAGAGCCAGGTTTTTTAGGAATGTATGGTTTTCCTAATACATTATGCATGAGCCCTAACGCACAAGTTGTTCACGGAATTCCAACGAATAAACCTTTAGAAGAGGGCGATTTGATTTCTGTTGACTGTGGTGCCTTAAAAAACGGATTTTATGGTGACCATGCGTATAGTTTTGAAATTGGTGAAGTGGCTCCTGAAGTAAAAAAATTGCTTCAAGTTACTAAAGAGAGTCTGTATGTTGGTATTCGTGAGTTCCGAATTGGAAATCGTGTAGAAGATGTGGGTAATGCCATTCAAAAATATTGTGAAGATCGTGGTTATGGTGTTGTCCGTGAACTTGTAGGACATGGATTAGGAAGAAAAATGCATGAAGACCCAGAAATGCCTAATTATGGTAAAAAGGGTCGTGGCAAAATGTTTATAGAAGGAATGGTTGTTGCTATTGAACCTATGATCAATATGGGGACTAAAAACATTAAACAATTAAAAGATGGTTGGACTATTCTAACCGCTGACGGAAAACCAAGTGCTCATTTTGAGCATGATGTAGCTTTAATTGAAGGAAAGCCTGAAATATTATCGACCTTCAAATACATTTATGATGCATTAGGAATTGTAAGTAATGAAGAAGATGAATTTAGGAGAGAAACTCTAAAAATATAATGAAAAAAATATTCAAGTTCCTGTTAAACACTATACCTCGTCCGATATTAATTCGTTTTAGTATTGTAGTTCGACCAATATTAGCATTTCTCTTAAAAGGAAGTCGTTTTACTGACCCAATTGATGGAAAAAGCTTCCGATTTTTTTTACCTTACGGATACGGAAATCAAAGAAACAACGTGCTTTCACCGAGTACACTTTCATTAGAAAGACATCGTTTGCTATGGTTGTATTTGCAAAACGAAACAGATTTTTTTACCGCGAAGGAAAAGAAAAAAGTGTTGCATTTTGCACCAGAACAAGAATTTTACAAACGCTTTAAAAAGCAAAATAATATAGAATATACTACAACCGATTTACTTTCGCCATTAGCTGATGTCAAAGCCGATATTTGTAATCTACCTTTTGAAGACAACCAATATGATATTATTTTTTGCAATCATGTTTTAGAACACATTCCAGATGATACTAAAGCAATGCAAGAATTATATCGTGTATTAAAACCTGGCGGAATGGGAATCTTTCAAATTCCCCAAGATTTATCTCGAGCAACAACTTTCTCAGATGATTCAATTGTAAATCAAAAAGAACGCGCAAAAATATTTGGTCAATACGACCATGTACGCGTTTATGGAAGAGATTATTTTGATAAATTGAGAAGTATTGGATTCAAAGTTGTTGAAGAGGATTATACTAACAAACTAAAACCGGAATTAGTAGAGAAATATTGTTTGGCAAAAGAAGAAATCATTCCTGTTTGTTTTAAATAATTTGTAGATAATAATTTTTACTATATTTACGTTATATAATAAAATGTTTATGTTGAAAAAAATCGTTTTTGCAGTTGTTTTTTTACTTTCAATTCTAAAAGGAATCGGTCAAGAAAAAGAGATAAATCCACCCTATTTTATTAAGACCATTTCATTTATTCAAAATTCACAAAATGCAGTTCCTATTTTCTTGTTAGGCGACACATTTCAATTGCAATTTGACGATTTACATGGCTCAGAAGACAATTATTATTATCGCATAACTCATTGTGACTATGATTGGAGTCAATCTCAATTATCCGTTAACGAATATCTTGGAGGCTTTAACGATCAAAGAATTCAAGATTACACCAATTCATTTAATACGCTTCAAATTTATTCTCATTATAAAGTAACCCTTCCGAACAAATTAACGCAATTGAGAGTTAGTGGAAATTACATCATTAGCATTTTGAATGATGACAAAGAGGTGGTTTTCTCCAGAAAATTCATTGTTTATGAAGATTTGGTCTCTGTCCCATTGCAAATCAAAAGAGCTAGAAATAATAAAGATATCCAATTCAAACATAATTTAGATTTTGCCATTAGGTCAAAAGCAATAACTTTTCAAAATCCATTATCAAATATCAAAGTACTATTAATGCAAAATGGTAGATTTGATAATGCTATTACAAACGTAAAGCCGATGTATACTATTGGAAATGATTTGATATATAAATATGATGCTGAAACTCAATTTTGGGCCGGAAACGAATATCTATATTTTGAAAATAAGGACATAAGAGCAGCTAACAATAGCATTATGCATGTTGATACTAATAGTGGTTTATATAGTTGTTATTTATATACTAATAGTCCTCGGGCTGAAAAACTATACACCTATTGGCCTGATATTAATGGAAATTTTTTAATTAATAAATTGAACGCTGATAACAACGAAATTGAGGCTGATTACGCTTGGATTTATTTTTCACTTTCGGCTCCTTCATTTTTTCAAAATAAGAACATTTACATAACAGGAATGTTTAATAATTATTCTCTTTCAGACGAAAATAAGATGGATTATAATGAAAAAAAAGGTATTTATGAAAAAGCAATGATGGTTAAACAAGGATTTACCAATTACAATTTCACCATTGCTGATAGCAAAGGAAAAGTTGATGATGAAAATGCAATTGATGGAAACTTTTGGCAAACTGAAAATAATTATCACGCGATAATATACTACCGTGAAAACAACCAACGTTATGACAGAATCATAGGGAATGGAATTGCAACTTCAACAGACATAATTAATTAATAATTGTTTAATATTAAAATAGTTGCTTATTTTAATAATTTTGTAACTTTACAAAAAGTTTCATCATGGTTACCCAAATCACTCGAGGCATAAAAATATCTGTAATTACTAGTTTTGAAGGGACTTACTTTAAAAACTATAAAATACATTTTGCTTTTTCTTATGAAGTAACTATAGAAAATCATAGTAAAGATTCTGTTCAGTTAAATTCTCGGCATTGGGAAATTTTTGATTCCTTAAATGATATTGAAATTGTGGATGGCGAAGGTGTAGTTGGCAAAAAACCTGTTTTAAAACCTGGTGAAAAGCATACTTACAGTTCAGGCTGTTTGCTTTCTTCCCCACATGGAGCTATGCGAGGTTTTTTTAATATGATTAATTTCACTTCTACAAAAACATTCAAAGTTATTGTCCCTACATTTCGATTGAGTGCTCCTTACGCTTTAAATTGATTTTCTTTTTTTAATAATTGAAACTCTTTCATCAAAGTTTCATTCTTTAAATTGTCAAAAATATAAATTTTCCTTTGTACTTTTGTTTCAAATTAAATAATTCACAAAATTTGAATTATCTAATTGTCACATTTACTAATTATCACTCAAGGGCAAAGCCCGAAAAGAGGGAAGCTAAATTAAAAAAATATGCCTAAAGGATTCTTTCACGTACCAAAAGCGGTTAATGAACCAGTAAAATCATACGCTCCAAATTCACCAGAAAAAGCCGCTGTTTTAGCAGCTTATAAGAAAATGTGGAATGAAACTATTGATATTCCAATGTACATTGGTTCCCAACAAATCAAAACTGGAAATACTAAATCAATGTCAGCACCACATGATCACCAACACATTGTTGGAACTTATCATTTGGCCGACAAATCACATATAGAAAAAGCAATATCATCTGCATTAGAAGCTAGAAAAAAATGGGCAAACATGCCTTGGGGACAAAGAGCAGCCATCTTTTTGAAAGCAGCTGAATTAATTGCAGGCCCTTATAGAGCCCGTATTAATGCAGCGACTATGATTGCACAATCAAAAACTATTTTTCAAGCAGAAATAGATGCATCTTGTGAGTTGATTGACTTTTTACGTTATAACGTTGAATTCATGACACAAATTTATAACGACCAACCAAAGTCAGTTTCAGATGTTTGGAATAGAGTTGAATACCGACCATTAGAAGGATTTGTTTATGCTATTACTCCATTCAACTTTACAGCCATTGCTGCAAATCTTCCAGCAAGCGCAGCATTAATGGGAAATACTGTGATTTGGAAACCAAGTGATAGTCAAGTTTTTTCAGCAAAGATTATTATAGATGTTTTCAGAGAAGCTGGGGTTCCTGACGGTGTTATCAATGTAGTTTTTGGTGACCCTGTCATGATTACCGATACTGTTTTGGCATCGCCTGATTTTGCTGGAGTTCACTATACTGGTTCCACCTTTGTTTTTAAAGAAATATGGAAAAAGATAGGGGAAAATATTCACTCCTATAAAACCTATCCAAGAATAGTTGGTGAAACGGGAGGAAAAGACTTTATCGTTGCGCATCCATCAGCTAATGTAAAACAAGTAGTTACCGGAATTACCCGCGGTGCATTTGAATTTCAAGGACAAAAATGTTCCGCTGCTTCAAGAGCATATATTCCTCAAAGTTTATGGCCAGCTGTTAGAGAACAATTGATTATTGATGTAAATTCAATGAAGATGGGTAGTCCAGAAGATTTCTCAAATTTCATTACAGCTGTTATTCATGAAGGTTCGTTCAACAAATTAGCTGGTTATATCGACCAAGCAAAAAAAGATAATGATGCCGAAGTTATACTTGGTGGAAAATATGATAAATCAAAAGGGTACTTTATAGAGCCAACAGTTATTGTAACTAGTAATCCGAAATATACTACTATGGAAACTGAGCTTTTCGGGCCAGTTATTACCATTTATGTCTATGAAGATGCAAAATGGAGTGAAACATTGGATTTAGTTGATGGAACCTCCGAATATGCTTTAACAGGTGCTATTTTCAGTCAAGATAGATATGCCGTTGTTGAGGCTACAAAAGCTTTAGAAAATGCGGCTGGAAACTTCTACATTAATGATAAACCAACTGGTGCTGTTGTAGGGATGCAACCATTTGGTGGCGCAAGGGCTTCGGGGACAAATGATAAAGCGGGTTCAATGCAAAATTTATTACGCTGGGTTTCTCCAAGAACAATTAAAGAAACATTTGTAACTCCTGAAGATTATAGATATCCGTTTTTAGGAGAATAGTTAAAATAAAAAAAATATTAAAGTCCAAATTTACAGTTTGGACTTTTTTATTAGATTGAATATTAATTTTTTATATATTTGACAACATATTTTAAATAAAAGAATCATGAAACTAAAATTACTTTTTTTATCTTTTTTAATTACAACTTTAAGCTTTTCACAAAGTACTATAAATACTTTTTATGGAGCTAACAATTCTAATTTTTTATTACTCACTTCCGCTAGTGCTCTAGATCACAGTCCAACAGGGGCTAATCAAACTTGGAACTTTAATCAAATGCTTTCTATAGGTAATTCTGTACACACTTATGTCACACCAACTTCACAAGAGTTAACAACATATCCAGGTACTACTACTGATATTGTTTCAACAAGCACTCAGGGGACTACAGTAAACACAGGTTATCTTTATACTAAAAATTTAACCGGCGTTGTTTCAATAACAGGTTTAAATACATCTGGCCTTACCGCAAATTTTTCAACTAATAATGCAACTATAGGGACTTTCCCAATGGTTTACGGTTATACTTATAGTGATAGTAATGTTTCTGGAAATTATGTTTATGGAACTTACTCGGGAACATTCACTGGTACTTTAACTACTGCTGTTGATGCTTATGGAACTTTAACTTTAAATGATGCTGGGAATGGTGGCTATTCAGGTAGTGTTACTCGTATGAAAAACGTATTAAACATTTCGTTGAATTATAGCCTTTTCTCAAATGTTGGAACGGTTACACAAACTAGTTACACTTATTTTGACCCGACTGTTTCTACAAGTGATTTTGTTTTTAGAAGCGTTACAACGAGTGCTGTCGTTCCTTTAATGTCAATCAATCAAACGGACACTACTATTGAAAAGTATCCTACAACTTCACCTCTGTCTGTTGAACACCAATCTCTTGCGAATTCGATTTTTGTAAAAAATCCAATTCAAAATAAATTAGAAATTAATTCCAACATTGCAATAGAAAATGCTAGCATCTCAATTACAGATGTTTTAGGCAAAACAATTTATGATCTGAATAATCAATCTATTGAAGGAACCTTAGAAATTCCAGTTTCATTATCCACCGGTATATATCTAATTACTATTCAAAATGAGAATGAGACAATCACTAAAAAGATTGTGAAAAATTAGAGTGTTAGAACCTTACATCACTAAAAAAAAAGGCAAATATTATAAAGGTGTATTAAACGAATTTAATACACCTTTTGCCTCTAATATATTTAAAAGGAATTATAATATCCACTAAATAAAATGAAGTTAATTATTTAAATTACGTTTACTGTACTTTATCTAAATTAAAGTTGTAACCGCAATCACTTAGAAAAAGTGAAATAAACAGATTATAAAAATTAATAATTGATATTAAATTTACTGAATAAAAAAAGCCTTTCTGTTGGAAGGGCTTTTTTTGTTATATCAAATACTAGTGATGAAGGACTTCTTCTCCATGTTTCATAGGTACATTTTGCGGTACAAAATCCTCATCATGCCCCGGTTTACTATAATCATACGGCCATCTGTAAACCTCTGGAATTTCTCCAGGCCAGTTACCATGAATATGTTCAATTGGTGCTGTCCATTCAAGAGTATTAGATCTCCATGGATTTTGAACAGTTTTCTTACCATAAAAAATACTAACAAAGAAATTATAGATAAAAACTAACTGAAAAGCACCACCTATAAGAGCAAATACAGTAATAACGACATTTACATTTTGCAAATCATCAAAAAGTGGGAAGTTAGTGTTTTCATAATAACGTCTTGGTAGACCTGCCATACCAATAAAATGCATTGGGAAGAAAACACCATAAGCACAAACAGCAGTTACCCAAAAATGAACATACCCTAGTGTTTTATTTAACATTCTACCGAACATTTTCGGATACCAGTGGTAGATACCAGCAAACATTCCGTAAAGTGCAGAAATACCCATTACTAAATGGAAGTGAGCTACAACAAAATAAGTGTCGTGAACATTTATATCAAGAGTACTATCTCCTAAAATAATTCCTGTTAATCCTCCAGTAATAAAAGTAGAAACTAAACCAATAGAAAATAACATAGCTGGGTTTAATTGTAAATTACCTTTCCATAAAGTCGTAATATAATTAAAAGCTTTAACAGCAGAAGGAATAGCGATTAACAACGTTGTAAAGGTAAACACCGACCCTAAAAATGGATTCATACCAGAAACAAACATATGGTGTCCCCAAACAATAGTTGATAAAAACGCAATTGCTAGAATAGACATAATCATCGCTCTATATCCAAAGATAGGTTTACGTGCATTTGTAGCAATAACTTCAGAAGTAATTCCTAATGCAGGTAATAAAATGATGTATACTTCAGGATGACCTAAAAACCAAAATAAGTGTTCAAACAAAACTGGTGAACCCCCTTGATAGTTTAATACTTCACCAGCTAAATAAATATCTGACAAGAAGAAAGAGGTTCCAAAACTTCTATCCATTATCAATAGTAAAGCTGCGGATAATAATACAGGGAACGAAATTACACCAATTACAGCTGTAACAAAGAAAGCCCAAATTGTAAGTGGCATTCTTGTTAAGGACATTCCTTTAGTTCTTAAATTAATAACGGTAACAATATAATTAAGAGAACCCATTAATGAGGCTGCAATAAATATAGCCATGGATACCAACCAAAGTGTCATTCCAAGGCCTGAACCAGCAATAGCTTGAGGTAAGGCACTTAATGGTGGATATATTGTCCATCCAGCAGAAGCAGGTCCAGATTCAATGAATAAAGAAGAAACCATTACCACGCTAGAAAGAAAAAATAACCAATAAGATATCATATTAAGGAATCCTGAGGCCATATCTCTAGCACCAAGCTGTAATGGAATAAGCAAATTACTAAAAGTTCCACTTAAAGCAGCGGTAAGTACGAAAAATACCATTATGGTTCCATGTATGGTAATCAAAGACAAATAAGCTTCGTTTGTCATTACTCCGCCTGGAGCCATTTTTTCTCCTAAAAAGAAACTAAACACTTTAAAAGACTGCTCAGGCCAAGCCAATTGAAGTCTAAAAAGCAAAGACATTCCAACACCAATGATACCCATAAAAATACCTGTTAGAAGATATTGTTTGGCAATCATTTTATGGTCAATACTAAATATATATTTAGTAATAAACGTGTCTTTATGATGGTGGTGATCTTCGTGATGATCGATTGCGTGATTATCGTGTGCTTGACTCATATTATAGAAAATATATTATTTTTTAGTATTCATTGTTGCTTCGGCTACTGCCACAACAGTAGTATCTTTTTTTCCAGTTGCAGAATCTGTTTTAACAGAATTTGCTTCTCCGCCTTTAGCTTTTGCAGCATCAGCAGCAGCATTCTTTACACTCTGAACTAAAGTTGTTTTACCATTCAACCATTTTGCATAATCTTCTGGTGTGTCAACAACTACTTTCATTTGCATATTATAGTGAGAAGCTCCACAAATTTTATTACACAATAAAAGGTAATCAAAAGTATAAGGATCTAAAGCTGTTTTACCATCAGCTACTAATTCTTTACTTTTTTCCTCTCTTATTTTATTGATATTTGCAACTTTTTCAGTCATTTCTTTAGTTTCTCTCATCTCGGTTGTAGTCATAGATGGAGTAAATGCAAATTGAGTAACCATTCCTGGAACACAATTCATTTGAGCTCTAAAATGAGGCATGTACATAGAGTGTAATACATCCTGAGAACGCAATTTGAAAAGAACTTTGGTTCCTTTAGGAATATGAATTTCATCTGTAACAATATCATCTTGAGCATTAGGATCAGCTAAATCAACTCCAAGAGCATTTACTCCTTCAATCAATCTAACATTAGCTTTACCAAGTACATTATCTTTACCTGAATATCTTGCTGTCCATTTAAATTGTTGTCCATAAATTTCAATAACTATTGGTTTTTCAACTTTTTCGTTAACGAACATAATGTCTGTCCATGAATATAAACCAAAGAAAATCAAAACTGCTAAAACAATTGCTGGAATAGAACTCCAAATAAACTCTAACTTATTATTGTCAGAAAAATACGTGGCAACTTGTCCCGTCTTACCTCTATATTTAAAGCCAAAGTAATGTAATAAAGCTTGTGTAATGATTTGAACAGTAAAAATAAGACCCATTGAAATCCACATCAATCTGTCCACACTTTTTCCATGTACAGAAGCTGCATTATCCATTAATGGAAGTTTACCATAATATACAAAACAATATATTGTTATAACATAGATAAAACCTAAAAACCCAAATAGTAAATAACCATTAACTTTATTATCGTTATCGTCAGCTACCTGAGTATTACCAGATGTGTTGCCAACTTGAGTTAAATCAAAAATCTTAGTTAGTTGCCACAATGCAACTGCTAATAAAACTAAAACAAGAAGTACTAATAAACCTGTCATTTGTTGTTTATTTTAAATATTAATAATGAAAATGTTTACTTTCTTCTATAAATGGATTACGTTTTGGTGTAAGTGGAACTTTAGTTAAAGCAGTAAATACAACATAAATAAATAATCCTAAAAAGAATAATACAGATGAAATCTCAGATACGCCAATGAACCAATGTTCTCCAACCGTTGCCGGCATAATCATATTAAAGAAATCAATATAATGACCAAATAATATCACAACACCAGCTCCAACAATAATTGGTGCTATTCGTTTGAAATCAGTATTGATAAGAACTAAAATTGGGAATACAAAGTTCATAATAACTGCGCCAAAGAATGGCAAGTTATAAAACTCAATTCTCATTTTAAAATAAGTAACTTCTTCTGGAATGTTAGCATACCAAATCAACATGAATTGAGAGAACCATAAATAAGTCCAGAATACACTAAAACCAAACATGAATTTAGACAAATCATGAATATGACTAGAATTCACATTTTCTAAATATCCTTTAGATTTTAAATATAATGTGACCATAGAAATTGTAGTAATTGCACTTACAAAGAAACTTGCAAATACATACCATCCAAATAAAGTACTGAACCAATGTGGATCAAATGACATTAACCAATCCCATGACATAATAGATTCTGAAACGATAAAAAATACTAAGAATGCAGCAGATAATTTGAAATTCTTTTTGTAGAAAGTGTTGTCAGCAGCTTCGTCTTGAGACAAACAGTTTTTTCTTGAGATATATCTATATAAATTCCAACCTAATAAGAAAATAGCAGCTCTTGAAATCCAAAAAGCA
Source organism: uncultured Bacteroidota bacterium (assembly GCA_903913315.1). Classification (GTDB taxonomy): domain Bacteria; phylum Bacteroidota; class Bacteroidia; order Flavobacteriales; family Flavobacteriaceae; genus Flavobacterium. The sequence goes on along the minus strand of CAIWKX010000075.1, from coordinate 36,199 downwards.
AAATTCAAATAACCCGATTTACCAGCTATCATTGCATCATAGTTTGGGCTTCCTTTTTGAGTAATTCCTTTTGCCATCCAAGCAAAAAGATTATTAGATTCAAACATATGAGTTCCTGTCACAACAAGAAGAATAAAGAATATTACAGAACCTACAGGTAAGTAAGCTGTAATTCCCTGCATAACTCTAAATAAAACTGGTGACCAACCTGCTTGAGCCACTTGTTGAATAGCATAAAAAGCTAAAACTCCTAATGATATTAGCATGAAAAATATACAAGCTAAATACAATGCAGACCATGGTTTATTTTGCAATTGATGAAAAACATGTTCAGCATGTTCTTTCTTCTCTTTAGCTTCTTCAGCTTTAGTATCTTTAGTCGAAACCTTTTTTTCAACGACAGGTGCAGTAGTAACTTTTACAGAATCTGTAGTGGTTGTAGTAGAATCTTTTTTTACTTCAACAGTTTTAATTTCTTCTGATGGCATGGTTGCAACCTTGCTTGCATCATGATTTGTAGCTTCAATACTATGACCTTCATGATGACTTTCAGCAACTATTTTTTCTGCTTCTTCTATAGTTTTTGGTGCAGATAAAAACCCATACACAATTCCAACTAATCCTAAAATCATTAGAATAAGTGCTGTGGTTTTTAATTTTTTTGAAAATGTATACATATCTATAAGAATCTGTTTGTTCTACTTTATTATTGCGCTTTTAGCTTCATTACATAAGCGGCTACCATCCAACGTTCAGTTTGGTTCAATTGATTTGCATAAGAACCCATAGAATTCAATCCGAAGTTAATAACATGGTTTACACTTCCTTCTGTAATTTGTCTATCTTTATAATTAGGAACTCCTAAAAATTTTCCTTGAGTAACTAATCTTCCTTTTCCGTCACCAGTATTTCCGTGACAAATAGCACAATAGATTTCAAAAAGCTCTTGCGATTTTTTCATATCTATAGTCGCTGGATCTAAAGGAGATTTCGAATTTAATTTAGCTGCCTCATATCCTGCTGGAGTATTTGCAAACTCATAAGGAACATAACCTCTTTTGATAGTTCCATCAGGTGGTAATTGTCCTTCTTTTCCATGTAATCCTGTTGGAGAATTAAATGCAGTTGACTCTGAATACGTTTCATAAGCAACCGATTCATACATGTTTGGCATGTACTGATAGTTTGGATAATTATTATCTTTACATGATGAGAAAGATATTAATATCCCTAATACTACTGCTGTTTTTAATAAACTTTTCATGTCTGTCTAGTGCTTTTCTATTACTTTAACTTCAACTGCACCTGTATTTTTTAAGAAAGAAGTCAATTCTTCTTCATTATTATTTACAGCTACTTCCATCAAGAAATGATCATCTGTTGTTCTTACATCTGGATTTTCAGCTTGTTTAAATGGCCATAATCTACTTCTCATATAAAAAGTAATAACCATTAAGTGAGCCGCAAAGAATACGGTCATCTCAAACATAACTGGCACAAATGCAGGCATGTTTTGAATATAACTCATACTTGGTTTTCCTCCAATATCTTGTGGCCAATCTTGAATCATAATATAATCCATCATTGTTGTAGCAACCGTAAGTCCAATACATCCGTAGATGAAAGCACAAATAGCTAATCTAGTTGATGGCAAACCCATTGCTTTATCCAATCCGTGAACAGGAAATGGAGTAAAAACTTCTTCAATATGGTGATGTGCTTTTCTGGTTTGCTTTACAGCATCCATCAAAATATCATCATCATTGTATATAGCGTGTATAAATTTATTACTACTCATAACAACTATTAATGTTTATCTGAATGATTATTATCTTCTTTTTCTCTATTCTTTTTGTAATATTCACCAGAAGATTTCAAAATTGTTTTAACCTCTGCTTGAGCAATTACAGGGAATGTTCTAGCATACAATAAGAATAATACAAAGAAGAATCCTATAGTTCCAGTGAAAATACCAATATCAATGAATGTTGGAGAGAACATTGTCCAAGAAGACGGAAGGTAATCTCTGTGTAATGAAGTTACGATAATTACGAAACGCTCAAACCACATACCAATATTTACAACAATTGAAATAATAAAAGAGAACATGATACTTGTTCTTAATTTTTTAGACCACATAAATTGTGGAGAAAAAACGTTACAAGTCATCATAGACCAATATGCCCACCAATAAGGACCAGTTGCTCTGTTTAAGAAAGCATATTGTTCGTATTCTACTCCTGAGTACCAAGCTACAAATAACTCAGTAATATAAGCAACACCCACAATAGATCCTGTAATCATGATTACAATATTCATTAATTCGATATGTTGAATAGTGATGTATGCTTCAAGGTTAGAAACTTTTCTCATAATGATCAACAAGGTGTTTACCATTGCAAATCCAGAGAAAACGGCTCCAGCAACAAAGTATGGAGGGAAGATAGTAGTATGCCATCCTGGAACTACCGAAGTAGCAAAGTCCATAGATACAATAGTGTGTACAGAAAGTACCAAAGGGGTAGCTAAACCTGCAAGTACTAAAGATACTTCTTCAAAACGTTGCCAGTCTTTTGCTCTACCGCTCCATCCAAAACTCAATATAGAATATACTCTTTTATTGAAAGGAGTTACAGCTCTATCTCTTAACATAGCAAAATCAGGAAGTAAACCGGTCCACCAGAAAACTAATGATACCGAAAGATACGTTGAAATTGCGAACACGTCCCAAAGAAGTGGGGAATTAAAGTTAACCCATAACGAACCAAATTGATTAGGAATTGGAACAACCCAGTAAGCTAACCATGGACGACCCATGTGGATGATTGGAAATAACCCTGCTTGAACAACAGAGAAAATAGTCATCGCTTCAGCAGAACGGTTAATTGCCATTCTCCAACGTTGACGGAAAAGTAAAAGTACAGCAGAAATCAGTGTTCCTGCGTGACCAATACCAACCCACCAAACGAAATTGGTAATATCCCATGCCCAACCTACAGTTTTATTTAGCCCCCAAGAACCAATACCTGTAGAAACGGTATAAATGATACAACCTATTCCCCAAAGGAAAGCTGCTAATGCGATTGAAAAAACGGTCCACCATTGCTTGTTAGCTCTTCCTTCAACAGGTGCAGCAACATCGACAGTCACATCGTGATAACTTTTATCACCTATAACTAATGGTTTTCTAATGGGTGCTTCGTAATGAGACGACATAATCCTTTATCTTGTTTCTTAATTAATCTTTTTAAAACTAGGTATTTCTTACTTTAACGTGGTAAATAACATTTGGTTTAGTACCTACGTGCTCTAATAAATGATACATTCTATCATCTGCAAGTAAACCTGTTACTTTAGACGCTTCGTCATTTACATCGCCAAATATCATTGCTCCAGTAGAACAAGCATTTGAACAAGCGGTTTGGAATTCACCATCTTTTATTACTCTTCCGTCACGTTTAGCATCCAAAATTGTTTTTTGTGTCATTTGTATACACATAGAACATTTTTCCATAACCCCACGTGAACGAACGTTTACATCTGGATTGATCACCATACGACCTAAATCATCGTTCATGTGGTAATCAAATTCTTTATTTTCGTTATATAAGAACCAGTTGAAACGACGTACTTTATAAGGACAGTTGTTAGCACAATAGCGAGTACCAACACATCTGTTGTAAGCCATCATATTTTGACCTTGACGTCCATGAGAAGTTGCCGCAACTGGACAAACAGTTTCACAAGGCGCGTGGTTACAATGTTGACACATTACTGGTTGGAAAGCTACTTGTGGATTATCAGCAGGATGTTCCATACTTCCAAAACCACCTAATGAACCTTTTTTACCAAATAATCCGTCGAAATTTTCTTTTTTCTCATTGTCTCCAGCAAAAGTTTCTTCAGAAGAATAATATCTGTCAATACGTAACCAGTGCATATCACGACTTCTTCTTACCTCCGCTTTACCAACAACTGGAACGTTGTTTTCTGCATGACAAGCAATAACACAAGCACCACAACCTGTACAAGCATTCAAATCTATTGATAAGTTAAAATGATGTCCTGTTGAACGATCAAATGATTCCCATAAATCAACTTTAGTAGCTTCTGTTTCTTTGTGGTCTAAAGATACCATAGGAACAGGATTCCAATCTTGTTTGTCTTTAGCGGTATTGAAAATTTCTAATGTAGTCTCTCTAACGATATCACCTCTTCCCATTAAAGTTCTTTGTGATTGCACACAAGCAAACTCATGTTCTCCATTTCCTTTAGAAATAGTTACTGATTGTACATCGTCGAAATTATTATATAAAGAGTAAGCGTTAACACCTACTTGCATTTCTTTCTTTAATGAAGCTGTTTTACCATACCCAAATGACAAACCTAAAGTCCCAACAGCCTGTCCTGGTTGAACAATAACCGGTACATTTTCAAGTTTAGTTCCGTTTACCGTTAAGGTTGCATAACTTCCGTTAAGACCACCATTAGCCACGATTCTGTTTTCTAAACCTAACTTTTTAGCGTCAGCTTGCGAAACAGTAACATAGTTATCCCAAGAAACTCTTGTAATTGGATCTGGAAACTCTTGCAACCAAGGATTGTTTGCTTGTTGACCATCTCCTAACCCTGTTTTAGTATATAATAGTAATTCAAATCCGCTAGCTGGTTTTGAAGCAGCTAAAGCCGTTGCAGCAGCGCTATAATTAGCTGTTCCTCCTGCAATACCTGTAGCACCCGACACAACAACACCGTCATGAAGTACCTTATTCCAAGTTTTCCCTGCTAAATTAGACCCTGAATTCGCTTTAATATAATCGTAATAAGTACCAGCAACACCATTCCAAGACATTAAAGCTTCTTGAAATTGTTTTGTATTGAATAAGGGACGAATTGTTGGTTGCGCCAAAGAATAAGTTCCTTTAGTCAACATATAATCATTCCAAGATTCTAAATAATGTGGTGCCGCAGCAGCAATTTTTACTTTCTCTGCCGTTTCATCTTCTTTGGTAGAAAATGCAACAGACATTTTTACTTTAGCTAAACCACTAACAAAAGATTTGCTATTGGCTAAAGTATAAACTGGATTAACACCACTCATAATTAAAGTATGAACTGAACCAGCGTTCATGTCAGTAATTAATTGAGCTACTTTTTCGTTAGATCCTTTTCTTATCAATCGTGCACCAGCTGTTAACAATGCCTCGCTTTTTAAAACTTGGTTGATTGCTATAACTAATAATTGTGCGTTTTTATCTTGAATTCCAGAAATTAAAAGACCTTTAGTTCCCGCAGCTTTTAATTGATTAGCTGCTTTTACAACTTCTGCTTCATTGTCAATTTTACCACAAGCTACTGAAGAACCAGTAACAATGTTGTAAATTTTAACTAATGCTTGTTTTTGACTAGCCACAGTCATTGCTACTCTTTTATCAGCAGCAGCTCCTGAAAGTGTCATGTTCGCTTCAAATTGGAAATGTTTAGACATCTTTCCTGCATGAGGAATTCTACCTTTAGCATATCCTGAATCGTAGCTACCTCCTTGCCAATCTCCTAAGAAATCAGCACCTACAGAAACAATAGTATTGGCTTTTGAAAAATCATAATCTACTAAAGCTCTTTCGCCATAAACTGCTTCAAAAGCATCTAAAGCAGCCGATTCTGAAACCGCATCATAAACAATATGTTTAGCTGTTGGGTTTTTAGAAATAAATTCAGCGATTAATTTTTCTGATGATGGACTTGCTAACGTATTAGTAAGTAACACCACTTGTTTGCCAGACGATTTAGCTTCTGCTAAACTAGCTTTGATGGCTGCATCTACTTCACTCCAAGTAGAAGATTTAGCATCTTTCTTTGGAGACTTAAGACGCATGCTATCATATAAAGACAATACAGAAGCGTGAACTCTTGCATTGGCTGCAAATTTAGCACCTTCTATAGTATTGTTTTCAATTTTAATGGGACGACCTTCTCTTGTTTTTACTAAAAGATTTGCAAAATCAAATCCGTCAAACATAGTAGTAGCATAAAAATCGGCCACACCAGGAATAATTGTATCGGGTTGTACTACATAAGGAATTGATTTATGAACGGGTCCTTCACAAGCGGCTAACGAAGCAGCTGCTGTAGTAAAACCAACGTACTTTAAGAAATCACGACGAGTAGTTGATGAAGATGATAATGAATCTTTATCTGAAAGGAATTCAGACGTAGGAATTTCTTCTGGAAATTCATTATTTCTAAGCGCCTCAACAATAGAACTATTTTCGTTTAGTTCTTCAACACTTTTCCAGTATTTTTTGTTAGATGACATCGTATATAAATATTAGCTTCTTAATAATTTGATTAATAGTGACACTTACCACATTCTAAACCTCCCATTTGTGCTGCAGTCAATTTGTCTACACCATATTTTTTAGAAAGTTCTTTGTGAATTTTATCATAGTAAGCGTTACCTTCCATTTTAACATTAGTTTCTCTATGGCAATTAATACACCACCCCATTGTTAAAGGAGAAAATTGTTTTTGTACTTCAAATGTTTGAACTGGTCCATGACATTTTTGACACTCAATACCAGCAACAGTTACGTGTTGTGAGTGATTGAAGTAAGCAAAATCAGGAAGGTTATGAATTCTAACCCATTTCACTGGTTGTGTTTTTCCTGTATATTTTGTACCATCCCAACCTACTGCAGTGTATAATTTTTTGATTTCTCCATCGTAGAATGCTTTAGTATGACCATCAGCTGTCGATGTTGTATCGGATACTTCTGAAATATTTTTGTGACAATTCATACAAACATTTAAAGAAGGAATACCCGCATTTTTGCTAACTCGTGCAGAAGAGTGGCAGTATTTACAGTTGATTTGATTGTTACCAGCGTGTATTCTGTGTGAATAATGAATAGGTTGAATTGGCGCATAATCTTGGTCAACACCAATCTGCATTATATAACCATACACAAAAAATCCACTGGCAAGCAATAAGAATATTGAAGTCATTAATACTAAAAATTGATTTTTAGCAAAGGCTTTCCAAATAGGTATTCTAGCTTCTTTTCCCTCGATTACAATCCCGTTTGATTTAGCTATTTTCGTCAATACATTGTTTACTAAAAACAACATAACAACCAACATAAACATCACCAAAGCTAATGCTCCAAGAATTACTCCGTTTGAAATTCCTCCCTCATCACCTTTTTTGGCTCCAGGAAGAGCTGCAGTAATAGGTGCTTTTTTCTCGATTTCGTCTGTATAAGCAATGATATTATCGATATCACCGTTAGACAATTGAGGAAACGCAGTCATTACAGCAGGCTTGTTAGCCTCCCATAATTTAACGGCATCTGCATCACCCGATTTGATTAAGGCTGAGCTATTTTTAACCCATCCATAAAACCAATCTTTTTTGTGACGTCCTGAAACACCTCTAAGTGCTGGCCCTGTCATTTTCTTGTCTAAGTTGTGACAAGCAGCGCAATTTGCATTGAACAATTCTTTCCCTTTTGCCGCATCACCACCTCCAGCAGCAGCCATAGGAGCTGCATCTGCTTTGGCAGCCGGGGCCGCTTTGTCAGCTGGAGCCGCATCTGCTTTTGCAGGTGCTTCTTGAGCAAATGTTGATAAGGAGAAAGCTAGCATTAATGCTAATCCGAATGAATAGATTCTGGAAATCGAATTATGGTTACCCACTTTTTTCATATTATAAATGATTATCGACTAAATTGTGGTACGGTTTTTCTATACAACTACAAAAGCACCAATACACTTTTTTTAAAACTTGAGCAAAAATACAATTTATCAACTATTCTCAAAACCTTATATATAGGTTAGTTTATAATTTATACCAATTCTAAATAGTTTTATTCCTTTTATATTTTAACATATGTAGTACATTTGCATTAAAATCAAATCATTATGAAATTATTAACAAAAAAAGATATTATCAAACATAGCTTAATTATTCTTTTATTTTTTAATTTTAGTACCATTATCGCCCAAGAAGTTACCCTCAATCAAGACCCTAAATTCGAACAATTGTTAGCCGAAAAAAGAAAGGTAAACTCTTCAATAACAATTAATAATAGATACAAAATTCAGATATTTAATGGCACGAGCGAGGAGTCAAAAAAAACATTAATTCAATTTAAAAAAGACAATAAAAACTATGATGCCACCATCGTTTTTAGCACTCCTTTATATAAGGTGTGGATTGGAAATTTTAAAACCCGAATTGAAGCCGAACGCAACTTAAACGCACTCAAAAAGAATTATCCCAATTCGATCATTATTAAACCCAACAAATAATTTTTTTTACAGCAACCCTTACCTCATGATATCGAATAAAAAAACGGAACCTTTAGTTCCGTTTTTTATAACTTATCATTACAACAACTTTATGCTTTTGGGTTTTTAACAGGTTGACTATCGTCAACCAAAAAACCATAATCGCCAAATACTTTTGGAACTTTAGCATAAATATTTTTCAATACTTGAGCGCTTTTTTGAACAATAGCTCCAATACCAGGCAAATCATCATCACGTTGTCTATGATACTCTTTTGATTTTTTTGCGAATACCTCGCTTTTCGTGGTTTGTTTTTGCAGGGGTCTTTGACTTTAGCCTTTCTAATGACTATGGTTTCATAAAGCAGTAGTTTTAAATGCTTATTTTAATATTTTATGTAATTATGCTATTCTTCTATAGCATAATGTTAACCTTTTATAGCATTATTCCATACTTATATAGCATAAAGCTAAACTTTTGTAGTATTATGATAAACTTCTATAGCATAATGCTAAACTTTTGAGGCATTAGGATAAACTTCTATCTTTATTTTTATTATGTTGGGAGTACTCATTAGATTGTGTAAACTCATAAGAAGAAGTACAAAAGCAGTTGTTATGAAGTTTCTAATATTAATAAATAGAAGATACCATAAAATCCCTAATTACTTATTTTCATTTCCTGCATATTTTTTAACTGCTCTAAATAATCACGTTGGTTAGACAGTCTAGGAATCTTGTGTTGTCCGCCCAGCTTGTCGTTTTCTTTGAGCCAATCATAGAATAAGTCTTCTCGAGCTACATTAATTTTCAACTGATTTAACGTCATGTTGTTGTAACGTTTGGCTTCATAGTCGGAGTTGACCGTTTGTAACATTTCGTCCAATACCTTTTGAAATAGTTTGATGTCTTCGGGTTGTTTTTTGAATTCTATCATCCATTCGTGAGCGCCTTTTTCTTTTCCTTTCATAAAAATAGGAGCCACGGTATAATCTTTTACTTCACAATTCAAGTGCGAACAGGTTTTAGCAATGGCTTGGTCGGTGTTCTCTACCATCAATTCTTCACCAAAAACATTGATATGGTGTTTGGTTCTTCCGGTAACACGAATTTTAAAGGGATTTAACGAAGTAAATCGAACAGTATCGCCAATTAAATAGCGCCATAACCCCGAGTTGGTGGTAATAACCACGGCATAGTTTTTAAACAACTCCACTTCCGATAACGGAATTACTTTTTGATTGGGCATCCCAAAAGTATCCATCGGAATAAATTCGTAGAAGATGCCATAATCTAACATCAAGAGTAAATCATTGGAATAATTCAAATCTTGAATGGCAAAGAATCCTTCGGAAGCATTGTAAATTTCGTAGTATTTAAAATTGTCGTTGGGCAGTATCTTTTGGTACTGCTCGCGATAGGGTTCGAAGCTAACGCCCCCATGAAAATAGACTTCAAGGTTGGGCCAAAGTTCAAAGAGTGTGGTGTTATTGGTTTCGGTTAAAATGCGATTGAGTAAAACCATCATCCAAGAAGGTACCCCTGCAAAACTCGTAACGTTTTCGCTTTTGGTCTCGTTGATAATGGCGGTAAGTTTGCTTTCCCACTCGCTCATTAAAGAAACTTTGTTGCTGGGTGTACTGCTAAACTCGGCCCACATGGGCATATTTTCAATTAAGATGGCCGACAAATCGCCAAACAAAGTGTTGTTGTTTTCATAGATTTGAGAACTTCCACCCAAACGCAAACTTTTTCCCAAAAACATTTCGGAGTTTTCGTTGTTGTTCAAATACATACACAATAAATCTTTGCTTCCTTTGTAATGGCAATCGGCAAGAGCACTCTCACTCACGGGGATGAATTTGCTTTTGGCATTGGTCGTTCCGCTAGATTTGGCAAACCATTTAATAGGTTCGTTCCAAAAAACATTCTGTTCGCCTTTGCGCGTGCGTTCGATTAAAGGTTCCAATTCTTCATAAGTAGAAATGGGAACTCTTTCGGAAAAAGTAGCATACGATTTTATTGATTCAAACTCAAATTGTTTTCCAACAACCGTTTCTTCTGCCTGACGAATTAAATTCATTAGTAATTCTTCTTGTACTTCATTAGGGTATTTCAAAAACAACTCAATCTGATGAATGCGTTGTTTCAAAACCCAAGAGGCGATAGAATTGATTATTGGAAAAGGCATTTTTTTAGTTATGAATTATGAGTTGTGAGTTTTGAGTTATAACTTTACGCTAAAATAGTAAAATATTTAAAATTTAATATCATAAATCTAATATTTAATATGACATACGAAGGCGTTCTCACCAAAATGCAAACTGAATATTCCAATCCCATCCAATACTATTTGGTTTTTGAAACTAGTTTTTTAAATTTGAATCAATTGTTGGACAAACATCTCGAGATTAATTTTGTGGGATATCAGTGTTTGAACTGTGGTAAAAAGAAGAAAATCTTTCGTCAAGGATTTTGTTACGATTGTTTTATGAGCAGTGCTGCGGCAGGAGATTGGATTATGAAACCTGAATTGAGTACAGCACATTTAGACCTAGAAGATAGAGATTTGGAGTATGAAAAGAAAGTGCAATTGCAACCTCATATTGTGTACTTGGCGTTGTCTAGTGAGATAAAAGTAGGTGTCACCCGAAAAACACAAGTACCTACTCGATGGATTGATCAAGGAGCTGTGCAGGCCATTCCTATTGTGGAAGTCCCCAATCGCTATTTGGCAGGAATTACCGAGGTAGCCCTAAAAAATCATTATGCCGACAAAACCAATTGGCAAAAAATGCTAAAGAATGAAGTTCCGGAAGCAGATTTGATTAAAGAGCGAATGAGCCTGCGGTATTTAATTCCTAAAGATGTGCAAGAGTATTTTCATCCAGAGAAAGAAGATTTATATGAATTGCATTTCCCTGTATTGGAATATCCAAAGAAGGTTTCCAGTTTGAATTTGGATAAAGTGCCCAATTTTTCCGGGAAGTTAATGGGAATAAAAGGACAATACCTCATCTTTCAAGACGGGACGGTTTTTAACATTAGAACCTTCGAGGGTTATGTAGTGAAGATTTCCTTATAAAAACAAACCCCTTTCAGAATTGAAAGGATTTTCATTTTTATTACAATTAAGGCGTTTTCTTATTGAATAAACCATTCAATAAATCCTTGGCTTGGTTGACCACTTTTTTAGTTTTGGCAGTATCTCCTGCTTTTGTGTTTTTATTAATTAAATCTTCAAGTGCACTCGCACCTTTCGTAACTGCTTTTTGTTTTTGTTGCTTCATTAAACTAGAAGCCAAACTAGCGGCTGCCGATTTCATATCGGTATTTATTTTCGGTTTTGCAAAAGTTCCTGTTACCGTTGCATTAATTGGGATGTTATCCAATTTAGCAACATCGGATGGCGATAATTTAGCCAACAATGAATTGGCGTCTGTACCTAAATATTTAGCGGGAACATCAAATTTTAAATTGTAATTCATGGATTGGTCAAAACCGTGGGTACCTCCAATATTCACTTTAACATCTTGGTATTTTAAATCAAATGGTTTAACGTTGACCTTTCCATCACTAAAGTTAAGGGCTAGTTTCACGTCATTCAAATTTAATTTCTTCAAATCAATAAATTTCAAAGAATTACCAACAGTAGATAATAAAGGCGAACCACTAGGATTAATGCTAGTTGAAAGTAATTGTCCTGTCAAGTCTCCCGATAGGGTTTTTAAATCGGGCGTCATTTTTTTATCGTCTAAATTTCCAGAAAGCTTAACGGTTGAACTCATTTTACCATTGACAACACCGGCAATAGGAGCAATCTTTTTAAACATATCCAATTGGGTAAAAGTTTGTGTAATGTCTACCTTATTTAATCCTAAATCCATATTGAATTTTGGAGTTTTTTCTTTGGTAGAAACCGTTCCGTTCATTCCTATTTGTCCACCAAAAATATTGGTTTTCACATTTTCTAAGGTTACTGCTTGATCTTTTACAATCAATTTTCCAGAGCAGTCTTTCAATGTTAAGTTATCGTATAAAACCGTATTGGCTTTTGCGGTAAGCGAACAATTTAAGAATGCTGGAATCTTCATAGCGGTTGGAGTGGCTTTAGCATCTATTTTAGAAGGTGCAGCAGTAGTCATAAAATCGGATACTGCAATTTGATTGGAAGTCATATTGAAATTTCCTTTTAACTCTTGTTTTCTAAAAGCAAATCCATAGAAATTATCTAAAACTCCTGTCAGGTTAATATCACTTTTCCCAGTAGTGGCTTTAAACTCTTGTAAGTTCACACGACTAGGATTAAAAGCAACCAAAGCAGAACTGATGTTCATTCCTTTGCCATTGTCATCAACATATTTAAAACCAGTTAAGCTCATAGTACCGGCATTATTGATGTTTTGGTATTCACTCTTCTCTACCGAAGCCATATCAAATTTAGTAGTAACATCGGCCTTCAAAATTCCAGAAAGCGGTTTGGCTAATTTTATAGGATAGGCTTTTGAAAGATTACCAAGATTAATTGTCCCTTTTAAAGAAGCATCAACTAAAGCATTGGTAGCTACATTTTTGATAGTGGCTTTTGCATTAAACACATCTTGATCAATCGCGAAAGATAATTTATCTAAATTGACATAAGTATCATTCATCACCCCTGTTTCGTTAATGATTTTGGTGTCGATGACGATGTTTTTAACAGCTTTCGGTAAATTAGGATATTGAAAAGAAGCATTGTTAGAAGCAATGGCAATATTAAATTTAGGAACAGAAGTATCCGATTTTAATCCCTTAGCAAAACCTGTAACGGTAAAATCGCCAGAAGTTTTTACATTTTCAATGTTGCTTCTATAAGCAGCTGGAATCAATCCTAAGAAATTTTTGAACGATGATGTTGGTGTTTTGAATTTTAAATCAAATTGTTGTCCTTCTTTAACCATTTGAAGAAATCCATCAAATTCAAGTACTAGGTCATTAATTTTAGCTTTGTTTTCTTTGAAGGTATATTTGCTTTGGTTCAAGTCTATTCCAAGAATAGCATCTAGTGAAATAGCTACATGGTTCATGTAATTCATTTTATCCATCGTCATGGAGACTTTGGCAGTGGTTTTGGTATCTAAGTCCAAAATGTTATTGGTAAAATCTCCTTTCCCAGAATGATTGATGCTATCCAAAACCACTTTCATTTTTGTACCTTCATTTGTGAATTTGAATTTGAAATTGTCAACTTCATATCCTTTAATATTAAGAGCCAATGGCTTGCTCTTGCTATCGGTTTTTTTATCTTTATTTTTCAAAGCAATGTCAAAATTTCCAATTCCATCTTTATTTATAATGATGTTAATCAAACCATTTTTAGAAGAAACACCTTGAATGTTTAGAGGTTCACTAGCCCCGTGAAAAAGTTCCATAATGGACATTTTCAAATTCAATTCGTCAAATGAAACTAAAGTATCCCCTTCAAAAGGAGCTTTATTGATGATGGAAAGCTTCTGAATGGAAACATTGGCTTTTGGAAAACTTTTAAATAAACTCAAATCGGCATCTTTGAAAGCTACTTTTGCATCCACACTTTCATTAATTGCTTTTTCTATTTTAGCTTTAATTTGATCTTTAAAGAAATAAGGAATAGAAAATGCAGCAATAATTAATACCAACAAAACTACCCCAACGATTTTTAAAATTTTCTTTACCATGATTATTTAATTTATTGTCAACTTATAGGAATAAAAACCTTGCAATGGATTCTTAATGATGCAAATTTAATGTTTTAAAAAATAAAAGGTTTGTAATGTTTTGATAAATAAGACTCCGTAGTAACAATTCTACAATAAAAAAATCCGCCTCACATGGAAACGGATTAAAATAACTAACTCACTGATTTTTTAATTAATTTATTTTTAACTCATAGGCCATTCGTGCTTGAACGCCTTTTTGAGAAGTCATTTGTTTAATATGTTGCAGAATAGCATAATTCTGCTCACCTATTTCTTCTTTAATCATACTTTCTTTACTTTGAGCCAAACCAAATTTTGATAATATATCACCAAAATCTTTTTCAAATTCAGGAAAATCTTGTGTTCGATATTTGGTTGTTTTCCCTAAACGAGCCGCTTCTTTAATGGCGTCATTCATCCCTCCTATTTTATCTACCAAACCAATTCTTATAGCATCTTGACCACTCCAAACTCTTCCTTGCCCGATCGCATCTACTTGTTCAAATGTCAGTTTTCTTCCCGCTGCCACTCGATTAACAAACGTAGTGTAGATTTTTTCTACTCCTTCTTGTGCAAACCCTCTATAAGAATCGTCCAAAGGTCGGAATGGGCTGTACTCAGAAGCGTTTGTATTGGTTTTAACTTGTTCAACGGTAAGTCCAATTTTTTTAGCAGCTTCAGCAAAGTTGGGTAAAATCCCGAAAACACCTATAGACCCAGTAATTGTATTAGCTTCCGCATAAATTTTATCAGCATTACATGAAATATAATATCCACCAGATGCAGCATAATCACCCATTGAAACTACGACAGGTTTTACCTTCTTAGTCAATTCAATTTCTCTCCAAATCAATTCAGAAGTTAAAGCATTTCCACCCGGACTATTTACTCTTAAAACAATTGCTTTTACATTTTTATCTTTACGTGCTTCTTGCAAAGAACGACGCATAGAGCCTTCACCAATTACATTGACATCCCCTTCTCCATTTCCAATTTCACCTTGAGCATAAATGATGGCAATTTTGTCTTTGGCCTCAAAATTAATAGTGGTTGTAGCTATTTTTTCAGCGTAATCCACAATAGAAACACTACCATAATTTTTATCAGAATCAATATGTAATGCCTTTTTGATGTCATCGTGATAGACATCCTCATATGCAATTTTGTCAATTAACTTTTCTGTTTTAGCCATTTCTGGAGTACGGACTAGAAGTCCATCTGCAATTTGATTCAAACGTTCTACCGAAACTTTTCTGCTTTTAGAAATATCAACAATAACGGAGCTCCAAATAGAATGTAACAATTGAGAAGTTTGCTCTCTATTAGCATCACTCATTTTATTTTCAAGAAAGGGTTCTACTGCGCTTTTGTATTTTCCATGACGAATGACTTCCATTTTCAACCCTGATTTTTCTTCTAAATCTTTGTAGAACATTATCTCGGCAGAGAGCCCTTTAAAATCTAATTCACCTATTGGATTAATATAAATACTATTGGCAACAGAATTCAAGTAATATTCTTTTTGTGAATAAGCATTGGCATAAGAATATATGAATTTTCCAGAAGTTTTAAAATCTTCTAATTGGTCACGTAGTGCTTTTGTTTGTGCAATTCCCAAATCGGACGTGCTATTTAAAATTGAAATTCCTTTAATCTTAGAATCCGTTTTGGCATATTCAATAGCTTTTAAAACATCTGACAAACCATTATGCTTAGCTTTAAAATAATCAAAGTCTTTGTAGTTTACTTTTCCAGCATAATCATTATGAATTTTAGATAAATCCAATTCTATTACTGAATTGCTTTTTACAGATACCGTTTCATCACCTCTTCCAAACAAAGCTCCTATCAGCAAAATTCCAAAGAAGCTAATCATACAAAATACAAATAAACCCACAATTGTGGCCAATACATTTCCTAAAAATCTCATAATATTAAATTTCTTAATTAGTAGTTAAAAAGATAATTTGTTACAAACCATTTGGTTATTCTAAACCGAAAAATAGTTATCAACAGAATTCACAAATATACTTTAATTCTGAAATTGTTTTAGTTATTTTGTGACTTATGAAGACACAACATCAAGTCATCCTTTCATTAGGCAGTAATCAAGGCAAAAAGCTAATAAACATTGAAAAATGCATTGATTTATTGCACAATGAAGTGGGAACAATTGTTAAAGTTTCCTCCCTTTATGAATCAAAATCTTGGGGTTTTGAAAGCGATGACTTTTATAATTGTGCTGTTTTGATGCATACTAATTTCTCACCTAACAAACTTTTAAAAAAAATAGTAAAAGTGGAGAATAAATTAGGTAGAGTTAGAGATAATAGTTTGGGATATCAAGCTAGGATAATTGATGTTGATATTATCTCCTTTGACAATGAAATCATACAAACTGAAAACCTTGAGATTCCACATCCTTTTTTAAAAGAAAGAAAATTTGTCTTATTGCCTATGAGAGAATTAATTTCAAATTGGACGCATCCTAAAGATAATCAGTCAATTTCTGAAATACTTTCAAATTGTCTAGATAAAAGTGATTGCAATAGTATTTATACCCTTATTAATCCAATTGAAAATATGGATTTTAAAAATTGTAATTATATTGCTGTCGAAGGAAATATTGGAGCCGGTAAAACTACTTTAGCCAGAAAAATTGCAGAAGATTTTAATGCTAAAACAGTTTTAGAACGATTTGCAGATAATCCTTTTCTCCCTAAATTTTATAAAGATCAAAATCGTTATGCTTTCCCATTGGAAATGTCTTTTTTAGCAGATAGATACCAGCAAATATCTGATGATTTAGCACAATTTGATTTGTTCAAAGATTTTATTGTTGCTGATTATCATATTTTTAAATCTTTGATTTTTGCTAAAGTAACATTGTCTGAAGATGAATTTCGTTTGTACAAAACACTTTTTGACATCATTTACAAAGAGATGCCAAAACCAGATTTGTATATTTATTTATATCAAGATACAGATCGATTATTACAAAATATAAAACGAAGAGGAAGAAATTATGAACAAGAAATTCCTGCGGAATATTTAGAAAAAATCAATAATGGTTATTTGGATTATATTAAAACTCAAAAAGATTTGAATGTTTTAGTAATTGATGTTTCAGAATTAGATTTTGTTAAAAATCAATCTGATTATATATTTATTTTAGATGAAATTAAAAAAAAGTTGAATTAGCGAATCATCGCAAAATGACCTTTTACTTCAGGTGAATTTTCATCTATTTTATAAACATACCAATAATCATCAGAAACTAAATTCTTTCCGTTTAAAGTTCCATCCCAAAAATGTTTATGCGAATTTAATTGAGTAATTAATTTCCCATATCGATCATATATTTTTACTTCAGCTTTTGGATAAAACGATAACCCTCTAATGTACCAATTATCATTATTTCCATCATTATTTGGAGTAAAAAACTTTGGAATAGATATCACTATAAATTTTCTATTGTCCGTTCCACAACCATTTTTTTCTCTTGCATATGCCATATAAAGTCCTCCATCTACAACACTAAATTCATTAGAAAGTTGATAGTTTACACCATCTATAGAATATTCAAAATCTCCTATTGTAGTGGTAATTATTATAGCAATAGAATCATTAATTTGTACATCAGAAATAATTGGAGAATTATGTGTAATTATCGTAAAATTCTTTGTTTTAGAACAATTTTCAGGCGACGGTGTTGTTATCGTTACTGAATAATTGCTCAATCCATTTGTTGCTATTGTTGATGTTGTTTCCCCAGTAGACCATAAATAAGACATTCCAGGATTACCTGCATTTAGAGTGACCACCTCACCTGAACAAATGTTTAAAATTTCATCTGGAGCAATTGGAGAGGCATAGACATCAATTTCTATAGGTACTCGATCTGATAAACAACCATTATAATTAGCTTCGGCATAGAAAGTTGTATTTTGATGAATATTAGGGACTACAAAATGGGTTCCTAAAAAGAAATAATTTGGATTAGTTAAACTATCATACCATAACAATATCCCAGATGTTGTCTCAACGTCAATAACAGTATAACTTTCATCACACATATAGTAGGGTGAAGAATAACTTAAAATAGGTTTAGGTGTTACATGAGCAGTTACTGGAATTCGGATGGTATCAGGGCAATTATCTGAATGGGCTACAGCATAAAAATCAGTAGATGAAGTAATCGTTGGTGTTATAAAATCATTTCCTGTTGCTATTGGATTTCCTCCCGATACACTAGAATACCAATTTACAATACCAGTGTTAGATATTGCTTGTAAATGAATAGTCCCTGAACCACAAATAGTTTCAGTACTTGAGGAAGTTATCGAAGGAATAGTTAAGGTAGTTTTTGTAGATATGTGTAAAATAGGATCTCCTGGCATTCCTCCATATTCAACAATATACCCTTTTGGCTGATAATCTCCACTAAGAGCTCCAGTATTAGATAAATCATTCCACGAACCTGGGATTCCAACTCCTGGAGCAGTTATATGAGCATAATTTTCATTCCCTCCCATATTATTTGGTTCTCCAGTATTCCAAAAAGCAAAAGTGGACGTATACCCTGTAAAATTACCATTCCAAAAAATTGTTCCATTTTCAGGACCAGTCATCCATTTCCAAGTGCCTTCTGATTGTTCATCACTACCTCCAATCCAACCAGCACCTGAAGCTTGCGTACCCGCAAGTTGTGCTTCATCTGCAGCGGTTATCGTTGCTAAATATCCATGTAAACCATAATAAGTAGATGCCTGAGCTAAAATTTTTGCATCAGACCATGTTACACCAATATTTGGAATATATTGATAATAATGTCCGTTTGAAGGCAAATAATTGGCTTGTCCAATTGTGATAGAAAAAGTTTTAGTCCCGCTAGGATTGAGAGAACTATTAGAATACTCTACATCTTCTATAGCTAGAGTTAAATCAACATAAGTGGGTTGCCCTGAAACTCCACTAAGCGTTAACTTTCCTGTGCTACTATCCCAACTACTTGTAATTGTAGGATGAAAGCCTGTTAGAGTTAAAGTATCTTGACCATAAACATACCCTGTTGAAATTTGTATATAAACCGCAGCAACACCAACATCATCAGGATCATAGAAATTCATGTTTGTAACAATTTTCATTGAAGTTCCAGCACAATATATTTGATCTCCAGTTGCAGTTAAAATTGGCGCTATATTTACGGATTGACCATAAATAAAACCTTGAACTAATAAGATTAGTAAAACAAAAATATTATTTGATTCAATGTTTTTCATTGGCATATTTATGAGTTTAGCTTATGGAATAAATCCCAAACAACAATTCCAGCACTAACTGAAATGTTTAAAGAATGTTTTGTCCCTAATTGCGGGATCTCGATACATCCATCACAAATTTTAATAGCTTCTTGAGAAACGCCATAAACTTCATTCCCAAAAACTAAGGCGTATTTTTTAGTACTGATGGGTAAAAAATCATTTAAAAAAATAGCATTTTCTACTTGTTCAATAGCATAAACTAAAACTTTTTCTTTTTTCAAATTTACAATAACCTCTAGGACATCTTTATTGTGTTCCCAAACTACAGTTTCAGTTGCACCAAGTGCAGTTTTATGAATTTCTTTATTTGGTGGCGTAGCAGTTATTCCACATAAATAAATTTTTTCAATCAAAAAAGCATCTGATGTTCTAAAAACAGAACCAATATTGTGCAAACTTCTAATATCATCTAAAACAATAATAATTGGTGTTTTTTTTGCCAATTTAAAATCGTCAATAGATTTCCGTTCTAATTCACTATTTTCTAATTTTCTCATAATTAAGAGTAAAAAAAAAGCTTCCTAAAAGGAAGCTTTAATCATATTTTAAAAAATCTAGCTTTTTGTTTGAGGAGCAGCTGGTGTAGCAGCTGGAGCATCAGGTAAAATAGTTCCTTTAATTGTAACAACTTTTGATTCTTGACCAACAGCATTAGATTTAATAGTTACTGTTTTAGTAAATGCACCCACTCTATCAGTAGCATATTTTACACCTATAACACCTTTTGCTCCTGGTGCAATTGGGTCTTTAGGAGTAGTTGGAACTGTACAACCACAAGATCCTTGTGTGCTTTCAATAACTAAGGGTTTGTTACCATTGTTTGTAAAAACAAATTCTCTTTTACCATCAGCATTGTGAGGAATTGTTCCATAATCAATAGTTTCATTTTCAAAAACCATTCCAGCTCCTTCAATAGCAGGAGTTTTAGCTGTTTTAGGCGCTTCAACTTTTGCAGCAACAGCTTTTGTAGCTTTTTTTGTTTTTGTTTGTGCAGTCATAGCAGTTACACTAAAAATAGCTAATGTAGCTAATAATAATATTTTTTTCATTTTTTTAAAATTAAAAATTTAACAAGCAAATCTAATGAAAAAATCATGCCAAAATCAAAAAAATATCTTAAAAAAAGTTTAAATTTTAAAATCTATTGTTTTTGAAAAGAAATAATTAAATTCGTGAACTCAATTTTAAAGCATAAACAATTGTCAACAAAAGAAAACATCCAAAAGGAAACTCCGTTAATGAAACAGTATAACGAGATAAAAAGAAAATATCCTGATGCTTGTTTGTTATTTAGAGTTGGCGATTTTTATGAAACCTTTGGTGAAGATGCTATCCGTGCCTCAAAAATACTTGGAATAACATTAACCAAGCGTGGAGCTGGTTCAGAAACAGAAACGGCTTTGGCTGGATTTCCTCATCATTCTATAAATACTTATTTACCTAAACTGGTGAAAGCTGGACTAAGAGTAGCTATTTGTGATCAATTAGAAGATCCTAAAACAACCAAAACCATTGTAAAACGAGGAGTTACCGAATTGGTTACACCAGGAGTGGCCATGAATGATGAAGTTTTACAATCTAAATCAAATAATTTTTTAGCATCAATTTATTTTGGCAAAAAACAACTTGGTGTCTCCTTTTTAGATATTTCAACAGGTGAATTTCTTACATCACAAGGTAATGAAGAATATATTGATAAATTACTTCAGAATTTTAGTCCTAGTGAAGTTTTAATTCAAAAGAATAATAGAACTCAATTTAAAGAAATTTTTGGTGAAGATTTCAATACTTTTTATTTAGAAGATTGGATTTATAAAGAAGATTATGCATTTGATACTTTAACAAATCATTTTCAAACTAATTCATTAAAAGGATTCGGAATTGAAGAATTGCAAGATGGAATTATTTCGTCAGGAGCTATTCTATATTATTTATCAGAAACACAACACAATAGAATTAAACACATAACTAGTATTCAACGTATTGCAGAAGATGCTTATGTCTGGATGGATAGGTTTACAATTCGAAATCTAGAATTATATCACAGTTATAATCCAAATGCAGTGACATTATTGGATGTCATTGACAAAACGCTTTCTCCAATGGGTGGAAGACTATTAAAACGTTGGCTGGCTTTACCTTTGAAAGATGCTTCTAAAATTAGAAATCGTCATGAAGTAGTTTCATATTTGAATGAAAATCAGGAAATTCTTCGTCAGATTCAATATCAAATTAAGCAAATATCTGATTTGGAACGTTTGATTTCAAAAATTGCAACAGGAAAAGTTTCTCCTAGAGAAATAATTTATCTCAAAGATTCTTTGGACGCTATCATACCAATAAAAGCATTGGCTTTGGAAAGCAAACAAGAAGCTGTTAGAATTATTGGAGATAGTCTTCATAGTTGTGATTTACTTCGAGAAAAGATTATGACAACCCTAAATCCAGATGCTCCAGTTGCTATTGCAAAAGGAAATGCAATTGCTATAGGTGTTCATGCAGAATTGGATGATTTAAGAAATATTGCTTTTTCTGGCAAAGAATTTTTAGAAGGAATCGAAAAAAGAGAATCGGAAGCAACTGGGATTTCCTCATTGAAAATTTCCTTTAATAATGTCTTTGGATATTATATTGAAGTTCGAAATACACATAAAGATAAAGTCCCCTCAGAATGGATTCGAAAACAAACTTTGGTCAATGCTGAAAGATATATAACAGAAGAATTAAAAGAATATGAATCTAAAATTCTTGGAGCTGAAGAAAAAATCCACCAAATTGAAAGCCATCTTTTTGAACAATTAGTCAATTGGATAGCAACATATATCAAGCCAGTACAGTTGAATGCTAATTTAGTTGCTCAACTAGACTGTTTGGCTTCTTTTACACAATTAGCTATTGAAAATAATTATGTTTGCCCAATAATTGACGAGACATTTGAATTAGACATTACTAACGGTCGACACCCCGTTATAGAAAGACAACTGCCCGTTGGCGTACCATATATTACCAACAATGTCTATTTGGATAGAGAAACGCAGCAGTTAATAATGATTACCGGCCCAAACATGTCTGGTAAATCTGCGATTTTACGTCAAACGGCTTTAATTGTTTTATTGGCTCAAATGGGTTGTTTTGTGCCCGCTGAAGCCGTTCGAATGGGCGTCATAGACAAAATATTCACAAGAGTGGGAGCAAGTGATAATATTTCAATGGGAGAATCTACTTTTATGGTAGAGATGAATGAAACTGCTTCAATTTTAAATAACATTTCCGATAGAAGTTTGGTGCTATTAGATGAAATTGGACGAGGGACAAGTACCTATGATGGAATTTCTATAGCTTGGGCAATAGCAGAATTTTTACATGAAAACCCAGCACAACCTAAAACTCTTTTTGCTACACATTATCACGAATTAAACGAGATGGCAGAATCATTACTCCGTATTCAAAACTATAATGTCTCTGTAAAAGAGCTTAAAGACAACGTTCTTTTTATTAGAAAATTAGTAAAAGGAGGAAGCGCACATAGTTTTGGTATTCATGTTGCAAAAATGGCCGGAATGCCTCAAACAGTTATTCAAAAAGCACAAAAGTTACTTAAAAAATTAGAAAAAGATCATTCAAGCGATACTTTAAACGGTATCAAATCTTCTAAAGATGAAATGCAGTTAAGTATTTTTAATTTAGACGATCCTTTATTAGAAGAAATTAAAGAAGAAATATTAGGATTAGATATTAATACTTTAACTCCAGTTGAGGCATTAATGAAACTCAATGAAATAAAAAGAATGTTGCTAAAAAAGTAAAGAATAGGTTTTCAATGCATTAAGTTTTTATTACCATTTTTTTATTTAAATCGTTTGTATAATTGAATTTTAATCTTACATTTGCATCCGCAATACAGAACAAGTATTGTCGTTCTAACTAAATTTGATAATGCGAAAATAGCTCAGTTGGTAGAGCGCGACCTTGCCAAGGTCGAGGTCGCGGGTTCGAGCCCCGTTTTTCGCTCAACCATATACTGCTCGGATGGTGAAATTGGTAGACACGCTGGACTTAAAATCCAGTGAACAGTAATGTTCGTGCGGGTTCAAGTCCCGCTCTGAGTACTAAAAGCTTCAAACTTAAGTTTGAAGCTTTTTTTATTGAAGTGATTTAAACTTTTAAAACAGTCCAAAAAGCGTATATTTAAGCTGACAACCAATAATATACAACAAAATGGACTGTAAGTTAGCAAATATAACAAAAGTTGAAATTGAAAACTATGTTTTACCCTTTATCCCTAAAAATAAAAGAGGATTTGCCTCAAAAGTAGAACCAGTAAAAATTATACAATGTATAATTCATAAATTAAAAACTGGTTCTCAATGGAACTGTTTGTTTATTGATATAGAAGATGTTAATTATGGTTTTTCATGGCAATTGGTATACTATTATTATCGAAGATGGAGTAAGTTAGGAGTTTTTAAAGAACTATTTGATTTGTTTTTAGAATTAAAAAAAGACCAACTCGATATAGAGAAATTGAACCTAGACGGAACACATAGTTTGGCGAAAAAATCAGGTGAAGGAATTGGTTATCAACATAGGAAAAAAGGCAAAACCTCGAATGTTTTGATTTTAACTGATGGAAAGGGAATCCCAATATCAATTGGAGAAATTTTAAGCGGTAATCATAACGATTTATTTGAGAAAGTCCCTCAATTTTCAAATATGATAAAAGAGCTTAAAAGTAAAAATGTTGTAGTTGAAAATAGCTACTTAAATGCAGACAAAGGTTTTGACAGCAAGTCTTTTAGACGTTCTTGTAGAAGAAGAAAAATAATGCCTAATATTAAAGAAAACAACAGAAACAGAAAGAAAATAAAAAGAGGACGAAAAAGAGAATTTAACCAAAAAGTTTATAAACAAAGATTTGTAAACGAAAGATGTTTTGCATGGCTGGATAGTTTTAAAACCTTATTAATTAGGTTTGATACAACTAAATTATCTTGGCTAAATTGGCATTACTTAGCGTTCTTTATTATTCTAACAAAAGTTTAAATCAGTTTATTATTATAATATCGAAAACTTTATTTATATGGGAACTTTTGTGATTACAAAAAGACAGAATGGATATTATAAATATGAATTTATTTCCAGAAAAGGGAAGACTATTTTAATAAGCAATGACTTTGAATTGCGATTTGAATGTGAAGAAAACATAGAGTTATTAAAAAAATCTATCAATATTATTTCATTGACGAAGTTCAAATCAAAAAATGGAAAATTGTATTTTAAAATAATATTGAAAGAAAAAGAAATAGCCTCAAGCAGAAAATTTTCGACAGATCTCTTATTGCAAAAGGGAATTACTGAATTAAAAAACGCATCAGAATCAGATGTTTTAGACTTTTCAGATAGCAATTCAATTTTTCTAGAATTGTAATCTTACTATTATTTGAATAAAAAAAGCTCCACTTTTCAGTGGAGCTTTTTAATTAGAAATTTTTTCTAATTATTTTTTTGCAGGTGCAGCTGGTTTAGCAGCATCAGCAGCTGGTTTAGCAGCGTCTGCAGCTGGAGTAGCAGCAGCTTTTGTAGTGTCAGCAGCAGCTTTTGTAGTATCAGCAGCAGGAGCAGCAGGAGCTTCAACAGCAGTTGAATCAGCAGCAGGAGCAGCGTCTTTGTTCTCTGATTGTTTACAAGATACTACAGTTAATGCAGCGATAACAGCTAAACTTAAAAATACTTTTTTCATCTTAATTTAATATAAAAGGTTAATTATTAATTCGGAGCAAAGATATAATTTTTTTTAATCGGAAAAACTTTTATTTGACTTTTTTTAAAAATTTCTCTTTGAATTCCATTTATTACTTTACAAATTTCGTGCCAAACTTAAAAATTTCTTAAATTTATTTTATCTTGGTTGGTTGTATGATTTTCAATTCATTAATGATGTTTTTGGCTCCAGCAAACTTATCAACAATAAATAAAATATATCTAGCATCCACCATAATGTTTCTACAACTGTCTGGAGAATAATAAACATCGCTCATCGTTCCTTCCCAAACCCTATCAAAATTCAAGCCAATTAAATTACCATTAGCATCCAAAGCTGGACTCCCTGAATTACCTCCAGTAGTGTGATTTGTTGCAATGAAACAAACTGGCATCTTACCTTTTACACCATAAATTCCATAATCTTTAGCAGTATATAAATCGATTAACTTTTTAGGAACATCAAATTCATAATCTCCTGGAACATATTTTTCCATTACACCATCTAAGGTTGTAAATGGTTCATAATACACTGCATCATTAGGTTTATATCCTTTTATTTTTCCATAAGTTACTCGCAATGTACTATTAGCATCCGGGAAAATTCGTGCAGATTTTGGACTTAATTCCAAAATTGCTTTCATATAAGTTCTTTGTAAAGCAATATTCCTTAAGTTCAACTCATCATATTTTGGAGCTACATTTTTTGCATAAGCATCAGCCAACAATTTAACTAACTGATATCCTTTATCAGCATTCAATTTTTCAATAATGGTTTTTGAATCACCTTCTAATAATTCTCTAAAACTAGTTAAGGATGTTAATTTTGAATTGGAATAAATATCAGAAGTCAATTTTGCAACATCGATATTATTCAAATTCTCTGGTAAAAACTGTTTTGGTGATTTTGTTGCATACAAATTAATTAATTGCTCAAAAACATTTTTATCAACTTCTACATTATAATCCTTATAAAAATCATCTATTCCTTTAGAAAGAGTGTTCTTTCTATCGGTAAAAGATTGCTCTCCTTTGGTATTCAAAATTTGCTCTAATTGGTACAACTTATATCCAACTGATAAAAGTTCTGTATTTCTCATAACAACTTCTGAAAAATAATCTTTAGCTAAAGCGTAATCTTTGATGTTAGCATAATTTTTTTCAAAATCAGAAAGTAAACTTCCGTATTCAGCTTGTTTTCCAGCTTTTATAACTTTTTCTTGCAATTCTTTTTCAAATTTTTGTTTGGCTGCAACCGCATTCGCTTTTTTCAAACCTTTGGTTTCGCCCATCCATTTTTTCCAATAGTTAGCGACACTCGCATATTTGGAAGCATATTGAATTTTGATAGCTTGATCTTTTCTCATAAATCTATCTTGCACTTTCAAAGCCGCATCACGAACCTCAATTTTTGCAGGATTTAGAGTATTTACAAGTTGCTCAACAGCAACCGAAGGCAAATATTCTGTAGTTTTCCCTGGATAACCCATTACCATAGTAAAATCGTCTTCTTTTAAACCAGATATGTTAATTGGGAAAAACTTCTTTGGCTTATAGGGAATGTTATCTGCTGAATAAGTTGCTGGATGATTGTTTTTATCAGCATAAATTCGAAATAAAGAAAAATCTCCGGTGTGACGGGGCCAAACCCAATTATCAGTATCTGAACCAAATTTGCCAATCGAACTTGGTGGTGCCCCTACAAAACGAATGTCTTTAAAAGTTTCAGTTACAAATAATAAATATTGATTTCCGTCGTAAAATGTTTTGATTTTATTTTCTTGCCAAACTTCTTTTGGCAAAGAATTGCTCAAAGAAGTAATATTTTCTTGGATTTTCTTTTGTTTTTCAGCTTCGGTTGGAAGTGCTGCAACGCCTTCTAAGACTTTAGTCGTAACATCTTCAATACGAACGACAAACATTACAACCATATTCGGATTAGCTAATTCATCTTCCATTTTGTATGCCCAAAAACCATCTCGGAGGTAGTTGTGTTCAACGCTTGAATGATTTTGAATTGCCTCAAAGCCACAGTGATGATTCGTTAAAATCAATCCTTTATCCGAAATAATTTCCGCTGTACAACCGCCATCAAATTGAGGCACAGCATCTTTTAAACTAGAATGATTTGCCGAGTAAATTTCTTCAGCTGAAATTTTCATCCCTAAGCTTTTCATTTCAGTTTCATTCATGCCATTTAGCAAAGAGGGAATCCACATACCTCCTTGTTGTGCTTGGGCTTGAAAAACAAATAACACTAATAATAATCTTAAAAATCTCATTTTATACAGTTTAGTTTGAATATGTTTCTTTTATTTTTTAATTGTTACAGATATGTTTCAAAATTACTTCTGTTGCACCTTTATTCATTTGAACGAATGTAGCACAAATATGACCTTTTTCGCTACGCTCATCTTTATTATTTATTAATAAATTAAAAGCATCATTCAATTCATTTTGTGTAGAAATTGAAATACAACCATCCAAATTTACTAATGCTGTTGCTTCAGCAAAGTGAGAATAATTGGGCCCTATTACAATAGGCAAACCAAAAGTTGCAGGTTCTAAAATATTATGAACTCCAGGATTCCCAAACCCACCACCTACATAAGCAATATCAGCATAGGAATATATTTTGGTTAAAATTCCGATAGTGTCGATGATAAAAACATTGAAGCTTGACAAATCAATATTATTTTTTTCAGAAAACAAAACAGTTGATTTTGTGATTTGAGATTTCAGGTTGGTTATTTGATCTGATTTTATGTTGTGAGGGGCAATAATGAATTTCACATTTTCAGATGAGTTGTTAATATAATTGATTAACAAATTTTCATCTTTTGGCCATGAACTACCTATTACAATTGTAGTTTGTTGATTTTTAAATTGTTCAATAAAATCTAAAGAATTATCAAGTTCTAAAATAGAAACTACTCGGTCAAACCTTGTATCCCCCGAAACTTTTACATTATTAAAACCAATACTTTGAATAAGTTGTTTAGAACTATCATTTTGTACAAAAAAATAATCAAAACATTCTAATGCCTTTCTATAAAAACCCCCATACCATTTGAAGAATGCTTGCCCTTCTCTGAATATCCCAGAAATTAAATAGGTTTTTATATTTTGGGTCTTGAGTTCATTGAGATAATTGGGCCAGTATTCATACTTAATGAAAAATACCATCTCGGGATGAATTGCTTGAATAAATCTTTTTGCATTAGCCTTTGTGTCTAAAGGCAAATAAACAGTAACATCAGCTACAGCATTGTTTTTTCGGATTTCATACCCTGATGGCGAAAAAAATGTAACAACTATTTTGTGTTGAGGGTATTGAACTTTAATTTTTTCAATAACGGGCAACCCTTGTTCATATTCGCCCAAAGATGCAGCATGAAACCAAATTGTTTTATCGGTTGCACTGATTCTATTTTGCAAAACAGGGAAAACTTCTTTTCTACCATTTACAAATAGTTTCATTTTCGGACTAAAAAAAGATAAAACTTCTACAACTTGAGAGGCGAAAAGAATTACTAAATTATATAAAAAAAGCATGTTGTTTATTTGTGTGGCTAAATTAAGCAATTTATTTTACAAAAAACGTTTGCTCTATATCCCTGATTTAGGGAGGCCAAAAGAGAACAAAAAGAAGAGAATGGACTACAAAAAAGCCAAAAAGATTAGCTTTTAATAATCAGAAAAAGTATACTTTTGTAACTCAATTTTTTATTCCATGAGAAAACTACAAATGGTTGACTTGAAAAGTCAATACGAAAAAATTAAAGGCGAGGTGAATGCGTCAATTCAAGAAGTTTTAGACACCAATACTTATATAAATGGACCTTTAGTTCATGAATTTCAATCCAATTTAGAGAAATATTTGGGAGTAAAACATGTGATTCCTTGTGCCAATGGGACTGATGCATTGCAAATTGCTATGATGGGTTTGGATTTGAAGCCAGGCGATGAAGTAATTACTGCCGATTTTACATTTGCGGCAACCGTTGAAGTAATTGCTTTATTGCAATTAACTCCAGTTTTAGTTGATGTAGATATGAATAACATGAATATTTCGCTTGAGGGGATTCGCAAAGCGATTACACCAAAAACGAAAGCAATTGTTCCAGTGCATTTGTTTGGAAGAGCTGCCAATATGGATGCAATTATGGAAATTGCAACCGAACATAATTTATATGTTATTGAAGATAATGCCCAAGCAATTGGGGCTGATTATACGAACAATAAAGGTGTCAAAACTAAAGTAGGAACGATTGGTCATGTGGGAGCAACATCATTTTTTCCTTCAAAAAATTTAGGTTGTTATGGTGATGGTGGAGCTATTTTTACTAACGATGATGCTTTAGCTCATAAACTACGAGGCATTGTAAATCATGGTATGTACGAACGTTATCATCATGATGTTGTAGGAGTGAATTCACGTTTAGATAGTATTCAGGCAGGTGTTTTGAAAGTAAAGCTACCTCATTTAGACACCTATAATAAAGCCCGTCAGGATGCAGCAAGAAAATATTCTGAGGCTTTAAGTAGGAATTCAAATATATGGGTCCCTACAATATGTGACAATTGCGATTGCCATGTTTTTCATCAGTATGTAATTCGAATAATGAATGGCAAACGAGATGGATTGTTAGCACATTTGCAAAGCAAGGGAATTCCATGTGCAATTTATTACCCAATTCCATTGCACAGTCAGAAAGCCTATGCAGATTCAAGGTACAAAGAAGAAGATTTTCCAGTAACCAATCAATTATGTGAAGAAGTAATTGCATTGCCAATGCACACTGAATTGGATGACGAACAAATTAAATTTATAACAGATAGCGTTTTAGAATATTTAAATTAAGAAAATAGAGAAAAGAAAATAGAGAAAAGACATAAAAGCTGAAATCTATATTCTATTATCTATATTCTATTATCTCATAAAAAATGAAAATAGTTGTAACAGGAGGTTTAGGTTTTATTGGGTCACACACTGTGGTGGAATTACAAAACGAAGGATTTGAAGTCATTGCCATCGACAATCTTTCCAATTCGTCAGAAAGTGTTTTGGATGGAATTTTTAATATTACAGGTAAGAAACCTATTTTTGAAAAAATGGACTTACGCGACAAAGCATCAGTTCAAGATTTCTTTAAAAAACACAATGATGTTGCAGGTGTAATTCACTTTGCCGCCTCAAAAGCAGTGGGTGAAAGCGTTGGAAATCCTTTATTATACTATGAAAACAACATCAATGCTTTGGTGTATATTTTACAGGAATTGACCGCATTGCCAAATGCGAATTTTATTTTCAGTTCATCTTGTACTGTTTACGGCCAAGCCGAAAAGATGCCGATAACAGAAGATGCACCGGTGCAACAAGCGATGTCTCCTTATGGAAACACAAAACAAATAGGAGAAGAAATCATTACTGATACTGCAAAAGTAACCTCATTAAATTCTATTTTACTTCGTTATTTCAATCCAATTGGTTCACATCCAACAGCTGAAATTGGAGAACTGCCATTAGGTGTTCCACAAAATTTAGTCCCTTTTATTACACAAACTGCCATTGGATTACGTGAAAAACTTTCCGTTTTTGGAAGTGATTATCCAACCATAGATGGAACCGCTGTTCGTGATTATATTCACGTAGTTGATTTGGCTAAAGCCCATGTTATTGCATTGAAACGTTTATTGAATAAACAAAATCTAGAAAAAGTGGAAACCTTTAATCTTGGAACTGGAACTGGAAGTTCTGTTTTGGAAGTAATCAATGCTTTTGAAAAAGTTTCAGGACAAAAATTAAATTACCAAATTGTAGGCAGAAGAGAAGGAGATATTACAGAAGCTTATGCCAACACAGACAAAGCTAATACTGTTTTAGGTTGGAAAGCACAATCAAGTTTAGAAGACAGTTTGGGGAGTGCTTGGAAATGGGAACAGAAAATTAGAAGTTAGTTTAAAGTATCTCAGATGACTCAAAAACCCGATTTAAAATTATTCTTTTCCTTAGTAATTGTCGGGATAGTTTGGGGAACAACTTATTTAGGTATTCGTATCGCAGTAGAAACCATCCCACCATGGTTTATTACCTCTATTAGACAAGGTATCGCTGCATTAATTGTTCTAACAATTTTACTCTCAAGAAAACAATTGTCTTGGATTGGTTGGGATAATTTAAAATACCAATTAATCCCTTCATTATTAATGATTGTTCTTGCTAATGGTTTTACAACCATTGCCGAACAAACAGTTCCAAGTGGATTAACGTCTATCATGAGTGCGTTATCACCTGTAGTTATTTTCATTTGTAGTATTTTATTTAGAATACAAAGACCAAGTTGGAAAGGACTAATAGGGATTTTACTTGGATTTCTAGGAGTCGTTTTTATTTTCAGAAATGGTCTCGGAGACATATTAGATCCAAATTATAAAACCGGAATCTTATTTTTAAGTATTGCCATTCTTAGTTGGTCTATCGGGACAGTCTATTCAAAAAAGCACACCCATAAGTCAACTAATATTGCATTAAATCTTTTTTACCAATTCTCAATTTCTGCTATTATTCAGTTGGTTCTCGCTATTATTTTTTCTTCAAAAACCGATGTGAGTGCATGGAGTTTTAGAAGTGTTTTTGCTGTTTTATATTTGGCTGTATTTGGCTCTGTTTTAGCTTTCTTTTGCTATCACTATGCATTAAAAAGAGTAACAGCTGTTCAAATTTCTATCTTGAATTATGTCAATACCATTATAGCTGTCTTTTTAGGATGGTTATTATTAAATGAAACTATTACAACCGATTTCATTATTGCAACAGCACTAATTATTTTAGGTGTTTTTATAATTAATTACAAAAAGAAATAAACAAAAACCCTAGCAATTGCTAGGATTTTTGTTTATTTCTTAACGGATTCTTTTACTTTTTTAGCACCTTCTTCTACCTTTTCAGCACCTGTTTTAACTATATTTTTCACTTTATCTTCTGCCTTGGCTTTTACAGTGTCCAATTTAGCTTCAGCTTTTACTTTGACAGAATCTGCGGTTTCTTTAACTTCTGTAGTAACAGCATTTGTAGCTTCTTTTACTTTTTCTTTGGTTTCTTCTTTACACGAAAAAAGCAATGTTGCAATTGCTAAGGATAGAATTATTTTTTTCATAAGGACTAAATTTATTTTTTAGATTTAATTTGTTTCATTTCTTCTTTAGCTTCCTGCAAAGTACTAGCACCTGATTTTACTTCAACAATATGCACAATCTCTGCATGTTTTGATGCTTTGATAGGGCTTCCAAACTCAATCGCATAACACTTGGCAAATAAAGCGCCTAAATATAAGATTACCGAAGAATAATAGACCCAAACCATAATGATTACCAAAGAACCTGCGGCACCATATACGGTTCCCAATCGGGAATGGGAAATATAAAAGGATATCAAAAACTTTCCAGCCATAAACAATAATGCCGTTGTAAATGATGAAACTCGTACTTGCTTCCAAGTAATATCAGCATCGGGTAGTATTTTAAATATGACTGCAAAAAGCAACGTAATTATGGTTAATGTTACCAAAGATTGCCCTATATATACCATATACACCGCAGTATCTGAAAAATCAGCAAATAACTTTTCATTAAACGACTCTACAAAGGCAGAGATAGCTAAGGAAACTAACAAAATAAATCCCAAACTACCAATAACCCCAAAAGAAAGTAATCTTGACTTTAAATAAAGGAAAAAACCAGAACGCTTTTTGTGTCGAATTCCCCAAATGGTATTTATAGAATCTTGTATTTCTGCAAAAACAGAAGTAGCTCCAATAAGTAAGGTAATAACTCCAACTACTGCTGGAATCCCGCTTTTATTTGAAAGGGCAATGTTTTTAATCATTCCTTCCAATTGCAAAGCAGCGCCTTCTCCCACAAAATCTTTGGCTTGAATATAAATATCTCCTTCAATAGCTTTTACACCCCAAAACATTCCAACAACATAAAGCAATACCATTAGCAATGGTGCCATTGAAAAGACGGTGGTATAAGCTAATGAAGCACTTTTCTTCATTATTTTATGCTCTCCAAATTCTGAAATGGTGGAATGAATTACATCCCACAAATCTTGATAATAGGCTTCTCTTACTCCTTTCAAAATAGATTATGCTGAAATCGTTTCGACTTCTTTATTGATTTTATTTACTAATCCAACTAATACTTTCCCAGGGCCAACTTCTGTAAAGCTTGTGGCGCCATCATTAATCATTTGTTGTACCGATTGCGTCCACTTTACTGGAGCAGTCAATTGAATGATTAGGTTTTTCTTAATCTCATTAGCATCTGAAACAGCACTTGCCGTTACATTTTGATATACTGGACAAATGGGTGTTGAGAATGTGGTTGCTTCAATAGCAGCAGCCAATTCTTCTCTAGCGGGCTCCATCATTGGGGAGTGGAATGCTCCACCAACTGGTAATATTAACGCTCGTTTTGCACCTGCTTCTTTCATCTTTTCGCAGGCTAATTCAACGGCTTTGTACTCTCCAGAAATCACTAATTGTCCTGGGCAGTTATAATTGGCTGCCACCACTACTCCATCTATTGACGCACAAATATCTTCTACAATTTTATCGTCTAGGTTTAGAACAGCAGCCATCGTTGAAGGTGTAATTTCACATGCTTTTTGCATTGCAGTTGCACGTTGTGAAACCAATTTCAATCCATCATCAAAAGACAAAGCACCATTGGCCACTAAAGCTGAAAACTCACCTAATGAATGTCCGGCAACCATTTCTGGTTTAAAATTTTCTAAGGTTTTAGCTAAGATAACGGAGTGTAAAAATACTGCGGGTTGCGTTACTTTAGTTTCTTTTAATTCTTCGGCTGTTCCTTCAAACATGATGTCTGTAATGCGGAAACCTAATATCTCGTTGGCTTTTTCAAATAATTCTTTTGCTACCGCTGAGTTTTCATATAAGTCTTTGCCCATTCCTGTGAACTGTGCGCCTTGACCTGGAAATACATATGCTTTCATAAAATTTTGTTTCAAGTTTAATGTTTAGGAGTTAAAAGTTTCTCCAAAAACCTTTGCAAAAATAGTAATTTTTTTAGGAGCACAATCGTTTGACAATTTTGGTTTTTAAATAACCTCTTTAAAAGACAATTCATTTACTTGATAAATAGTTTCTATTCTATTTTTTGTTAAAATAGCCAAACAACTATCATTTTAATTTTGTAACTTTTTATTTTTTCTGCGTATAATCAGTAATAAAAATTATATCATGAAAAAATTGAAAATTATTTTACCAATTATTTTAATAGGTTTTCTAATGTTTTATATTGGATTGCCTGTCATCAATTACGGATTTATAAATCTACCAATTATGTTATTGGTGCTTACTGTTTTGGCTATTATTCTTTTCACAGGAATACAAATTTCGCAACAAACAAAACAAATTAAAATTCAAAACAAACTCAGTAAAATCTTCTTCATAATTATTGGAGCATTGCTTTTTTACATTATCGGCTTGCCATTATTGACAAGTTTGCCAATGTTTAGAAGCGAAGCATACAAAAATTTAATTGGAAAAGTTGCCAATGGAAAGGCAATAGCCAATCATATTGCTCCTATTTCTATTGATGAAATTCGCGTAGTTGATCAAGATTTAGCTTATTTGCTTGGCGATAAAATTCTTGGTTCGCAACCAGCTTTAGGTTCTCAAGTAGAACTAGGTGATTTTTGTATTCAAAAAGTAGGTAAAGATTTATATTGGGTAGCGCCTTTATTGCATTCTGGTTTTTTTAAATGGTTTAATAATCAAGAAGGAACTGCTGGATATGTGATGGTTTCTGCTACCAATGAACGTGATGTGAAATTAGTTCAAAATATTGGTGGAAAAGATATCAAAATCAAATACCAACCTGAAGCTTATTTTGGAAGTGAAATTTCGCGTCACATCTACATGCACGGACATGAAACAGTGGGTTTAACGGATTATACTTTTGAAATAGATGATAACGGAAAACCGTATTGGGTAGTCACTAAATATG
Source organism: uncultured Bacteroidota bacterium (assembly GCA_903913315.1). GTDB lineage: Bacteria > Bacteroidota > Bacteroidia > Flavobacteriales > Flavobacteriaceae > Flavobacterium. The sequence goes on along the minus strand of CAIWKX010000075.1, from coordinate 1,072 downwards.
ATAAAAAAGTAGGTTTTAGTGGTAATGATGCAATTGGAATTGTTGTTGTTGATGCTCAAACCGGAGACATGAAGGATTATTCGATTGCTAATGCACCAAAATGGGTCGATAGAATTCAACCTATTGATATTATCGAAGATCAATTGACCGATTGGGGAGAATATGTTCACGGATATTGGAATTTTTCTAACGCTAATAAACTGCAAATTACAGAAGGATTGACTTTGGTTTATGGAAAAGATAACAAATCATATTGGTATACTGGATTAACTTCTGTTGGAAAAGATGAATCGGCAGTTGGATTTGTTTTAGTAGATACTCGAACCAAAGAAGCTACATTTTACAAACAAAGTGGTGCCACAGAAATTGCGGCTCAAAGTTCGGCTCAAGGTAAAGTGCAAGAAAAGAAATATAAAGCCTCAACTCCTATCCCCTATAATATCAACAACATTCCGACCTATGTAATGACCTTAAAAGACGAAGGTGGTTTGGTAAAAATGTATGCAATGGTGGCTATAAGTGATTATACTATTGTAGGCGTTGGAAATTCAATGAGAGAAACGTTAACGGCTTTCAAAAACGTCTATAACATGGCTGGAAATAAATTGAATGCTACTAGTTTCACCAACAAGAAATCATTAAAATCTGTGGTAACTAGAATTCATAATGATGTTAAAAATGGCAATAGTTTCTATTACTTCACTACCAAAGATTATCCGAACATATTTGTTGGTTCTTCACAAATATCAAATCAGTTGCCTGTAACGATTGTTGGTGATAGTGTTAGTGTTTCCTTTGATGTAGACAAAGAAGAAGTCATTGATGTTTCGACATTTGAAAACATAACGATGAAAAAGAAAACTAAATAAAAAAGAAACGCCTGACTTACATCAGGCGTTTCTTTTTACAATTCAATCGAATTTACAATTCCCATTAATTGATTGTTTAAATCAGGATTGATAATACCACTTGATACATCAAAGTTCTCATAGAAACTTGGCAACGAGAAACTCCCTTTTACCACTGCGCCTTGAAAAGGAAATCTATTCTTTGCAATTTCCAACACAGAGCT
>CAIWKX010000074.1 GCA_903913315.1 uncultured Bacteroidota bacterium | reverse complement strand
TTAAATTACCAAAAGAAAAACAGCAAATTTGAATATAAAATTGCAGCCACTAATTTGTTAAATACAAAATCACTTAATAGTAATAGTTTTAACCAATTTACTATTTCGAGCTCACAATATATTGTGCAACCAAGATATATTATTTTCAGTTTGAAATATAATTTATAGTATCAAAAAGTTATCCTTTGAAATGGCTAAACATTTCTTATTATAGTTTTATTTCTGTAACATTTCAATCATTCTAGTTACTAATATCTTAAATTTGACCTAGAAAATAAAACCAATATGCTTGTTTATCTTCGATTATTGAGTGAAAGTTTTAGTTTTGCAATGAATGCGTTGCGAAATAACAAGTTGCGAACACTGCTTTCACTTCTAGGAGTGACTATTGGTATATTTTCTATTATTGCGGTTTTAGCTGCAGTAGATTCTTTAGACAGAAAAATTAAAAAAGATTTAAGTAGTTTAGATAAGAATACTATTTATCTATTCAAACAGTCATTTGGTCCAACATCTGTTCCTAGATGGAAACGACAACAATTCCCAGATGTATCTTATACAGAATATGAATATTTAAAAGGAGCGATTCCAGAAGCTCAAGAAATGTGCTACCAACTTTTTGTAAAAAGTGAAATCATTAAATATGAGAAAAAATCGGTTAGTAGCATAAATGTAGTTCCTGTTTCTCATGAATTTATTGATATACAAGGATTAGAGTTTTCTGAAGGAAGGTTCTATAATGAATCTGAAGCCAATTCAGGCGCTGCTGTTGCAGTAATTGGTGATGAATTGGCCAATAGTCTCTTTGAAAATATAGATCCAATTGGTAAGCAAGTTCGATTGTATGGACAACGTTTTACTGTGATTGGTGTTTTAAAGAAACAAGGGGCAGGAATGTTTGGGGATAGCAATGACACTTCTGTTTTTATTCCGGTTAATTTCTTGCGAAGAATGTATGGCGATAATAATGATTCTATGACTCCGGTTATTGTTATTAAACCTCAAAAAGGAATTGACATGGATGCTTTTAAAGCTGAAATAGCTCAAAAACTAAGAGCTTTACGAGGTGTAAAGACAGGTGAAATTGACAATTTTTTTATCAATGTACTTTCTGGGTTCACTGATTTATTAGATGGTATTATTGCCAATATGAATTTGGGGGGTTGGATTATTGCTGGATTCTCTTTGTTAGTAGGTGGTTTTGGTGTAGCTAATATTATGTTCGTATCCGTAAAAGAACGCACCAATTTAATAGGAATTCAAAAATCACTTGGAGCCAAAAACCGTTTTATACTATTTCAATTTTTATTTGAGGCGGTAATCTTGTGTTTAATAGGTGGGATGATAGGAATTCTATTGGTATGGTTGATAGCGTTGATATTAACTAAAGTACTCGATTTTGAGTTTGTATTAAGTTTTAGTAATATTCTTTTAGGTTCTGGATTGGCTATAGCCATTGGATTGGTAGCTGGGATTCTTCCTGCTATTTCAGCAGCAAAATTAGATCCTGTAGAAGCAATTCGTAGCGGAATGTAAGTATTTATAAGTACGAGGTTTGAATTTAAAATACGAGCTTATACATCGATATAAAAAAACCACAAAGCAATTACTTTGTGGTTTTTTATATCTTGTTGGTCATTAATTTATCTGATATCTTGATTCAGAATCAAGTCAATGTATAAATTGATTTTATCTTTTAACTCTTTTCTTGGAGCAATGAAATCTAAGAACCCGTGCTCTAGTACAAATTCAGCTGTTTGGAATCCTTCTGGTAAATCTTTACCAGTAGTATCTCTTACTACACGAGGTCCTGCAAAACCAATTAAAGCGCCTGGCTCGGAAATATTAATATCTCCTAACATTGCATAAGAGGCTGTTGTTCCTCCCGTTGTGGGATCAGTACATAAAGAGATATATGGGATTTTAGCTTCAGCTAATTGTGCTAGTTTAGCAGAAGTTTTTGCCAATTGCATTAACGAATAAGCCGCTTCCATCATACGAGCTCCTCCCGATTTTGAAATCATTACAAAAGGCACATTGTTTTTAATAGAATAATCTATTCCACGAGCAATTTTTTCTCCTACAACCGCTCCCATAGAACCTCCAATAAAAGCAAAATCCATACAACATACTACTAAGTCATTTCCTTTAGATTTTCCAACTGCTGTGCGAACCGCATCTTTTAACTTGGTTTTTTCCATAACATCTTTCAATCGGTCAGAATACTTTTTAGTATCCACAAAGTTCAAAGGGTCTTTAGATGTCATTTTAGCATCTAACTCTTTAAATTCATTGTTGTCGAACAAAATTTCAAAATATTCTTTACTACCAATTCTCACATGAAAACCATCTTCTGGACTTACCCATAAATTGCGTTCTAATTCATCGGCGTCAATAATTTTACCTGTTGGAGATTTATACCAAAGTCCTTTTGGGACATCTTTTTTATCTTCGGTTGCGGTGGTAATCCCTTTTTCTGTTCTTTTAAACCAAGCCATATTTTCAGTATTCAGTTATCAGTGTTCAGTTATCAGTTTGTATCTAGTAACTAAAGAGTGTTTACATTGTTTAAGTCAGCAAATGCTTGTTCTAGTCTTGTATTGAAAGTAACTTCACCTTCGCGAACCCATTTTCTTGGGTCGTAGTGTTTTTTGTTAGGAGCATCAGCCCCCGTTGGGTTTCCAATTTGAGTTTTTAAATAATCAATATTGTTTACCATATAGTCACGGATTCCTTCGGTGAACGCAAATTGTAAGTCGGTGTCAATATTCATTTTGATAACTCCATAAGAAATAGCTTCTCTAATTTCTTCTAACGTAGAACCAGAACCTCCGTGGAAAACAAAATCAACAGGATTTGTACCAGTGTTGAATTTATTTTGAACATAATCTTGAGAGTTTTTCAAAATTTTCGGAGTTAGTTTTACGTTTCCTGGTTTGTATACACCATGAACATTTCCAAAAGAAGCTGCGATTGTAAATCTTGGACTTACTTTTAAAAGTTCTTCATAAGCATAAGAAACTTCAGAAGGTTGTGTATATAATTTTGAACTATCTACATCAGAATTGTCAACTCCATCTTCTTCACCACCAGTGATTCCTAATTCTATTTCTAATGTCATTCCCATTTTGCTCATACGAGTTAAATAGGTTTTGCAAATTTCAATATTTTCTTCAATTGGTTCTTCCGACAAGTCAATCATGTGAGAAGAAAACAATGGTTTTCCTGTTTCAGCGAAATGTTTTTCAGAGGCATCTAATAAACCATCAATCCAAGGCAATAGTTTTTTAGCGCAGTGATCTGTATGAAGAATTACTGTAGCTCCATAAGCTGCTGCTAAGGTGTGAATATGTTTAGCTCCTGCAATTGCACCAAGAATTGCCGATTTTTCACCGGTATTTGAAAGTCCTTTTCCAGCATTAAATTGTGCTCCACCATTAGAAAATTGAATAATAACTGGCGCATTTAATTTTGCAGCAGTTTCTAAAACACCATTTATTGTGCTTGATCCTGTTACGTTTACAGCAGGAAGTGCAAATCCTTTTTCTTTAGCATAAGCAAATATTGCTTGAACTTCATCTCCAGTGGCAACTCCAGGTTTAATGTTATGTGACATCTCGTGTTATGTTTTTAATTAAGTTTACAAAAGTAATAATTTCTAAAATTAGAAAGGATAATTTATACCAATATTTAATACAGACTTGGACAAATTAACTTCTCTAAACCATTTTTGTTCCTCGAGTTGGGATGGGTTATAGGTTTTAAAAGCAAGATCAAATCGAACGACAAATAATCCTTGATCATATCTTAATCCTAGACCTGTTCCAACCGCTATTGTTTGTATTGATTTAATTCCGTTAAAAGTATAGGATTGGTCTTGGATATTATCAAAGATGTTCCAAATGTTTCCAGTATCGGTGAATAGTGCTCCATTAAATTTTCCAAATAAATTAAAACGCATTTCAGCACTTAACGAAAGTTTCAAGTTGGCTTCGTTGAAGTCATTCAATCCACCGCTACTTCCTGGTCCAAGACTATAAGGTTGCCAAGCTCTAATGTCATTAGATCCTCCTGCAAAATAACTTCGCGAAAAAGGAATGCTTGTGGAATTTCCATAGGGAACTGCTAATCCTGCAAAACCTCTAACGGCTAAAACCCTTTTTCCAGAAAAAGTCCAATGTTTTACATACTCAAATTCACCTTTAATATATTGTGAATATTCTACCTCAAAAAAAGTATTAGCACCTGCTTGATTATCTAATTGTTTGGAAGTTCTAGCTAATAATGAAAGTAAGTTTCCTGCTGATTCTAACTTTGCTTTATAAGTGTGAAACGAATTATCATATAAATCTCTTTTGGTAGTTTTGGAGTAACTTAAACTTGAGGCAAAAATTAAATTGTTTTCAGTTAATCTTTGTTTGCGTTCTTCAATACTACTTATAGCTTTTAAATCTTGGTCGGATGGATGAATAGTTGGATTATTGCCTAAAACAGCGTTTAAAAACGCATTGGTACCACTTTCAATTGTTAAGAGACCATTTGTAAAATAAGATGAATTAAAATTATAGCTAGAAGCTAAAGCACTTAATGCAGTATAAGAAGATTGATAGATATTAAAATAATTTCCAATATTTAGATTTTTTACAAACTGAACATTTAAAATGTCATAGCGGAAATTAGTATTCTTTTTTGGAGTCCAATTGTATGAGAAGGTACTGGTGAAGTTTTGTTTATCTAATCCTATATTACGTTGTTTTGCAAAACCAACACTAAAAGAGGTAGAAGGAATCATACTTTTAGGAATTATTTTATCGGTGTTGAAAGGGAAAAAGAATCTAGGAAAATTTAATTTTGCATCCACACCAATTTCAGAAATATTAAAGAAATTATTATTAGGATTAGCCAAGTCTTTTGAGGCACCTACATTTCCTCTAAAACCAATCTCAAAAGTTTCGGCACCATTGAAAACATTTCTGATTCCCAATGAAGTACTTCCAGAAATACCAAAATCTTGAATATTAGAATGTGTAAAATCTACTGATGGATTGAAAGTGTATTTTTTTCTTGGTGTCAAGAACACATTTGCAATTAGCGCATTAGGGTCTTTTGGATCCAGTTTATATTGTATTGTGGGATAATTAAAAACTTTAAGATTACTTAAGTATCTTGTGGTAAGTGTTGTATTGTTGTCAGAAAACCAACTTCCTTTAGTAATAAAAACTGCATCCGTAATCGCTTTTGGACGATATTTCAATTTTTTTTCACTATAAAGTGTAAAGTCTTTATAATTTACGCTATCCTTTATTTTTGCTTCGTTTTTGGTATTTGTATTATCTGTATAAATATTAATTTTATTAATTCTATAGAGTTTGAAAGGAGTTGTTTTTGAACTGTCATTTATTCTATAAGAGTAGTCTTTGATCATTAATTTAACATTTACTTTTTTGGATGTGTTAATGGTATCGAGATTATAACTTATATAATTTTGTTGAAAAAGATAAGCGCCATTATTTCTAAAATCTGCGGTTATTCTATTTCTTTCATTGTTGAAATTTTCAGTGTCATACTGTTTGTTTTTTTTAAGAAAAGAATTATTTTTTTTAATTTGATACAGCGAATCTAATGCAGGAGAACTAATAACTGTATATAAACTGTCTATTATATATGGCTTTTTAAGGCCAATTTTGTATTTTAAAAACGTTTTTTTATCTGTTTTAAGATCATTTGAATAACTTGCTTTAACATCAAAATAACCTTTGTTATAATAATAGGATTCTAATCTTTTTAAAGATTTTTTTGCGCTAGTAGAATCAAAAAGAACTGGAGGTTCCCCCGTTTTCATTAAAAAATCACTCCAGCCTGAAACTAAAAATGATTTTCCCAATCGTTGTACTTGTTTTTCAGATAAAAGTTTGGCTAATTCTTTATGTCTGTTGGGATTTCTATTCAACCATTTAATATAGGAAGTGTCAGCGTTTTTCTTTGCTAAATTGAATAAATTTAATCGCAAACGATAGCCAAGAATAGAACTGTTCGGTTTTTGATACAATTGAAAAAATACATTTTCATCCGTTATATTTTTATCATCAACAGAAATTTCATTTTTCATTAATAGGCGCTTTCCGTTAGGAACACGTTTTGTTGTGTTACATGCAACAATTATGAACCCTATTAAAATAAATAATGATATTTTTGTAACGCGTTTTTTCAATGGATGCAAATTTAATTCAAAAGTACATTTTTTTATGGTTAGTAAAAACCAAATAAAGCTAATTACTAGTTTACAATTAAAAAAATACCGACTAATTCACCAATTGTTTATTGCTGAAGGGGTAAAAGTTATTCAAGAGCTTGTGAATTCTAACTTTGTGCTAGAGCAATTGTTTGTGACAGAGTCTATTTTTGAGACAGTTTCTCCTGCAAAAAAAGAATTGATTTCGGAATCTGATTTAAAAAAGATTTCTTGTCTTTCAACTCCCAACAATTGTCTGGCTCTATTTCAAATTCCGGATAAAAAAAAATTAGGTGATAATGGATTAATTGTCGCTCTAGATGATATTAGAGATCCTGGAAATTTAGGAACTATTATTAGACTGTGCGACTGGTTTGGTGTTGAACAAATAATTTGCAGTGAAGAAACGGTAGATGTTTATAACCCCAAAGTGGTCCAAGCCACTATGGGTTCAATTTCAAGAGTAACTATTTCTTATTTGGATTTGGAAAAATACATTAAGAAAACCAACTTGCCTGTTTTTGGAACTTTTATAGAAGGTAAAAATGTGTATAACGAAAATCTTCCCAAAGAAGGAATTCTGATTTTAGGAAATGAAGCCAATGGAATCTCTGATAAATTAGAAAAATTGGTCACTAATAAATTAGCGATACCTCGTTTTGGCAATTTGCAACTAACCGAAAGTCTTAATGTAGCTACTGCAACTGCAATTTTTTTGAGCGAATTTAAGCGAAACTTTTAATGAAAAGTGAAGTTTACTAGAACACCTCTAGATTTCAATGATTGAATATTACCTGTCCAAGGACTATTAGGATTATTATCTCTAATTAATTCGTCATTCATTCCAAAAACACCTCTAATGGAAGGAGAAAATTTAAAATATTCTAAATACAAATCAATTCCAAACCCTAACTGATAATTTTGAGTCCAAGGTTTTACTCTAAAACGTTGTTCGTAGTTATCATCCAATGATTTTGAATTACTAGCCAAATTTAATGTAGCAGAAACCCCACCCTCAATATATGGGCGAACATTTCCTATTCTTTTGGAAGAAAATTTCAACAATAACGGGAAGTCAATATAAGTTGAACGAACTTGTCTATTAGCATCTAATGGTGTAGTAAATCCTGTATAGGCTAGATCTCTTTGTGCATAATACAATCCTGGTTCAAATCGTAGGTTAATATATTCTTGTAATCGAACATCGCCCACTACACCCACATTGAATCCTGCACTTGTTGTTACTAGAATGTCTGTGCCTGGCGGTTTGATATAATCAAATTTAAAGTCGTAGGTATTAAATCCTAAAAAATAACCCCAATACAATCGCTGCTTGTCAAAGTTTTCTAAATTTATAATAGGATCTTTTGAAAAAACACCTTTGGTTTGTGAATGACTCAACAAACCTAGAAGCAGTAGTAAAATATAAAATATTTTCTTCATATTTATTTTGGAATAATTCCTTATTATTTTTTTGATGCTGAATAAATAGTAGCCACGCCAAAAGTTTGTGGTAAAGCTAGTACATTTATAAACCCAATTTTTCTCAAAATATTGTTTAATTTTTCACCATAAGGGAAAAAAGCAGCCGATTCAGATAAATATCTATAAGCAACAGTGTCTTTTGAGAAAAGTTTCCCAATGATAGGCAAAATATTTTTACTATAAAAACGATACCCCTGTTTGTAAGGTGTTTTTTCGGGAACAGAAGTTTCTAAAATAACAAAAATTCCATCGGTTTTCAAAACACGAAGTATTTCAGCTAAACCTTTTTCTAAGGTTTCAAAATTTCTAATTCCAAAAGAAACCGTAATGGCATCGAAGTGATTGTCAGGAAAAGGCATGTTTTCTGAATCTCCAATAACCATATCAATAATATGTTCTAATTTTTTTTCCGCAATTTTCTTTTTTCCTACTTCCAACATTCCTGCCGAAATATCCAGACCAATAATTTTTGTGGCATTGGTTTTTGTCATTAAAATTGCCAAGTCACCAGTTCCAGTTGCAATGTCAAGAATAGTATCTGGATTCTTTGCAGCTACTAAATCCAAAACTTTTTTACGCCATTTTACATCAATTCCAAAAGAAATTACACGGTTTAATCCATCATAATTTCCCGAAATATTGTCGAACATTTGAGTGACTTGTTCTTTTTTACCTAGGGAAGAATCTTTATATGGAGTGACGTTTTTTGACATTTTTTAATACAATTTTTGAGGAGCAAAAGTACAAATAATAAAAATTGAAATCCCAATAAACAAATCTCAAATTACCATTAGTAGTTTTTATTTTTTTATAAATGTCTGAAAAGTAAAGTCAAACTTGTGTTTTTCGTCTTTGGGATGGAATTCTTCAAAGTCAATTTTCCATTTGGTTTTATCAATTTCTGGAAAATAAGCATCGGCTTCAAAGTTGGAATGAACTCTAGTCAACTCAATCTTGTCAGCAAAAACTATCGACTGATTATAGATTTCAGCACCCCCAATAATAAAGACATCTTCTTCTTTAGAAGAGATGGCTATGGCTTCTTCAATCGAATTGACTACAATACAATCTTCTACAGTATAATCTTTTTGACGGGTAATAATAATATGAGTTCTGTTGGGTAAGGGTCTTGGAAAACTTTCAAATGTTTTTCTTCCCATTATGATATAGTGACCAGAAGTAATTTGTTTGAATCTTTTAAAATCATCAGGTAAATGCCAAATCAATTGGTTGTCTTTTCCCAGAGAATTGTTTTCAGCGGCAGCTGCGATAAGAGTAATCATTAAGTTATTTTTTTGTTTTCGACTTCGTTTTTAAGATGTTCGATTTTCTTTTCTTGCATGGTCATTAACCGGTTTATTTGTTCTCGTTCCCAATTTTTATTCATAAAACTATCGGTAATGAATACTTTGATAAAGTGCAAAATAAAAATACACAGCCAACTTGTTATGGCCCAAATATACCAATTAATAGATTCTTGCACTTTTATCCATTTGTTGATAATGAAAATAAAAATACTTCCTATAAAAAATAAAACAAAGTGAAAATACAATCTTTTTTTCTGTTTGATTCTTCTGCGTGCATAATCATACATTTCATGTTGGTCGTTGTTCATAAGGCGAAAATTTGAATTTAAAGATACAATTTATTTTGAAAACTCGATTATAGCAATTGGATATAATTTAGTGTGAAAACGTTTTCTTGTTTTAATATTTATAAATAACTCCCTATAAATTAAGAAAATAAAATTTTTTAAAGGTCAAATTTGATAAAATAATAATTCTGCATAGTAGGTGTAAAATGTATGTTTTTATTGCGTTACTTTGCTTCATTAATCTATAAATTAATTAGTTATGTCAATTAAGAAGCAAGTTATAAAAACAAAACCAGTTGTTAAAGTTACCTTTTCAATCGAAGCAAAAGAAGCAACTACTGCTGCTGTAGTAGGAGATTTCAATAATTGGAATCCATCTGAAGGAGAATTGTCTAAATTAAAAACTGGTACTTTCAAAGCAGCTTTTGATTTACCAAAAGACAATTCATTTGAATTTAAATATTTGGTAGATGGTAATTATGTTAACGAACCAGAAGCTGATAGCTATCGTTGGAATGAATTCGCAAATGCTGAAAATAGCGTTTTAGAAGTATAAAGTTTAGTTTGTTTGTTTAAAAATCCGTTTGGCAATTTATAATTGTTAAGCGGATTTTTTGTTTTTATTAAAGAATGAAATTTTGTTGAAATAGATTAGAGCTTTGATGTTGTAAAACATAAATAGGGAATTAAATCAAATATTTATGATCGTATGACATAGAAGTATGATTTTATCTCGTAGAAATCTCATAATTATTTAAGCTTTTCTGATAGTATGACATCGAAGAATAATTTTATATATCAGAAATCTATTTTAAATTAATTTTTTGTGATGTTATGACATAGAAATTTGATTTTATATCACGGATATTTAATTTTTAATTTAATTTTTATTATTTTATGACGCAGTAATATGATTTTATATCACATAAATGTGTAATACATATGCATTTATATGCATAAATTTAGTTGTAATCAATAAAAATAAAAAGTAGCCGTTTTTTGTTAGAGTAAAACACTTTGATTTAAACCGCTACAACTCCTTTAATGTGAGCATGTGGGTCGTATCCTTCTAACGTGAAGTCTTCAAAAGTAAAATCAAAAATGTTTTTAATATTTGGATTTAGAACCATTTTTGGTAATGCTCTTGGTTCGCGTGAAAGTTGAAGTTCTAATTGTTCAAAATGATTATTATAGATATGTGCATCTCCAAAAGTGTGAATGAATTCTCCCACTTGCAAATCGCAAACTTGTGCAATCATCATCGTGAATAAAGCATAAGAAGCGATATTGAAAGGAACGCCAAGAAAAATATCGGCACTTCTTTGATACAATTGACACGATAATTTTCCATCCGCTACATAAAACTGAAAGAACGCATGACAAGGTGGCAAAGCAGCTTTTCCGTTGGCTACATTTTCAGAAAATGATTTAGAAGTATCCGGTAAAACCGATGGATTCCATGCAGAAACCAACATTCTTCTGCTATTGGGATTGTTTTTTAAAGTGTCAATTAACTCTTTGATTTGATCAATTTCTTCACTGTTCCAATTGCGCCATTGGTGTCCGTAAACAGGCCCTAAATCACCATTTTTATCTGCCCATTCATTCCAAATATTTACACCGTTTTCTTTTAAATACCCAATATTAGTATCGCCTTTTAAAAACCAAAGCAATTCATAAATTATCGATTTTAGATGCAACTTTTTAGTAGTTACCATGGGAAAACCATCAGCCAAATCAAACCGCATTTGGTAACCAAATACACTTTTGGTTCCAGTTCCAGTTCTATCTCCTTTTTGAGTTCCGTTTTCTAATACGTGCTTTACTAAATCGTGATATTGTTTCATGTTTTTATGGTGATGTGGTAATTTGTTAATTCGAATAGCCAAATTAACAAAAAGTGGAATTAATTTTAAGATTCTCGCTTAGAGATTTCATCGCGAATTCGAGCTGCTTTTTCATAATCTTCATCTTGAACAGCACCTTCAAGTAGTTCATTTAATTCGGATAAACTATGTTTTGTGAAAGCATTTTCGGGTTTTGAAGTGTCGCTTTCAATTCCGAAAGTTTCAGGAGTTGAAAGAACTCCATCATTATCGGGGTTTTGACCTTCTATTTCAGATGGATTGGCATTTAAAAAAATTCCGGCTTTGTCGAGGATATTTTTATAAGTAAAAATAGGAGCAGAAAAACGCAAGGCTAAAGCAATAGCATCGGAAGTTCGCGCATCAATAATTTCTTCAATTTTGTCTCTCTCACAAATAATACTAGAATAAAAAACACCATCAACGAGTTTGTGAATGATCACTTGTTTTACCACAATGTCAAACCGATCAGCAAAACTTTTGAATAAATCATGGGTTAAAGGACGTGGCGGTTTGATTTCTTTTTCTAAAGCAATAGCAATTGATTGTGCTTCAAAAGCGCCAATTACGATAGGTAATTTTCTATCTCCATCCACTTCATTCAATATTAAAGCGTAGGCGCCATTTTGTGTTTGACTATAGGATATTCCTTTTATGGTAAGTTTTACTAAACTCATTATCTATTATTTCAAATGTGAAAAACAAAGTACCAATCTTTTACAGTTGATTTTTGTATTGATTGCAAAGTAACAAAAAACTTTCGCTTTTTTAAACAAAAAAATAAGCTACCTAAAAATATTTTCAGATAGCTTATCGCATTTGAATTAGTTATGTTTTTATGAATTACTTGCTTTAAATTCTTTTAGTTTTTGAGTCAATCTCGGAATGATATCTAAAGCATCTCCAACAATTCCATAATCAGCTACTTTAAAGAAGGGAGCTTCAGGGTCGGTATTGATTACTAATTTTACTTTAGAGGAGTTAATTCCCGCAATGTGTTGGATGGCTCCAGAAATTCCTACTGCAATGTATAAATTGGCAGCTACTGGTTTTCCTGTTTGACCTACGTGTTCACTATGAGGACGCCATCCTAGATCTGAAACTGGTTTTGAACAAGCAGTGGCAGCTCCAAGAACTGACGCTAATTCTTCCAACATTCCCCAATTTTCTGGACCTTTCATTCCACGACCACCAGAAACTACAATATCAGCATCAGCGATAGTTACTTTTCCTGTTGTTTTTTCTACTGATTCTACTATTATTGTGAAATCAGCATCATTTAAACTTGGAGTGAAATCTTCTTCAGTTAAAGAAGAATTGTTTTCAACTAATCCGAAAGAGTTTTTCGCTAAACAAATAACTTTAACGTCTGTTGAAATTTCTGTGATATTGAAAGCTTTATTAGAAAAAGCATTTCTTTTTACTTGAAAAGGGGAGGTTGAAACCGGTAATCCAACTACATTAGATGCAAAACCAGCGTCTAAACCTACAGCTATTAGTGGTGCAAAATATAAACTGTCGGTTGTGGAAGAAAGTACGATTACTTTTGAGCCTTCTTTTTGAGCGGCTTGTTTTACTACATCAGCGTAAGCTTTGGCATTGAAATTGGCTAATTTATCATTAGTTACTTTCAAAACTTTATCTACGCCATATTTTGATAATTCAGAAACATTTCCTGTGTTTACTGTTACTGCTGTAACGGTTGTACCAAGAGAATCAGCTACTTTTTTGGCATAAGAAGCTAATTCGAAAGCCACTTTTTTGAATTTTCCGTCTGCTGATTCTGCGTATATTAATAATGACATAATTTTTTTGTTTAAAGTTTAAAGTTTTAGGTTTAAAGTTTTACTATTGAAAACTGCGACTTAATTCTGATTACTATATTACTTTTGCTTCGTTATGTAATGCGTTTATCAATCCATCTAAATCATCTGCGGAAAATAATTTAACTGCCGATTTTGCAGCTGGTTTTTCAAACTTCACAGCTTTAGTATTGTTGTTAGCCACCACAGGTTCTAAAACAGTTAAAACTTTTGTTCTCGCTGTCATAATTCCACGCATATTAGGAATACGCAAGTCTTTTTCTTCCACTAATCCTTTTTGTCCACCAATGATTAAAGGTAATGAGGTAGATACGATTTCTTTTCCACCGTCAATTTCTCTTCCTGCTTTTACAGAAGTTCCATCAATAGTAATTTCAGTACAAGAATTAACAAAGTTGTATCCTAATAATCCAGCTAGCATTCCAGGAACCATTCCACCATTGTAATCTAATGATTCTTTTCCACAGATTATTACATCATAACCACCTGATTTTACCACTTCGGCTAATTGTTTTGCTACAAAAAAACCATCACTTGGAGTTGCGTTTATACGGATAGCATCATTTGCGCCAATCGCTAGAGCTTTACGTAATGTTGGTTCAGTATCGGCGCTACCAACATTTACAATAGTTACAGTGGCTCCTTGTTGTTCTTGAAACCAAATAGCACGAGTTAAACCGTACTCGTCATTTGGATTAATTACATATTGAACACCGTTTGTGTCAAATTCAGAATCGCCATTCACGAAGTTGATTTTGGAAGTAGTATCAGGCACATGGCTGATGCAAACTAGTATTTTCATTATATATTTTTTAAAAAGTTTTTTCTGAGCGTAAAAGTATAAAATATATTTCTATTGCTTGTATGCGTGCATACTATTTTTTCAGTATTATATCGATTTCGCAAAGGGTATAAATGGAATCTCTAATTTATTCACTCGAAATGATTGAAATTGCACCTTATAATTATGCGGAAATATGTTTTTTAATCATTTTAAATTTTTACTTTTGCTATCCAAAATTGATATTAAGAAATTATATATATGAGAACTATACAATTTAGAGAAGCGATTGCCGAAGCGATGAGTGAAGAAATGCGTCGCGATGAAGCCGTCTATTTGATGGGTGAAGAAGTTGCTGAATATAATGGAGCTTACAAAGCCTCAAAAGGAATGTTGGACGAATTCGGGCCAAAAAGGGTGATTGATACTCCTATTGCCGAATTAGGTTTTGCTGGAATTGCTGTAGGTTCAGCAATGAATGGTTGTCGTCCGATTGTAGAATATATGACTTTCAACTTTTCATTGGTAGGAATTGATCAAATTATTAATAATGCGGCTAAAATGCGTCAAATGTCGGCTGGACAGTTTCCAATGCCGATGGTTTTTCGTGGACCAACAGCTTCAGCTGGACAATTAGGAGCAACCCACTCACAAGCTTTTGAAAATTGGTTTGCCAATACTCCTGGATTAAAAGTGGTAGTTCCATCTACCGTTTATGATGCTAAAGGTTTATTAAAAGCTGCTATTCGTGATAATGATCCGGTTATTTTCATGGAATCAGAGCAAATGTATGGTGATAAAGGAGAGGTGCCAGAAGGGGAATATATTATCCCGTTAGGCGTTGCAGATATTAAAAGAGAAGGAACTGATGTGACTATTGTCTCTTTTGGGAAAATAATCAAAGAAGCTCATTTAGCGGCTGATGAATTAGAAAAAGAAGGGATTTCTTGTGAAATTATCGACTTGAGAACAGTACGTCCAATGGATTATGATACTATTATCAATTCGGTTAAAAAAACAAATCGTTTAGTAGTTCTTGAAGAGGCTTGGCCATTTGCTAGTGTAGCTTCTGAAATCACTTATATGGTTCAAGAGAAAGCTTTTGATTATCTTGATGCACCAGTACAAAGAATTACCACTGCTGATACTCCAGCACCTTATTCTCCAACTTTATTGAAAGAATGGTTGCCTAATTCTTCAGATGTAGTTAAAGCTGTCAAAAAAGTTATGTACAAATAATATTAATCTATTATATTTGAAGCTTCATCAGAGTTATTTTGATGAAGCTTTTTTTTTGCTGCTATGAAAAAAATATTTTTTTTTTATTCTTATTATTGGATTTATTTCTTCAAGTTTCGCTCAAACTAAAGTTAGCGGGGTTATTGTAGATAATAAAAATCAACCTATTTCTTATGCTAATATTGTTTTTAAAGGTTCTAATGAAGGAACTGTTAGTGATGAAAACGGAAAGTTTTATTTGGAATCTGCTAAGAGTTATAGAGCCATTGCTGTCGCTTTCGTAGGATATACTACCAAAGATGTTGATTTGGATAAAGCAGTAACTTATAATATGAGAATTGTTCTTACTGGAGACCAGGTACTTCAAGAGGTTGTGATTTATAACGGTAAGACTTCTAAAAAGAAAAATCCAGCATTGGTAATCCTCAGAAAAATTTGGGAACGAAAAAGAAAAAATGGATTGCAAATGTTCAATCAATATCAATATGAAAAATATGAAAAAATAGAATTTGATATGAATTCCATTGATAGTGCTTTTATGAAAAGCAAAGTGTTTAAAGGAATGGAATTCATTTTCAAAAAAGTAGATACTTCAAAAGTTACTGGAAAGACTTATTTACCTTTTTTTATAAGTGAATCATTGTATGATGTTTATGGGGACAATAAATTCAATAAACAAAAGGAGATAATTAAAGCCAATAAAAATTCTGGAATTAGTAATGTAGATGGTATTAATACTTTTATTAAAGATTTATATACAGACTATAATATTTATAATAATCACTTAAATTTTTTTGATAAAAGCTTTACTAGTCCTATTTCCACAACAGGAATTGATGTTTACAATTATGTGTTGCGAGATAGTGCTTTTGTGGAAAAGAAATGGTGTTACAATATTGTTTTTTATCCAAGAAGGAAAAATGAGCTAACTTTCAAAGGAGATTTCTGGGTTAATGATTCAACTTATGCTATCAAAAGTATTAATATGGCGGTTTCTAAAAGTGCTAATATTAACTGGGTAAAAGACATTTATATAGAACAAGAATTTGATGTAGTTAATGATTCTGTCTTTTTACTGACCAGAGATTATATGATGTCTGATTTTGCGTTAAGCAAAAGAGAGGAATCTAAAGGTGTTTATGGAAAGCGGACTACATTATATAGAAACCATAAGTTTAATGAACCTAAACCCGAAAAATTTTACAAAGAAGAAGTTAATTATATAGACAATGCTGTTTATGCAAAATCAGATGATTATTGGGAAAAAAATAGATTTGAAAAACTCAACAAAGATGAGGTGGGTGTTTATAAAATGCTAGATACCTTAAAAACAGTCAGAAGGTTTAAGCAAATGTATAATCTGGTGAGTATTCTAGGAAGTGAATACATTAATTATCATAAATTTGATTATGGACCCATTTTTTCAACCTTTGGGTTTAATGTGGTTGAAGGTTGGAGATTACGAGTGGGAGGAAGGACCTATTTTGGACACAATGACAAATGGCGAGTACAAGGCTACACAGCTTATGGATTTAAAGACAATAAATTTAAATATGGCTTTTCCGGCAAATGGATGATTGATACTAAAAACAGAATTATCATTTCAGGAGGAAATAGAAGAGATGTAGAACAAATAGGGGCGAGTTTAACAACTACAAATGATGTGCTTGGAAGAAGTTTTGCCTCCTCCAGCGTCTTTAGTTCTGGAAGCAATGGGAAGTTAACAAATATTAATTTGACGAATGTTGCAATAGAAATTGAGCCAGTTAAGAATTTGATTTTTCAAACGGGTTTTTCCCACAGATCTCTAGAATCAGCATATTCAACTTTTAGTTTGGATTATTATACCGATGATACTCATACAACCACAAAAAGTGAT
Source organism: uncultured Bacteroidota bacterium (assembly GCA_903913315.1). GTDB lineage: Bacteria > Bacteroidota > Bacteroidia > Flavobacteriales > Flavobacteriaceae > Flavobacterium. The sequence goes on along the minus strand of CAIWKX010000074.1, from coordinate 32,057 downwards.
GTAAAGCAAACAGAGGTAAATCTTCAAGTAGAGTTTACACCTAAAAAAAAATCTGTCGGATATGGCGTAGAACGTTCCGATGTTGATAAACCGTATAGTAGATTTTTTGTAAATTATAGTCAAGGATTTAAAGGAATACTGAATAGTGATTTTGATTATAGTAAACTTCAATTTTATTACAACCAACCTTTCTTAATTGGTCCATTAGGAAGGACAGATTTAACTATGGAATTGGGTAAAACATATGGAAAAGTTCCTTTAGGTTTAATGAGTGTTATCCCTGGAAATCAAACCTATTTTATTATTGGGAATACATTTAGTAATCTTAATTTCTATGAATTTGTAACAGATCAATATGCTACCTTACAATGGAATCATAATTTCCAAGGACGATTACTCTCTAGAATCCCTATGATGCGCAAATTGAATTGGAGAGAGATTATAGGTGTTCGTGCTGTTTACGGATCCATTTCAGATCAAAATAGATTGCTTAATGCTTCTAATTTAGTGTATAAAGCACCCACAATTCCTTACTGGGAATATAGTGTTGGAATAGGAAATATTTTTAAAGTATTCCGAATCGATGCCAGCTTTAGAGGGAACTACAGAGATTTGCCAGGAACCAGTAATTTTAGTATAAAGGGAGAAATAGGTTTTCATTTTTAAGATGAATCAAATAATATCTTTTCTTTCTTCCAAAGATGAAATGCTAAAATATATTATTGATACTTTTGGAAAACCAATTGTCCAAAAAAGAGTGGAAGGATTTGCTTCCATGTGTCATATTATTCTTGAACAGCAAGTATCTATTGCTTCTGCAAAAGCTTGTTATGTAAAATTAGAAAATCATTTTGGTATTATTTCTCCAGAAATCATCTACAATTCAGATGATTTAGAATTAAGAAATTGTGGTGTTTCTCGCCAGAAAATAATTTACCTTAAAGATTTAGCTTTAAAAGTCCTCTATAATAAAATTGATTTTGAAAGTTATTCAACAAAATCGGAAGAGCAAATCCGCAAAGAACTAATTACTATTAAAGGAGTAGGTAATTGGAGTATTGAAGTGTATTTGATGTTTTGTCTTCAGTTGCCTGATATTATTCCGCTTGGAGATATTGCTATAAAAAACACTTTGAAAGAATTATACAATTGCGAAACAGAATTAGAAATGCAATTAATTTCAGACAATTGGAAGCCATTTCGAACCTTTGCCTCTTACACCATTTGGCATTATTACTTAAAGAAAAGGAATAAAATTTAAGTTAACTATATAAAATTAGCACAATTGTTTTTTATTAAATTGGCTAAGTTGCATTAGTTCTTAAAATTTTGTTATTTTTGCCACCGATAAAATTTATAACAAAAATTATATTTATGGAATCAATGATGATTTATGTGCCTATTGTAATGGCATTAATTGGGTTAGCTTTTATGATAATCAAAAGATCTTGGGTATTGAAACAAGATGCTGGTGATGGAAAGATGAAAGAAATTTCAGATTACATTTATGAAGGTGCTTTAGCTTTTCTAAAAGCAGAATACAGATTATTAGCCTTTTTTGTTGTTATAGCAAGTATTGTTTTAGCGGGTATTACTTTTTTACCAGGTGTTAAAACTGACATTTTAATTGTTGTAGCTTTTATTTTCGGAGCTTTCTTTTCGGCTTTAGCGGGGAATATGGGTATGAAAATAGCAACTAAAACCAACGTTAGAACTACACAGGCCGCTCGAACAAGTTTGCCTCAAGCTTTAAAAGTTTCTTTTGGTGGTGGTACTGTAATGGGACTAGGAGTTGCTGGTTTAGCTGTTTTAGGATTAACAGGATTTTTTATTGTTTTCTATACCATCTTCATGAAAGGGGCTTGGACTAATAGCGAAGACATGACTAAAGTGCTTGAAACTTTAGCAGGTTTCTCTTTAGGAGCTGAATCTATTGCATTATTTGCTCGTGTGGGTGGTGGTATTTATACTAAAGCTGCTGATGTAGGTGCTGACCTTGTGGGTAAAGTAGAGGCGGGTATTCCAGAGGACGATCCACGTAACCCAGCTACTATTGCAGATAACGTAGGAGATAATGTAGGTGACGTTGCAGGTATGGGTGCCGATTTATTTGGTTCTTATGTAGCGACAGTTTTAGCTGCTATGGTATTAGGTAACTATGTTATCAAAGATATGGGTGGAAATATAGTTGAAGCCTATAAAGGTTTACCAAGTTTTGGCGGAATAGGACCTATCTTATTACCAATGGCAATTGCAGGTTTTGGAATTTTATTTTCTATTATAGGAACAATGTTGGTGAAAATTACTAGTGATGATGCCAAAGAAGCGCAAGTACAAAAAGCATTAAACATTGGAAACTGGGTTTCTATCGTATTAACAGCGGTAGCTTGTTATTTTTTAGTTACAAATTTACTGCCACAAACCATGTTTATGCACTTTTTTGGTGACAAAACACCAGTTGCAGGACATCCTGATGGTTATATAGCAATCTCTTCAATGCGAGTTTTTTATGCAACACTTGTTGGATTAGTGGTTGGTGGAGCTATATCTTCTGTAACCGAATATTATACAGGTTTAGGTACAAAACCAGTTTTGGCAATTGTACAAAAATCTTCAACAGGAGCTGGAACTAACGTAATCGCTGGTTTAGCTACTGGTATGATTTCTACTTTCCCAACCGTATTATTATTTGCTGGTGCTATTTGGGCATCGTATGCTTTTGCTGGTTTCTATGGAGTTGCTTTAGCTGCTTCAGCTATGATGGCTACAACAGCGATGCAATTAGCAATCGACGCTTTCGGACCAATCTCTGATAATGCTGGAGGTATTGCTGAAATGAGTGAATTGCCAAAAGAAGTTCGTACACGTACAGACATTTTGGATTCAGTAGGTAACACTACTGCTGCAACAGGAAAAGGTTTTGCTATCGCTTCTGCTGCATTAACATCATTAGCTTTATTTGCTGCTTATGTAACATTTACTGGGATTGATGGTATCAACATCTTCAAAGCTCCAGTATTAGCAATGTTGTTTGTTGGAGGTATGATTCCTGTAGTTTTCTCTGCATTGGCAATGAACTCTGTTGGTAAAGCAGCAATGGACATGGTATATGAAGTGCGCCGTCAGTTCAAAGAAATTCCTGGAATTATGGAAGGAACTGGTAAGCCAGAATATGGTAAATGTGTTGAAATCTCTACTAAAGCGGCATTACGTGAAATGATGTTGCCAGGAGTATTAACGATTGGTTTCCCAATTGCTATTGTATTATTAGGAAAATTAGTTTACGGAGATAACAATCAATTAATTGCTGAAATGTTAGGTGGTTATATGGCAGGAGTAACCGTATCAGGTGTTCTTTGGGCAGTGTTCCAAAATAATGCTGGTGGTGCTTGGGACAATGCTAAAAAATCTTTCGAGGCAGGTGTTATGATTAACGGTGAAATGACCTATAAAGGATCTGATGCTCACAAAGCAGCTGTAACAGGAGATACTGTTGGAGATCCATTTAAAGATACTTCTGGTCCATCTATGAATATCTTAATCAAATTAACTTGTTTAATTGGATTAGTAATTGCTCCGATCTTAGGAAGCGGTATTCAAAAAGAAGGTGGAAAAGAAATTAAATGTATCGAAATGAAATCATCTTGCTCGGAAGATATGGGTAAATGTGATATGGACAAATGTGCTACAATGACTAAGGACCAATGTGCTAAAATGTGCGACAGTCTTAAATGTACTCCAGCGCAAAAAGAAAAATGTTTATCTCATTATGATGCCAACGGAAAATATGTGGCTCCAAAAGAGTGTGAACAAGGAGAAGAAAAATCTTGTTGTGCAAATGGAGATAAAAAAGTAAAAGTTGAAATGACTAATGAAAATGGTAAAGCAAAAGCTACTGTTACAACAAATGAAAAAGGAAATGTAAATACTCAAACTTTTGAAGGATCTCTTGAAGAAGTGAAAGCGAAAGTAGAAGCGTTGAAATAGTATTTCAAATTAAACAATTAAAAATGTTTCACGAAAGTGGGACATTTTTTTTTAATATTATGGATAATTTCAAAAGCGTAACATTTTCCAATTAGAATACTGACGTTTATATTAATATTTTTTATTGATAAATTAGAATTCTTACAGAGATTATATTTTCAAGAAGTACTCTATTAAAAGTAAATTAAAGATCTCTTTTAAATAGTCTTTCTTATCAATAATCTACGATTAATTTTTCCTCCTTAATTTGTCAAATCCTTTCTGATAAACTACTTTTGCCGGAGTTTTAATTTCAAAACACTTTTGGAAACAAATCAGTCTACTTTATCTCCTTTAAAAATCTATCAAGATTTTAAACAAATCACTAAAGCTGGATTAGCTATTAGCGTTGTTTTCTCTTCTATTGCGGGATATCTTTTAGGTTTTTCTGATCAACATCCTTTTCGTTGGATAACTTTATTTATATTGGCAATAGGTGGGTATTGCATGGTTGGGGCGTCCAACGCATTCAATCAAGTAATCGAAAAAGATTTGGACGCTTTAATGGATAGAACCAAAAATCGTCCCGTAGCTTCTGGTAGAATGTCTCCAAATGTTGCTTTGTTTGTCGCTAGCCTCCTCACCATTATAGGTTTAATACTTTTGTATTTAATCAATCCCAAAACAGCGATGTTTGGTGCTATATCCATATTTCTATATACTAGCGTTTATACACCCTTAAAAACGATGACACCACTATCGGTTTTTGTAGGCGCTTTTCCCGGAGCCATTCCTTTTATGTTGGGTTGGGTTGCTGCTACTAATCATTTTGGAATAGAAGCAGGAACATTGTTTTTAATACAGTTTTTTTGGCAGTTTCCTCATTTTTGGGCAATCGGTTGGTTCTTGTTTGAAGATTATGAAAAAGCAGGTTTCTTTATGTTGCCAACAGGGCAAAAAGATAATAAGACAGCAACACAAATTATATTATATTGCCTTTGGTTGATTGTAGCTTCATTGTTGCCTTATTTGGGTTTTACAGGTCAGCTTCATATTAGCCTTGTTTCGGCAGTTTTAGTTTTTATTTTAGGCTTGTGGATGCTTCTTTATGCTGTGAAATTATACAAACAAAGAACACCTAAATCAGCAAGAGTATTAATGTTGGTTAGTGTTTCCTACATTACTTTATTACAAATAATATATATAACAGATAAATTTTTACATTAGTTATGATGACAGTAGAAGAACATAAAGCAAGAACGTCAAGATCCTATAAGCTCTTGTTGATATTTGCAATGATTAGTATGACTATGATGTTTGCGGGTTTAACCAGTGCACTTGTAGTAAGTAAGTCAAGGCCTGATTGGTTAACCAATTTTCAATTACCTTCTGCATTCACGTATAGTTTAATCACTATTCTATTGTGTAGTATTACTTTTCATTTGGCAAAAAGAGCTATTAAAAAAGATGATCGAAAAGGAACAACAACCTTTTTATTGACCACATTAGTATTGGGATTTACCTTTGTTTTCTTCCAACTTCAAGGGTTTGGGCAGTTATTTGAAAATCATTTATATCCTGTTGGAGGTTCGGGTTCTATTACTATTTCTTTTTTGTATGTGTTAGTGTATCTGCATCTTGCGCATCTTTCCGGTGGAATTATTTCATTATTAATTATAATTTATAATCATTTTAAACAAAAGTACAATTCCACACAATTTCTTGGTATTGAGCTAGGTGCAATGTATTGGCACTTTCTTGATTTCTTGTGGGTTTATTTATTTTTGTTTTTATATTTCTTTAAATAAGAAAAAAATGTAAATTTGAAAACTTTTTAACAAACAACTTTTTATGGGATCGACAGTTACTACTGCAAATACTGTAGGAAAAACATGGGATGGCGGAAATGAGCCATTAGGAGCAAGTTACGGAAAATTAATGATGTGGTTTTTCATCGTTTCTGATGCATTAACCTTTTCTGGATTTTTAGCTGCTTACGGTTTTTCAAGATTTAAATTTATTGAAACATGGCCTTTGGCAGATGAAGTGTTTACTCACTTTCCGTTCGCTCACGGAGTAGCATTACCAATGTATTATGTGGCTTTGATGACTTTTATCTTAATCTTCTCCTCTGTTACAATGGTATTAGCTGTTGACGCAGGACATCACATGAAGCAAGGTAAAGTTGCATTCTATATGTTTTTAACCATTATTGGAGGTTTAATCTTCGTTGGTTCTCAAGCATGGGAGTGGAAAAACTTTATTCATGGAGAATATGGTGCTGTTGAAACCAAAGGTGGAAGTATCCTTCAGTTTGTTGACAATACTGGAAAAAGAGTAGCTCTAGAAGAATTTGCAGATACTAGCATTCCTAAAGAAAGAGAGCAACTTACTAGAGGTAAAGGAAAATGGTTTATGGAAGAAGGTTCATTGCCAACTTATTCTGTAGAACAAGTGCAAGCTGGTTTTAAATCACATCCTAATTTATTGGTACGAATTGAAACACTAAACACTCCTGAAACATTAGCAAGAACTAAAGGGCTAAATGAAAATCCAGCATTGAACTCACCAAAACAAAAATTTGTTTTATCGAGAGCAGAATCTGAAAGAAGATTAGCAGATACTAAATTAGTAGTAGAAGGAGCTAACTTACAAAGAAACGAATACGGAAGTAAATTGTTCGCTGATTTCTTTTTCTTTATTACTGGTTTCCACGGATTCCACGTATTCTCTGGAGTTATGATTAATATCATTATTTTCATCAACGTTCTTTTAGGAACGTATGAAAAAAGAAGAACCTATGAAATGATTGAAAAAGTTGGACTTTACTGGCACTTTGTCGATTTAGTTTGGGTTTTCGTATTTACATTCTTCTACTTAGTTTAATATTTTTAGAAATTATATATTATGTCACACGAACACGTTTCTAATACAAAAAGAATTTGGATGGTTTTTGGAATACTATCTGTTGTAACAACAGTGGAAGTATTTTTAGGAATTCAAAAACCTGCAGCATTACACATGACTAATATTTTAGGCATGAATTTATTGAACTGGATATTCATTATCCTTACAATTTTTAAAGCTTATTACATTGTTTGGGCTTTCATGCACATGGAAGGCGAAACTACAACGTTGAGAAGAGCTGTAGTTTGGACTGTAATTTTCTTAATTTTATACCTAGTTTTTATTTTGTTGACAGAAGGAAACTATATATTTCAGGTATTTAGAGATGCCACAATTAAGTGGAATTTTTAACACTATATTAATTCAAGAAAAAGGTACGCAATTGCGTACCTTTTTTTATTTTTGTAACACCAAATTTTCAAGATACCATGAAAAAGAATATCGTTCTCTTTATATTATTCATCCTTCCAATAGTTGCGTATCTTTTTTTTGCATCCGGGATTAATAGTTTTGCCAAACTTCCTACAATTACCAAGAACATTCCCGAATTAAACAATTGGAAAACCTTAGATGATAAACCAGTAGAGTTAACTAATAAGATAACTATTCTTGGTTTTATTGGCCAAGATGTTTTGAAACACAAAGGTAACTTCTTTAATCTGTATGAAAAGATATTTGATAGAAATAAAAACTTCAAAGATTTTCAAATGGTGATGATTATGCCCGATGGAACGCAAGACCAAGTAAGAGAACTCCAAAAAGACTTATTGAAATTAGGAACACAAGCAGGATGGAATTTTGCTTTTGGAACCCCAGAACAAATTAATGCCTTTTTTGATAAATTGCAATTAGTAGGTAAGCTCGATGCAAGTTTGGGAACGCCTAATGTTTTTATTATTGATAAGAAAAGAAATTTAAGAGGCAGAAAGGGACATGATGAAAAAGGAAAGCCTGAATATAAAGAAGGCTATAACACCATATTTGTATCTGAATTGTATAACGAAATGACAGATGACGTTAAAATCATTTTGGCAGAATATCGTTTGGCATTAAAAAAGAATCACAACGCAACTAGAGAACTATAATCGATGAAAAACAAATCCTACATTGGAATTTCATTTATTATCTTGATTTTCGGAATCATTTTTATTCCTAAAATTATTGATAGAATAAAAAATGGAACGATAGTTCAAAATGACAGAATGAGCCTTTCTAATGAAATAGTCAAAGGAGAAGCATTACAGAAGATAGGTTCAGCGCCTAAATTTGAATTGACTGATCAAAACAATACCAAAATATCTAACAAGAACTATGAAGGGAAAGTCTATGTGTTGGAATTTTTCTTTTCCACTTGTCCTTCCATTTGTCCAAGGATGAATAAAAATATGATTCAAATTCAGAATAAGTTCTTGGAAAATGGGAATTTTGCCATCGCCTCTATTACTATTAATCCGGAGAATGATACGCCAGCGGTTTTAAAAGAACATGCCAAAAAACTGGGAGTTACTTCTGACAATTGGCATTTCCTTACAGGCAATAAAGAAGATATATTTAACTTGGCCAACAAAGGATTCAATCTGTATGTTGGAGAAAACAATAAAGCGGTTGGTAATTTTGAACACTCAGGGCTTTTTGCGCTGATTGATAAAAAAGGAAACATCCGTTGCAGAAAAGACCCGCAAGGAAATCCAATTATCTATTATGATGGACTTGAAAAAGAAGGCGTACAAGCAATAGAAGATGATATTAAAGTATTATTAAACGAATAATCATGGAAAATAAAGCAGTAGAAAATAAATTTAGAACACCCATTATCATTGTTTCAATCTTAATTCCAGTGGCGGTTGCCCTACTTTTTAGTCTGCGTCTAAAAGATTTTGGAATCAATGTAGCACCGCTATCCTTTTTACCTCCCATATATGCTACTATAAACGGAATTACAGCTATCCTTTTGCTTTTGGCAGTAAATGCTATTAAAAAAGGAAAGCGACTTTTACATGAACGATTAATGACTGCTGCTATTGCTTGTTCAGTTGTTTTCTTAGTGATGTATGTTGCTTATCACATGACTGCAGAAGCGACTAAGTTTGGTGGCGAGGGACCGATTAGATATGTTTACTTTTTCTTATTGATTTCACATATCATTTTGTCTATTTCAATTATTCCTTTAGTACTTTTTACTTATGTAAGAGCGTTATCAGAGCAATTTGATAAACATAAAAAACTAGCCAAAATTACTTTTCCGTTGTGGCTTTATGTTGCCGTTACAGGCGTTATTGTTTATCTAATGATTGCTCCTTATTATGCTAATTAAATTTTTAGAAAACAGAAAAAAGAACTTAGAAAATAGACAAACTTCTATAAAAGGAATTGTCTTTTTTCTGTTTTCTATATTCTATTCTCTCAACACTCCAGCACAATGTGCTATGTGTCGTGCTTCTCTAGAAAGCGAAGGAAATAATGCAAAGGTAATAGCCGTTAATGATGGAATTATCTACCTGATGGTGATTCCCTATCTTCTTGTGGGCGTTGTAGGAATTGTGGTTTATAGAATGTACAGCAAGAAAAAACAACAGTAGTTATAATTAAAATACTATAAAAATAGAGCATTGCTTAAGTTATTAAGCGAGGCTTTCTTTTATATTTTTAATTGCCAAAACTTTAACATTCAAAATTCGTTGTTTACTATTTCATTTTTAAAAATGGTGAAACTCCCAAAATCAATCTTTATAAAACTTTACCCCTAAGCTTATTTTGAGTTTACACAATCTAATGACTACTAGAAATAGATTCATCAACGCTAGAAATACTTCATCAATGCTAGAAATAGCTTTATTAAGGCTAAAAATAGCTTCCTGAACACCAAAAGAGACATCCTTAACGATTAAAAATGCTTCTTCTCTCGCTCAATATATATTCTTTCTATAAAAAATATGTGTATAGGAATAAGTTATTATATTGAGTAAACTCAATATATACAATTCATCCAAAACGCAGTATTTTCATGTGCTTTTAGAAGCAATAATTTGCCTACTAAGTGAATATAAATTAAAAATGATTAAAAAATAAGTGTTTCAAAACCTAAAACACTTATTCAATGCAGTATTCAACTATTCCATCCCATCAATTTTCACATTCATTTTTCCAGTAGTAGTGATAAATACAATGATGTCATTGTTGGTTAGTTCTACTTTTTCAAATTCAAAATCATCCATACTACCATTTACAAAAACGCCTTTCATAGGTGAATAGTTGCTAAGATAAGGCAATAAGCTCTTTTTGCCTTCTTCAAGATTTTCTTTAATGGAATAATGACAACTTTCTTCTATTTTCTTTAAGATTACTCCTTGTAAAAGCCAATTGGCAGTTTTGGTTAGAATGCCTTTAGAGTTTAATACATAATCCATTTGCTCAAAATAGATCTCTTTTGTAATAGCATTATAATTAGGGATACCGCTTAAATAAATAGTTCCGTTGATGCTTCCAGACATGTCGAGTGCAATTATCATCTTACCATCTTTGGCCCATAAATTTACTTTTTGCACGACAATCTTTCGGCTTCCAGAAGCGAATTCTTTTCCTTGAAAGTTTTTAGTAATAATGCGAGAAGCAATTTCATAACTAGAAATCGCAGCTACAGTAGCGGTAGTTTTATCGGGAACTTTGCTCACGGGTTTAAACGAAACCGCCTCTTTATCAAAAGTAGCTTTGGGTTGTTCGCCCACCATTGTTTGCATAGTACATTTCAATCCCAAATCCATTCTGATTCTGTTTTTTTGTAAAACAGCATCCGTTACATACACTTCTATTGGAGTCATTCCAAACCAAGTTTCATATTCCTTATTGGTTTCAAAAGGCCTACTCATGGTTTGCAATACATTTAAAACATAAGGTTTGAAATCGCATGATTTTTGAATGGCATCATCTATCTTTTTTGCCATCTTAGTTTTAAATAGTGATAAAGTGGGATTGATAATATAAGTAATTGGCACTTTTCTTCCTGCCACGAGAATCGTTGGACTTTCACTCCATTGAAAATCTTCGATTACAGAATTCGTATTCATTTTCCAATTGGATAATTTAACGTTGCTCAATAGGATGATAGTTCCGTTGAGTTCAATCTCTCGAGTATCATTCAAACCCATAAATTCAGTGCCGTATTTGAATTTTGCCCAAATCTTTAAAGGCAAAAAAGATTCAATTTTACCGTCTTTCTCAACTAGTTTTATAGAAGCCGTTTTCCAAATCTTCATCTCTGTTTTATCATCTTCAATATTATTATCTTGATAAATCAGCCCTGATAATGATTTATTGAGTTGGTTTTCGATTTCTTTCAGCGAAATTTCCATCGGCATACTTACAAAAGAAGTAGTATTTTTAAATGCCATGGGAACATTTTGAGAAGGTTCAGGTTTTAAAGAAGCAATTTTACTAGTTGAAGAACAGCTAAATAGAAGGAAATAAAGCGTAATACTAGCAACGACAAGAAGATTTTTTTTCATTATAAATTCAAAATTAATTTGTGTGTGAATGTAACAAAAATACTAATTTAACGTCTGATAAGGATATGTTAATTTAGTGGTATTCATTTAAAAACTCTTAAATTTGCATACTACTTTCACTTTTGAAAAAAGAATATGAAAAACGCCAGCTTTACATTACTGATGCTTATGGTTTTGTTTTTGGGAATTTCTACCCAAGCTCAAATCAAAAAGTGGACGCTCAAAGAGTGTGTAGATTATGCCCTGCAAAACAACATTTCGATAAAACAAACCGAGTTGGACGAAGAAACAACTGTCATTGGCAAAAAGACAGCCATTGGTAATTTTCTACCTAGTCTTAATGCCAATGCTTCTCATTCTTGGAATATTGGTTTGAATCAAAATATTACTACTGGATTATTAGAAAATCAAACGACACAGTTTACATCGGCAGGATTGAATTCTAATGTCACTATTTATAATGGTCTTCAAAATCAGAATAAATTAAGAAAGGCTAATTTGTCTATTATTGCGGCGCAATATCAGTTGTCTAAAATGAAAGATGATATTTCGTTGAATGTAGCGAATGCTTATTTGCAAATCCTTTTCAACAAAGAAAATCTTAAAGTTCAAAATGAGCAATTGACTTATGATGAAAAGCAACAAAGAAAGAGTGAAGAGATGGTAGCTGCTGGTATGGTGGCTCGTGGTGATTTGCTAGATGTTAAAGCTACTGTGGCTGCCGATAAACAAAAAGTTATTGCTGCTGAAAATACTTTGTTTATCTCAAATTTGAGTTTGGCACAATTATTACAAATAGAAGACTTTAAAACCTTTGATGTTGCCGATGTGGATTATGAAGCGAAGCCAAGTCAAACGATGCTTGAAACGCCAGAAACAATTGTTGAAAAAGCAAAACAAGACCGAGTAGAACTTAAAATTGCTAAAGCAAATTTAGAAATTGCTGATAAAGATGTTAAAATTGCTAAGGGCGCTTTTCAACCAAGCGTAATTGGGTTTTATAGTTTTAGTAGTAGAGTTAGTTATTCGGATCGAATTGTGGGTGTTGACCCAACTGGAACCCCAATACTTTCAGGACCTTTATCATTCTTTGATCAGATTAGTAATAATAAAGGACATAATTTCGGGGTACAATTAAACATCCCAATACTTAATGGATTTTCAGCTAAAACCAATTTAGATCGTTTTAAAATTGCGTTAGAGCGTTCCAAAACAAATGAAAAACAGGCCGTTCTTGATTTAGAACGCAATGTTTATACAGCGATTACCAATGCTAAGGTAGCTTTAAATGCTTATGATGCTGCTGTTGCTGCCTTTGATGCCAGAAAGGAAGCGTTCAATTATGCTAAAGAAAAATATGCTGTAGGTATGATGAATAGTTTTGATTTCAATCAGGCGCAAACACTATATACCAACTCACAATCGGAAGTATTAAGAACTAAATATGATTATATATTTAAAGTTAAAATAGTAGAGTTTTATTTCGGAATTCCAATCATTGAAAAATAAGAATATCATGTCAAAAAAGAAAATTTACATAATTGTAGCGGTTATATTATCCATAGTGGTTCTTTTAGTTGTTTTAAAATCAAAAGGGATTATTGGTAAAAATGATGATTCTAAAGAGGTTGAAACGGCTAAAGCCAATGCTATTACTATTGTAGAAACAGTTTCAGCAACTGGAAAGATTCAACCCGAAGTGGAAGTAAAGCTGTCTTCTCAAGTTTCAGGAGAAATTATTGAGTTGCCTGTCAAAGAGGGTCAAGTAGTGAAGAAAGGGGATTTACTTGTAAAAATAAATCCTGATGTGTATACTTCTGGTTTAAATCGTTCGGTATCTAATTATTCCGGAACAAAATCGGGATTAGACCAAGCAGATGCTTCTTTTAAAGAAGCGCAAGCGAGTTATGATAGAAATAAAACATTGTTTGATAAAGGAATTATCTCCAAATCAGATTGGGATAAAGCCATTGCCTCTTTTGAAGTAGCAAAAGCCAATAGACATACCGCCTTTTTTAATGTGCAAAGTGCTTCTGCCTCAGTAAAAGAAGCCAAAGATAATTTGGGAAGAACATTAATTTATTCGCCCAATGACGGAACTATTTCTAAACTTAGTGTGGAACTTGGGGAAAGAATTTTGGGAACACAACAAATGGCTGGAACGGAATTGTTGCGTGTGGCTAACTTAAACAATATGGAAGTTGAAGTAGATGTCAATGAAAATGATATTGTAAAAATTAGCATTGGTGACGAAACTAAAATTCAAGTTGATGCTTATTTGAAAAAAGAGTTTAAGGGAATTGTAACTAGTATTTCTAATTCTGCTAGCACAGCAACTACTGCCGATCAGGTAACCAATTTCAAAGTAAAAGTAAGAATCCTTAAAGAATCCTATTTGGATTTAGTGAAAGGAAAACCAAATACCTATTCTCCTTTCAGACCAGGAATGACTGCCACAGTTGATATTATAACAAAGAGAAAACAAAATGTTATTGGAGTTCCTATTAGCGCTGTAGTTATTAAATCAGACACAACTGCCACTAAGCCTGTTGTAGTAGGTGATGACAAAAACAAAGTAAAATCTAAAAGCGACAAAAAATACGAGTGTGTTTTTGTGAAAGTGGGAGATAAAGCTAAAATTAGAATTGTAAAAACAGGAATTCAAGACGATACTAATATTGAGATTTTATCGGGTTTGAAAAAAGGAGACGAGGTGATTACTGGCCCTTATGTTACGGTATCAAAAGAATTAAATTCTGGTGATAAAATAAAAAAAAGTGCTTTACCAAAGGACAAAGACAAAGACAAACCTAAAAAGTAATTTATTCTTAAATGAGTTACATTCTCAATATTGAAACAGCCACTAAAAATTGCTCTGTTTCGTTGGCAAAAAATGGAGAAACATTGATTTGTAAAGAAATTTCAGAGCAAGGTTATTCACATGCCGAAAAATTACATGTCTTTATTGATGAGATTATTAAAGAGTCTTCTATTGCAATAGTAGATTTGCAAGCTATTGCAGTCAGTCAAGGACCTGGTTCTTATACGGGTTTGCGTATAGGAGTTTCTTCGGCGAAAGGATTGTGTTATGGAGTTCAGATTCCATTAATAGCTATAGATACCTTGACAACTTTAGCTCTTCGAGTTCCACAAGAAGATGGTTTGATTATTCCGATGATTGATGCGCGAAGAATGGAAGTTTATAGCGCTATTTTCAATTCAAATAAAGAAATGATTCGTGAGGTTCAATCCGAAATTTTAACGGAAGAAACCTTTATTAATGAGACAAAAACCATTTATTTTATTGGAGACAGTAATGAAAAAGCAAAATCTGTTTTAACTAAATCAAACTTTATTTTTCTTGATGATATAAAATTTCCATCTGCAAACGAAATGAGTTCATTTTCGTATGCTAAATTTCTAAAAGAAGATTTTGTAGATGTAGCTTATTTTGAGCCGTATTATTTGAAAGATTTTATGTTTGCAAGATAAATAAGAATATCAAACTATTTTTTAGAACCTTCTCTAGTAAAAGGCTGAATAATTATACCTGCTTCATCAAAAGCAGTTTTACATTGTTCTAACACATCAGAAGAAACCGCACTAAAATCTTCATTCTTTGACCATGGACGAATAGCAAGATGAATGGCACTATCTGTTAAATCTTTTACGGTAACGGATGGGGTAGGAGTCTGTAATACTTTAGGGTGTGATTGCATAACGTTCATCACAATATCTTTAGCTTCTTTGATATTGGTATCATAAGATAAATTAAATACTAAATCGGCTCTTCTATTACCTTCTAAAGAAAAATTTGTGATTACGCCATTAGATAATACCCCATTGGGAACAAATATGATTTGGTTATTGGCAGTTAGAAGTTTAGTTACAAATATTTGAATTTCTTTTACTGTCCCATTTACTCCTTGAGCTTCTATAGTATCACCCACACGGAAGGGTTTAAATAGGATTATCAGCATTCCCCCTGCAAAATTAGATAAGGAACCTTGTAATGACATTCCAATAGCTAGACCTGCAGCTCCTAAAATTGCAACAAAAGAAGAAGTTTCAATTCCTAGTTTTGAAATAAATGTGACAAAAAGTAATACTCTTAGTACCCATATTAAGATATCAGCCAAAAATTTAGATAGCGTAGGGTCTAAATCTCTTTTTATCATTATTCTCTTCACCAAATTATTGATAAATCGAATTGCATAAATCCCGATAAAAAGGATAATTAATGCTGATATTAATTTTGGGGAATAGTCAAGAAGGACTTTCATAAATCCTTTTATATATCCTTCTGCTGTAAAAAAATCTTTTTCTGCTTCCATAAATTGTATAAAAAATCACGCTACAGTAGCGTGATTAATTTTTTTCAAAGATATAATTTTTTAAATAAATTTTAATCGTCATTAACTTTTCTAATAATAAATTTTGATTATCATTTTAAAAATAAAATTAATGTGGCTATATTATAATCACAAACTTTTATTCGATTTCAAAACTTAATTTCAAATTTACTCTGTATTCAATTACTTTGCCCTCTTTTACCATTGCGCTTTGTTCTTGAACATAAACAGAACGAATATGTTTTACGACCTTGCGGCTTGTTCTACTGCTTTTTGTGTGGCATCTTCCCAACTTTTCTCAGAACTTGATAACACCTCAATTACTTTTAATACTGCCATAATATGATAATTTAAATAATGATTAAAGTTACGATTTATTTGATTTAGCATATAGAAAAAAACAGCAGAATTTAACTGTTTTTTCTATGTGATATTATCCATGATATACTCGAGAAGCCACTATTACACCTTCTTTTATTTCTAAAACTTCAGCGACTAACATGTCTTCTTCATTTTGAACCGTTCTTACATATTCCATAAAGACTCTATCTGAGTTTGCGGTTAGTGATGTAACTTTATAATTTAAGGTTGGTAATCGATCAAATGCTTCTTGCCACCAATTTCTTAATGCGTTTTTACCAGTGACTAAACCATTAGTTTCTGGATATCGTATTTTTAATTTTGGACTAAAATGTTCAGCGTCATTATCATATAATGAAAGTAGTTTTTCTAAATTATGGAAATTAAATGCTTCAAACCAAGCATGTGCAATAGAAAGATTTTTTTGACTTGTCATAGTAGTAAAAAGAAGCCATGTTTGACATGGCTAAAGGTTCTTTAAATTTATAATTTCTTGCTCTGTAAGTACTCTCCAATTTCCTCGTGGAAGATTTTTTTTAGTTAATCCAGCGAAGGCAACTCTATCAACTTTAATTACAGTGTATTTGTAATGTTCAAAAATAGCACGAACAACTTTTACATTTGGAGTTCTTAATTTAATACCAATTTCATTTTTTGGTTCATTTTCAATGTAGCTTATCTCATCTACAAATAATTTGTGACCATCTAATGTAACTCCTGTTGATATTTTTTCTAAATCTTCAAATTTTAAATTTTTATCTAATGTAACTTGATAGATTTTTGTTGATTTTTGATTAGGTAAACTAAATTTACGAATGATATCAGTGTCGTTAGTAAATAATAATAAACCAGTAGTATTTTTGTCCATTCTACCCACAGGGGAAAGAGAAGAAGTTGAAGCCCCTTTAATTAATTCTAAAACATTTCTATGCTCTATTTCTTCGTTAGATGTCGTGAAGTTTTTAGGTTTATTCAGAACAAAATATTCTTTTTTTTCTGGCATCAAAGTTGCTCCGTCAAAATTTACAACATCGCCAGGTTTTACTTTGTAGCCCATTTCAGTTACGGGTATTCCATTCACTTTAACGTTTCCAGATTGAATATAGATATCAGCATCACGTCTTGAACAAATACCAGAATTGGAAATGTATTTATTCAAACGAATTTCATCAGATTTTATTGGTTTTGGTATGTTTGGAGAGTCTTTTTTAACTGCTGGTTTTCTATTTTGAGAACGTTTATCCATAGCAGGTTTTGGAGTGGATGAAGTTTTTTTTCTATCACTGCTTGGTTTGCTTGGTCCAGTTCGTTTTTTATTATTAGAATTATTCATGCTTTTAATTTTTGCAAAGATACTCTTTTTGAGTATAACTAGTGAGACTAAAGTGAAAGCAAGATTTTTAGAAGTTTATCTGAGCTACAGAATATTTATTTTCAAGAATATCAGAAATAATTTTTGGATTGGCATTGGTATAAAATAGTTGATTACTTTTTTCAGATATTTCTCTTAATCCAACTTTTTCTGATAATATAGTTTTAGTTTGTTTAGCAACAGCTTCACCTGAATCAATTATTTTAATGTTATCAGGTAGTATTTTTTTTATCTGTGGAATCAAATAAGGATAATGACTACAACCCAGTACTAAATAATCTATGTTGGATTCAATCATTGGAGTTAGATATTGAATCAACAATTCTTTCATTTCAATAGAATTAATTTTACCATTTTCAATTAATTCCACCAATCCAAAGCCAATTTGTTCTATAATTTGAATGTTTTTAAATTGTTCTACACTTTTATAAAACAAATCGCTATTTAAAGTTCCTTTGGTAGCAAGAATTCCTATTTTTTGTGTTTGAGAATGTAATGCAGCAGGTTTAATTGCGGGTTCAATACCGATAAAAGGAATATTATATTTTGTTCTTAATTCTTTTATGGCATTTGTCGTTGCGGTATTGCAAGCAACAACTATAATTTTACAATTTTGATTAAGAAGAAACTCGGTGTTCTTACAACTTAAAGAAATGATTTCTTCTTTTGATTTTTCACCATAAGGAGCATTTTTGCTATCACCAAGATAAATAGTATCTTCATTTGGTAACAAATTATGAATTTCTTTCCAAATAGAAGTGCCACCAATTCCCGAATCAAAAAGTCCTATTGGGTTATTATTTGTCATAAAACAAATGTAAAAAAAAACTGCTCAATTAATTTGAGCAGTTTAAATTATTATTTTAAATGAAAATATTAAAATCCTAAATCTTTTTTTACATCAGCCGTTAAATCTGGACCATCAGCTAGTAAAAGATCTGCAGCATTTAATACATATTGATATCCTTTTGCTTTACCAACTTTTTGAATAGACGCTTTTACTTTCTCAGTAATTGGTTTCATTAAGTCAGCTTCTTTTTTCTGTAAATCTTTTTGAGCAGTTTCTTGATAGTCACTAATTCTTTTAGCCATATCTTGAACTTCTTGTTGACGTGTTTGGTTTACAGCATCAGTTACTGTAGTTGACTCTCCATCATATTTTTTCAATTTAGCTTGGTATTCATCAACCATTGTTTTATATTCAGCAGTATAAGTGTCGCTCAATTTCTTTAATTGATTTTGTGCTTCAAGAACAGCAGGCATTTTTGACATTATATCATTAACATCGACATGAGCAGTTTTTGTTTGTGCATTGATAGTTTGAAAACCAAGTAAAGCTATAGAAGCTATCAAAAAAGTTTTAAATTGTTTCATCATTCTAAGTGTATTAATTATTGTTTTTATTTATTAAGGTTTATTATTAT
This sequence comes from uncultured Bacteroidota bacterium, assembly GCA_903913315.1. Classification (GTDB taxonomy): domain Bacteria; phylum Bacteroidota; class Bacteroidia; order Flavobacteriales; family Flavobacteriaceae; genus Flavobacterium. The sequence goes on along the minus strand of CAIWKX010000074.1, from coordinate 13,174 downwards.
TTGTATCTTCTTTAGCTTTTTTTGCATCTTCGATTGCTTTTTTTGAAGCTTCTCTGTCTGCTATAGTTTTTAATCTTTTTTCTTCAGCAGCTTTTTTTCTATCTTCGATAGCTTTTTTTCTATCATCAAGAGTTTTTTTCTTAGCTTCATCAGCAGCAACTTTTTTTTCTGCTAATTTAGTAACGCTAATATTTTTTATACTATCTTTTGCCACTGATGTAGTTGGCTTATCAGAAACTGTGCCAGTTTTTTTACCAGTTTTTTCTTCTAAAAATTGTTTTCTTTTAGCTTCCGCATCTGCTTTTTTCTGATCTGCTGCAATTTTTTTATCTTCGATCATTTTTAATCGATCTGCTTTTCTTTGATCAATTAACTTCTGTCTTTCAGAAAGCTCAGGGTTATCGTCAATCATATCTTGCTTACGCTGTTTTTCTTCATCAAGTTTTTGTTGTTTTTTCGAAACTTGCTCTCTTTTGCCAGCACGCATAAGAACTTGTACGACTCTATCACTTATATCATGTTTTTTTGCAGCGAATAACATAGTTAAATCAGATGATTTATCAAAAACATAATCGTATTTTTTTGCATCAGCAATATCTTGAACGGCATTAAAAACTTGATCCTGTATAGGTTTTATTAAAACGGATTTCTGAGTAATTAAATCGCCATTTGGTCCGAATTTTTTTTGAGTATATTCAATTAATTCATTTTCTTGAAATGTAATTTCTTCTTCTCTTTCTTCGATTAATTCTTTTGTCAATAAAACTTTTTCAGTTTTTAAAGCCTCTTTTAATTTGGTAATATCATTTTTTTTGGTCTCTATTTCTTGCTTCCATTTTTCTGCTTTCTGATCTAATTGATTTTTAGCTTCTGCATAATCAGGTACTTTTTCAAGAATATACTCCATATCAATATACCCAATTTTAATACCACGTGATTGCGATTTTACATTGTATGTAATTAATAATGAAGTAATTAATGTTAATAATATATATTTTTTCATAACTTTATTGTTTAGAAATGTTAAGCAAATATACTAAAATTGTTGTCCAATAATGAAATGTGTTTGCCAACCACTTTTTACGGTTGATCCTGGAACAGGATCAAACCCGTCAGCAAAGTCAATTCCTAATAGTCCAAAAGCAGGCATAAATATTCTTATACCAAATCCAGCGGATCTTTGTAATAAGAACGGATTATATTCGCGAAAATTGTTAAATGAGGATCCTGCTTCAAGAAAAGTTAATCCATAAATTTTAGCTGCTGCTTTTAAAGTTAATGGATATCTTAACTCCATAGTAAATTTATCGTAGATTGTACTTCCATTTGTTGACGATAATGATTGATTAGGATAGCCCCTTAGGCCGACAACATCTCTACCATCTAATGCATAATTTGCTAATCCATCACCACCTAGAAAATATCTTTCAAAAGGAACGACACCACGAGCGGAATTATAATCACCAAGATATCCAAATTCTCCTAGAGTTTTAAGAACTAATGAGTGTTGATCATCGCCATACAGTTTTGTATACCAATCCATTTTAATTTTAACTTTATAATATTCCAACCAGTTAAACCTTTTTTGATCTACTTTAGATTGGTCAACATCAGCATCCTGATAATTATTTACTTTAACATATCCTGAGACTGGGACCCCATTTTTGATGACAGTAGTAAGTTTAATATAATCTCCAGTGTTAATGTAGGTGCCTAATGGGTCAACAGTACTATAATAACCCGCTCCAGAATTAACTAATTTATAATCAGCTTGATTGCCTAAATCTGCATAATTTATACCATTAAATAGTGAATAGGGTAGTGTAAATTTTGTTGATACACTGAATTCAGATCCTTTAGTTGGGTAAACAGGATCGATACCTTTACTATTTCTTGTCAATCCTATATTGAAAGCAAAGTTTTTAGAAGATCCATTTCCAAATGTAAATAATCCAGTGTTATAATTATGTAAATCATAGTGTTGAAAGCTTAAAGCGGTATTTAAGACAAAATAATCATCAGGAACTGTTAATCTTTTTGCTATTCCGACTGTAAGTGAAGTTATGTTAAAACTTTTACTTTTATCTATACTAGTGTATGAACCAGTATATAAATATTGTTTGCTTTCTGAAATCGAAGTGGAAAAACTAATTGGTTTTTTTCCTCCAAACCATGGTTCAGAAAATGAAAGACTATAAGTTCTAAAAAAAGTACTTGCTTGAAGACGTAAAGCCACTTTTTGACCATCACCCATTGGAAGTGGATGGTACGAATCCTTTTTGAATAAATTTTGAATAGAGAAATTGTTGAATGAAAGTCCTAAAGTACCAATAAAACCTCCTCCACCATAACCACCTTGTAATTCTACTTGACTAGATCCTTTTTCTTTTAGATTATATTCAATGTCAACTGTACCGGCAGTAGGGTCTACATTCTTGAATTTTGGATCAATAGATTCCGGATCAAAAAATCCTAGTTGTCCAATTTCTCTAATAGTTCTTACTAAATCTTCTTTACTATATTTTTGCCCTGGTTTAGTTCGTAACTCGCGATAAATTACTTTGTCATTAGTTTTGTCATTCCCTACTACAGAAATTTTATTAAAATAAGCAATTGGACCTTCAGTAATTCTAATCTCAAAATCTATTGAATCATTAGTTGTTTTAACTTCAACTGGATTCACGTTTGAAAAAAGATACCCGTTATTTTGATATAAATTTGTTATGTCTTCTCCATCAGGCTTAGTTTTGTCTGCAATTCGTTTTTCAAGTAGAACTCCATTGTAAACATCTCCTTTTTTAATTCCCAAAATAGTATTTAGTAATTGATCTGAATAAATTGAATTTCCTAAAAATTTAATATCCCCAAAGTAGTATTTTTTCCCTTCTTCTACTTTAATATTAATGGCAATTTTATTCTTTGTTTTGTCTAGCCAAACGGAATCAGTAATTATTCTGGCATCTCTATAGCCTTTTTCTTTATAAGCATCAACAATTTTTACTAGGTCTTCATCGTATTTCTTTTTAATAAATTTAGACGCTTTGAAAATTCGTATTGGATTTATTTGTTTTGTATTTTTCATAGCCGATCGAAGATTTTTTTCAGTCAACTTTTCATTACCCTGAAAGGCTATTTTGCTTATTTTTATCTTTTCCCCTTTGTCAATATTTACAAGTAAATCAACACCACTTTTTGTTGTATCAACTATAGTTCTAATATTTACTTTAGTATTAAAAAAACCATCTTTTTTGTATTTATTTTCTAGATAATTTTTTGTAGTATTTAATAAATTTTCGTTGACAATCTTCCCTTTTGTTAAAGCATTTTCTTTAATTAAATCATCTACCTTATTTTTTTTAATTCCTACAAATTTAACTTCATTTAATTTTGGTAATTCTATAATATTCAAATCCAGATAGATACTGTCTCCTTTTATATCATTAATATAAAAATCAATATCACTAAATAACCCAAGTTTACCTAGTTTTTTAATAGCATTACTAACCTCTTCACCAGGCACCGCTATATTTTGACCTTTTTCTAAACCTGAAAAAGTTACAACAGTTTGTTGATTATAGCTTATTTTGCCAATCACATTTACTTTGGCAAGAATATACTTTTTTCCTTGATCAAAAGATATTTTATCCTGTGCATTTGAATGAAAAACAACTCCGAAAAGAAAAATTGTTATAAATGTTTTAAAATAGTTGTTTAACACTCTATGTTTGTTTAATTTGTTGACTTGTTTTTCCAAATCTTCTTTCTCTTTTTTGATAGCTAATAATGGCTTCATATAAATTTTCGTCTGTAAAATCGGGCCATAAAACATCAGTAAAAAATAATTCTGCGTAGGCTATTTGCCATAGCAAGAAATTACTTATTCTGTGCTCGCCACTTGTTCTAATTAATAAATCTACATCTGGTAGATTGTGCGTGTAAAGATGCTGATTTATAATTGATTCATCAATAGTGTCTATTGAAATTATATTATTTTTAACTTTATAGCTTATGTTTTTAACAACATTTAATAATTCTTCTCGTGAACCATAACTTAATGCTAGTGTTAAAGTCATCCGAGTATTTTCTTTTGTTTTATTAACTACATCATTTAATTCTTTTAAAATGGACTCGGGTAATTTTGATACATTACCAATCGAATTTAATTGAATATTGTTTTTTTGTAATGTTTTTAATTCTTTTTTAAGAGAACGAACTAAGAGTTTCATCAAAGTATCGACTTCTAATTTTGGCCTGTTCCAATTTTCTGTTGAAAAAGCATATAATGTTAAGTTTTCTATTCCAAGTTTAGCACAAGTTTCAACTATTGATTTGACTGATTTTGTTCCACTCTCATGTCCAAGCGCTCTCAATAAACCTTTTTGTTTTGCCCAACGTCCATTACCATCCATAATAATAGCAAGGTGTTTAGGTAAATTATCTTTATTTATTGACTCTATCAAACTCATACTTTTAATCTGCGCAATAACACGGCTTTTGTCCAAAAGTGTAGGTTAAAGTAAACCCAGTAAATACATACCAGTCATTGCTATTTATATTTCCAAACTTTAATGATTGTAAATTTGGGTTTCGGGGTAAGCTGCCATCTAAATTATCTGTCATTGTATATCTAGCGCCAATTTCAAATCCTAATATCCATTCTTTAGTTATATTAGATTTCAAGCCAACTGTCATTGGAATTGCAAAAGTTCCATGATTAATATCTTTTTTTGTTATTTTGTTTAAAACGTATAATTCGTCATAATTGGTATAACTTAAACCAGTATATATATATGGCGTTATTTTTGTTCCAAATTCATGAAGATTAAAATCAAAAAAATTGAATTCTAACCCAGCGGACACTTCTTTTATATTATTTTCAAAATTATAACCTCTCAAATATCTCCCAGGCACTTTTGAATCTAAATCGTTAGCAGTAATCTTTGATTGTATATAAGAAAATCTCCAAGCATGTCTAGGGCTTTTATTCCATTTATAGATTAATCCGTAAGCTAATTCATTAGGATTGACATAATTTGTTTTTCCAACATCACCAATATAATTACTACCACCAAGAAAAACTCCGATTTCATTTATCTGAGCTTTTGATTTTGTTAATCCTAATATAAAAATAAATAAAAATATTCTTTTCATTAATTGAAAAATAGCGTGCAAATATAACAATTATAGACACTAATAATACAAGTGATTAGTATTTATAATAAATTAAAATTGATTGCATTAAAGTAAAAATTAAAATTCATTTAAAATGAACAACTATTTAACGGAAAAAATCGAAATGTAGTATCGCAGCAAAGACTAATTTCTTTTGTCTTCACCCCAAAGAAGTTTGTTTCTAAGTGTTTTTAAGAAAGTTTCATCAGGAATTTCCACCATATTGATTTGGAAAGGTGTTTTTCTAATAGTTAAGACCGAATTATTATTCAGCGTTGCAATTCTTGAATCTAATGAAACTAAATATTGATCTTCACGCCCAGAAACTTTTAGTTTTATTTCGGTATCATCAGGAATTACTAGTGGTCTTGCGTTCAAATTATGTGGTGCTATAGGCGTAATCACTAATCCCTTTACTTCTGGTGTTAAGATGGGCCCACCGCAACTTAAAGAATATCCTGTAGAACCCGTTGGGGTTGAAATTATTAATCCATCTGCCCAATAAGAATTTAGATATTCATCATTTAATGAAGTTTCGATTGTAATCATTGAAGTAGTGTCTTTTCTACTGACAGTAACTTCATTCATTGCAAAATTCATCTCATTTATTTGTTCGTTTTCTGGAGAACATTCTAAACTTAAAAGTGTTCTTTGAGAAATGGAGTAGTTTTTTTCTAAAACTAATTGTAAAAAGGTTTCAATATTTTCTTTTGGAACTTTTGCTAAAAACCCTAATCTCCCGGCATTAATACCGATAATAGGTATTCCAGAATCTCTTACAAACGAAGCCGCTCTTAAAATAGTTCCATCACCACCGATACTCACTAAAATGTCAAAACTCGAGTCCAAACATTTATGGCTCTTAAACGTTTTATAGTCTCTTTTTAGGATTTCTTGACTGTATAATATTTTCAAAAAATTTTCTTCAATGACTAATTCTACATTATTATTATTAAAAAATAAAAATATATCTTTAATGATTGGTCGTGTGTCGTTTTGATAATATTGTCCAAAGATGGCTATTTTCATTTTTTTTAGATTACATATTTAAATACTTGTCTAAATACTCTGAACGTTCTTTTAGATTGTTTAAATAATTATCTTCATTATGCTCAGAAACAATTTCGTAGTTATATCTTCTAAAAGTTTGAATAATATCATTCATTCCTCCAAGTGCAATTTTGATTGTGACTTGAACATTTTCCAAATCAGCTTCTGAGATGAAAAGCCCCAATAATTTCCCGTTATTACTTTCAATAATTTGAGTAATTTGACTCATTGAGTACTCTGAAGCACTTTTTTTTACAACAATAATTCCACCTTGTTCTTTTAAAAAAGGGGTTTCATGAAAAAACTTCACTATGTCTTCTAATTCGTAATAACCTAAATAAGCATTTTCTTGATTTAATACAGGAACAATATTAGTGTGGTTTTTTGCAAATACCTCTAAAACATCCAACCAGATCATGGTATCTCTTGCAAAAAAACCTTCTAAAGCATATTTATAATCCATCACTTTCTTATCAGTATCAAATGTTTCAACATCAGCAGCAGCAATACATCCAATATAAGTCCCCTCATTAAGTACCGCAAAATGAGAATAAGGAACATCTATAAAAAATTCTTGAAGTGCCTCAATAGTTTGTTGACCATCAATGGCTTTATCATCGTTATTAATGTAGTCTATAATTTCGGTCATACTTTGATTTCAAATAAGTGTTGCAAAATAATCAAATTTTAGAACATAAAACCTTATTTTAACTTTGTATTTTTGTAATCAGAATTTCAAAATTGAAATTATTTTAAAAGAACTATGACAAAATTAAGTGTAAATATCAACAAAATTGCCACTTTAAGAAACGCTCGTGGCGGAAATGTACCTGATTTATTGCAAGTAGCCAAAGACATTCAAAAATTTGGGGCACAAGGAATCACAATTCATCCACGACCAGATGAACGTCACGTTCGGTATCAAGATGCTCGCGATTTGAAACCATTAGTTTACACTGAATTCAATATTGAAGGAAATCCACAACACAATTTTATTGATTTGGTTTTGGAATGTAAACCAGAGCAAGTAACTTTAGTCCCAGATGCTATTGGAGCAATAACATCATCATCAGGTTGGGATACACTAAAGCATCAATCCTATTTAACCGAAGTGATTCAAGAATTTCAAAGAAATGGAATTCGCACTTCAATATTTGTTGACCCAATTTTAGATATGGTAGAGGGAGCAAAAGCAACGGGAACTGATAGAATTGAACTTTATACAGAAGAATTTTCGCATCAATATGGTGTGGGAAATTTGAAAGGAATCGAACCTTACACCAAAGTAGCAGTATATGCCAATGAATTAAATTTAGGTATAAATGCAGGTCACGATTTGAGTTTAGATAACATTAAATTTTTTAAAGAAAACATTCCAGGCTTATTAGAAGTTTCTATTGGTCACGCATTAATTTCGGAAGCATTATACCTTGGTTTAGATAATGTCGTTAATATGTATTTGCAAAAATTAAAGTAAGATGTTATATTCAAGAATTGAAGGTCAAGGAAGAGCATTATTAATCATTCATGGATTTTTAGGAATGTCTGACAATTGGAAATCGTTTGGCTCACTTTATGCTGCGGAAGGTTTTCAAACACACATATTGGATTTGAGAAATCATGGAAAAAGTTTTCATTCGAATAATTTTAGTTATGACGTAATGTCACAAGATGTTTTAGAATATTGCCAAGAGCATAATCTAGATAAAGTTTCTATAATTGGTCATTCAATGGGTGGAAAAGTGGCAATGTTGTTTGCAACACTATATTCCGAAATGGTTGAAAAATTAATTGTGGCAGACATTGGTCCAAAATATTATAAGCCGCATCACCAAGATATTTTTACTGGATTAAATGCCGTTGATTTTTCTTCAAAACCTAGCCGAACAGAAGTAGAACAAATATTATATCCCTTTATACCTGACTTTGGAACTAGACAATTCCTTATGAAAAATTTGTATTGGGTTGAACCAGGACAATTAGGTTTCAGATTCAATTTAGAGGTTTTTAATAAAGAAATAGAAGTTATTGGAACGGCTTTACCAGAAGGAAACACCTTCGAAAAACCAACTATGTTTATTCGAGGTGGAAATTCAAATTATATTTTGGATGCGGATTTGCCTGAAATCAAAAAATATTTTCCGAATTTTGAATTAGTAACAATTCCAAATGTTGGACATTGGTTACATGCTGAAAATCCAAAACTATTTTTTGAGGAAACGGCAAGGTTTTTGAAATAAAGTGCAAGAATTTATAAATTAAATATTTTAAAAATGAAACTACTTTTAAGAATACTTATCACTGCAATTCTTGTTATGGTTATTGCTCGATTTATGGCGCCAAATGTTATTTTAGCTGATGGAATTCAAACCTCATTTATGGTGGCAATAGTACTAGGGCTTTTGAACTTTTTTGTAAAACCAATTTTGGTGTTATTTACTTTGCCAGCTACAATTTTAACGTTAGGATTGTTTCTATTAGTAATAAATGCTATTATAATTATGCTGTGTAGTCACTTTGTCTCTGGTTTTCATGTTCATTCATTTTTTACTGCATTGTTGTTTAGTATTATATTATCTCTTTCACAATCATTGGTTTATAAACTTACAGAAGACAATAAATAATACTTTAAAAATCAATAAAATAAAATTGGTTGGGTTGCATAAATGTTATAATTTTGCCACCCAATTTTATTATGTAAATTATTATCAAAATGGATATTAAAAGAGTTGCAATTGATGCAGTAAATGAAGTTATAGTGCTTACCGTTCCTCATATGGATTATAAAGGTCAAGTAGCCAAAAGAATAAACGAAAAAATGCCATTGGCAACGGTAAAAGGTTTCCGTAAAGGAGCAGTACCAAAAGCATTGGTTGAAAAGCAATATGGAGCAGCTATAAAAGTTGAAGAAGTAAATAAAGTGGTGAGTTTAGCCCTTGAGCGTTTCTTGCAATCGGAAAGAATTAATCTTCTTGGAACTCCACTACCTAAAGTAAATGAAAATTTTTCTTGGAATGATGAAGAATTAACTTTTGAATATGAAATAGGAATCGTTCCTGAATTTGAAATTGATTTGGATGCTAAAAGTGATGTTGTAAAATACAAAATCATAGCAGATGACAAGATGTTAAATGATCAAATTGCAAGAATTCAAAAACAATACGGAAAAATTATTTCTCAGCACGAAGTTGCAAAAGGAAATGATGTTTCGGGTGTATTTGTAAATGAAGAAGCTGGAATTAACAATAGAACCACAATCGATTTAGATGAACTTGCAGATGCAAAATTGGCTAAATCTTTCATCGGAAAAAAGGTTGGAGATGTAGTTAGCATGAAAACTAAAGGTTTGTTCCATGATGCACACAAATTAATGGATTATTTAGCAGTTCTTCATGATGATGTTCATGATTTAGACATTGAAGTAACATTTACAATTGACGAAGTGGTAGCTCACGAACCAGCGGAATTAAATCAAGAATTATTTAATAAACTTTTTGGTGCAGGAAATGTGAATTCAGTTGAAGAATTGAAAGCCAAAATAAAAGAAGATGCCGAAAAACACTTTGCTACACAAGCTGATCAAAAGTTGATGGCAGATGTTCAAGATTTCTTAATCGAAAACAATAAATTCGATTTACCTAAAGAGTTTTTAGTAAAATGGCTACAAACTGTTGGTGAGAAAAAATTATCTCCAGCAGAAGCAGAAGTAGAATATAATCGTTCAGAAAAAGGATTGCGTTTTCAATTAATTGAAGGTAAAGCATTAGCTCAAAGCAATATTCAAGTAAATTTTGAAGATTTGAAATCATTTACTAGCACAGCTATTCGTCAACAAATGGCGCAATATGGACAAACTAATCCAACTGATGAAGAAGTGGAAGGAATTGTAGCTCGCGTTTTATCAAACCAGGAAGAAGTAAAAAGATTATCTGAACAAGTGGTAGCTGATAAAATGTTGAAATTATTTGTAGAAAAAGCAAATCCAACAACTAAAGAAGTTACTTATGAGCAATTTGTTGCAGCAATGTACAACGAATAGATTATAAAATAATTAGTATATTTGAGCGTCAAAATTAAATAGATTTTGACGCTTTTTATATTAAGACAGTTTGTCACATAAAATAAAAGGTACGACCTTTGCTTGAACCTTACAACAATAAGTTTTAGTTCTACAACTTTAAACTTTAAAACATATAAACCTTTTAAACTAAAATTTAAAATGAACTACGGAAAAGACCCGAGAGCTACGCTCGAACTGGCGAAGCAATTTAAAAAATTTGCTACAAAACACCAAGGTGTAAACGCAATGTATTATGACAAAATTGTCGGTGCAATGACACCAACAAACATGACTCCTTATATAATTGAAGAACGTCAATTGAATATATCACAACTGGATGTTTTTTCTAGATTGATGATGGACAGAATCATTTTTCTTGGTACAGGAATTGACGATCAAATAGCCAACATTGTTCAAGCACAATTACTTTTTTTAGAAAGTGCTGATGCATCGAAAGACATTCAAATTTATCTAAATTCTCCAGGTGGAAGCGTGTATGCTGGATTAGGAATTTATGATACTATGCAATATATCAAGCCAGATGTAGCAACCATTTGCACAGGTATGGCAGCGTCAATGGGTGCCGTTTTGTTGTGTGCTGGTGCAGCAGGAAAACGTTCTGCATTACCACATTCAAGAGTAATGATTCACCAACCATCAGGTGGAGCACAAGGAGTTGCTACTGATATGGAAATCAACTTACGTGAAATGTTGAAATTGAAAGATGAATTGTATAACATTATATCGCATCATTCAGGACAAACATTTGATAAAGTACACAAAGATTCTGAACGTGATTATTGGATGATTGCTGATGAAGCAAAAGAATACGGAATGATTGATGAAGTTTTAAGAAGATAATTAAAGGTTTTGGGTTAGGTGACCTTCTACCTAAAACCTATGAACTACTACCTATAAAAATGGCAAAAGAAAAATTAGAATGTTCCTTCTGTGGAAGAAAAAAACCAGAAACCAATTTATTGATTGCTGGAATTGACGCACATATTTGTGATCGTTGTATCGAACAAGCGCACGGGATAATTGTAGAAGAACTAAAAACCAATTCCAATGCGAAAGTAACTACCGATTTAATTTTGCGGAAGCCAAAAGAAATCAGAGCATTCCTTGATGAATATGTAATTGGTCAAGATCAAACCAAAAAAGTAATGTCGGTTGCTGTTTACAATCACTATAAAAGATTGATGCAACAACAACACCATGAAGAGGTAGAAATTGAAAAATCAAACATCATTATGGTTGGACAAACTGGAACTGGAAAAACTTTAGTAGCCAAAACCATTGCGCGAATGTTAGACGTACCCTTGGCGATTGTAGATGCAACAGTTTTAACAGAAGCGGGCTATGTAGGTGAAGATGTAGAAAGTATTTTAACCCGATTGCTTCAAGCAGCTGATTATGATGTTTCAAAAGCGGAACGTGGTATTGTCTTTATTGACGAGATAGATAAAATTGCTCGTAAAAGTGATAACCCATCCATAACGCGTGATGTTTCTGGTGAAGGTGTGCAACAAGCCTTGTTGAAGTTACTAGAAGGAACGGTTGTAAATGTACCACCAAAAGGAGGTAGAAAACATCCAGACCAAAAATTTGTTGAAGTAAACACTCAAAACATTTTATTCATTGCGGGTGGTGCCTTTGACGGAATTGAAAGAATCATTTCCAAACGTTTGAACAGAACAGCAGTTGGATATGCTACTTCTAGAAATGTTGACAATATTGATAAAGACAACTTGTTGCAATACATTATTCCAAAAGACATTAAAGATTTTGGATTGATTCCTGAAATTATTGGTCGTTTGCCAGTATTGACCCACATGGATCCATTGGATAGAGAAACATTGCGTTCTATTTTAACCGAGCCTAAAAATGCGTTAATCAAGCAATACGAAAAGTTGTTTGCTATGGACGATGTCGTGTTTACTGTCACTAATGAAGCCTTAGATTATATCGTTGACAAAGCTTTAGAATATAAATTAGGAGCTCGTGGATTGCGCTCTTTGTGTGAAGCAATATTAACCGATGCAATGTATGAATTGCCAAGTACCGATGAAAAAGTTCTCGAAATAGATAAAGAGTATGCCGAACATACTTTAAATAAAAATTTACTGAAGCGATTAGAAATTGCTTCTTAACTGAAAAGTAAAGTCCCGAATTTGAACTATCAAATTCGGGATTTTTTTTATGCCTAAAAATAAAAAGAGGCTTCACTTAAGCCCGATGTTTTTTGTTTCATTTTAGTGTTGTTTTAGATCAATAGTGCAAACGAAGTAAGTTCTGCTCATCTTGATATAACAGAAACAATGGATTCACATTTTCAAGTTATCAAATCGAATATAGATGTTTTAGAAAATGTTCAAACAAAAATTAATGCTGTTTAAATTAAGAAAAAACTACGGCTAGATAAGTAGCTGTTATGCAACTCTATTAAAAAATAAGTTTAAAAATGAACCCTGATTGCAAATCGCTATCGGGATCTTAAAAACTCTTTTTTTTTATATATAAAAGTAAATTTTTAGTAGGAGAAAAACATTTTTATTGTATAAAAAAAGGGTGAAGAATAAAAATAAAAGGGTGAAGAATAAAAATAAAAGAGTGAAGAATGAAAATAAAAGGGTGAAGAATAAAAATAAAAGGGTGAAGAATAAAAATAAAAGGGTGAAGAATGAAAATAAAAGAGTGAAGAATGAAAATAAAAGGGTGAAGAATGAAAATAAAAGGGTGAAGAATGAAAATAAAAGGGTGAAGAATGAAAATAAAAGGGTGAAGAATGAAAATAAAAGGGTGAAGAATAAAAATAAAAGGGTGAAGAATGAAAATAAAAGGGTGAAGAATGAAAATAAAAGGGTGAAGAATGAAAATAAAAGGGTGAAG
>CAIWKX010000073.1 GCA_903913315.1 uncultured Bacteroidota bacterium | reverse complement strand
GGACTACCTTGTCGTAGTTTTTCTATTGCAGATTTAGAAAAACTCTCAAAATCAAACTTTTCTTTCATAATATGTCAAATTTAAAAATTTTATTAATTCAATTTTTATACTTGACACAGTTTATTGAGCATACTCGAGTAAATTGGCAATTTTAAAATGAGTTTTAAACGCGATTTCTTTGTCAATTTGCTATTACTTATGTTGTCCTGCGTCGAAATGCCAAGGCTGCCAATCCCTAATTAGTACTTATCATTGACCACTGATGACTAAACTTCCCACAAATTCAATTTACCAGTAAAATATACCATTTATGTAATTATTTCCCACTAAAATTAGAGAGTGTGTAATTTTAAGCTAAAAAAAATACGAAAAATGTTTTTGCATATTTGCTAAATTAGTATATTTATGCAAAATTTATATATATGGATATTTTAGCCTGCCCAAAATGCCAAAGTGACGATGTCGTAAAAAGCGGTGTTATCATGGACAGACAAAGGTTTTTATGCAAAAAGTGCCACTACTATTTTACCGTCAATAAAATGGGTAAAAAGATAGATAGTTACTACGTTACCAAAGCGCTTCAGTTGTATTTGGAAGGCTTGAGTTACCGCGAAATAGAGCGAATTATTGGGGTTTCTCATGTGAGTGTGAGCAATTGGGTTAAGGAGTATAAGATATCTAAACCCAATCATACCGATTACCATCCTACGTATAAGATATATAACCACTTAGAACTGGTAGAGTTTCTGAAAAACAAAGATCAATTGAAAGGAGCTGGGATGATTATCACCGAACTAGGGGATAAGTTTATGCTAATAAAATGGGAACGTTTTAAAGATTAACTATAGTAGTTTACAAAAGTATATACCATAATTTTTTTCATTGAGAATATTTTAGAATTTGGTCAAGCAAAAAAACTATTCAAACCAAATTAAAACCAAATTAAACATTATGAAAAAAATTATTATCTTATCATTAGCAGCGTTCTCGTTTATGGGAAATGCACAAACTACAACTCCAGCTGCAGCAGCTGAAAAAGAATGGGACGTAACGATGTATGGCTTCGTAAGAACTGATTATATTTATGATACCCGTAAAGAGTCTTCTGTGAGAGAAGACCAATTGAATTTATACCCGCTAGATGTCGTTAAAGACATCAACGGTAAAGATGTAAACGCTGTAGGACAGTCTAATTTTCTATCGGTCACTTCAAGATTAGGAGCTAAAGTAAAAGGACCAGACGTATGGGGTGCTAAAATGAATGGTACGTTAGAAGGCGATTTTTATGGTAACGTAGAAGGATCTTCTATCGGGTTATTCCGTTTGAGACATGCTTTTGTCACTATGGACTGGACAAAAACTCAGGTAACTATGGGACAAACATGGTACCCAACGTTTATTCCTGAAGTATTTCCTGGGGTAGCTAACTTCAACACAGGAATCCTATTCAATCCTTTTGGATGGGCAACACAAGCAAAATTAAAACAAAACTTCACTAAAGAATTCTCTGCTGCGTTAACCGCATATAAAGAACGAGAGTTTACTACTGCAACGGCAACTACTGGTACACAAAATTCGGCATCTATCAACTCAGCTATGCCATCACTAAACGTAGTATTCCAATACAAAAATAAAAACTGGATTGCTGGTTTAGGAGGTGAATACAAATCATTGCAACCACTTACTGACAATGGAAGTACTACGGCAAAATTAGCAACTACTGAAAAAGTAAACAGTACTTCAGTATTTGGATATGCTAAATATTCTAACGATAAATTTTCTGTAAAAGCATATGGAATTTCAGGTGGCAACTTGAACAGTTTAGTAATGTTGGGTGGATTCGTAGGGACTACCACCGGAGGTATTCAATCGTATGCACCTATTAAAACTTCAGCGTATTGGGTAGATATTGCTAGCAATGGGAAGTCAATAGCCCCTGGTTTCTTCTTTGGTTATACTAAAAATGATGGAGCTACTACTGCTGCTAGTGCATTGAGTTCAGTATACATGAGAGGTCTTAGTGGAACCAGAGTAATTAATGACGTTTGGAGAGCTTCTGCTAGAATAGACTTTAAGAAAAATAAATTCAGAGTATCTCCAGAATTAGAATATACTGCTGCTACATGGGGAGATGCAGACCTTTATGGAGAAGCAACAGATAACAAAACCAATGTAGGTAATTTAAGAGCTATGGTTTCTTGTGTTTACTCTTTCTAACATTCCAACTTCGAAAAAATATTAAGTATGAGCGATAAAAAAACAACTGGAATTTGGAAAGTGATTTCCGCTTCCTCCATGGGTACGATGATCGAATGGTATGACTTCTACATCTTCGGAAGTTTAGCTGTAGTGATCTCGGGGAAATTCTTTCCAGAAGGCAACCCAACGGCAGCATTTTTAGCCACTTTGGCCACCTTTGCCGCAGGATTTGTAGTGCGACCTTTCGGAGCCTTGTTCTTCGGACGTCTAGGGGATTTGATTGGAAGAAAATATACCTTCATGGTGACCTTACTATTGATGGGAGGAGCTACCTTTTTAATTGGTTGTATTCCAACCTACGAAACCATAGGCTTTATGGCGCCGCTGTTAGTGTTATTACTACGTTTATTGCAAGGTTTGGCATTAGGAGGAGAATATGGTGGTGCGGCAACCTATGTGGCAGAGCACGCTCCAAAAGGTCAAAAAGGATATTGGACGTCATGGATTCAAACAACTGCTACCGTAGGTTTGTTTATTTCATTAATGGTAATTTTGATTACTAGAAACACTTTGTCTAAAGAAGCCTTTGAAGATTGGGGATGGAGAGTACCGTTTTGGGTATCTATCTTGATGGTTTTTGTATCCTACATGATTCGTAAAAACATGCATGAATCTCCTGTATTTGCAAAAGCAAAAGCAGAAGGTAAAACCAGCACTAATCCATTAAAAGAAAGTTTCGGACACAAATACAACTTGAAATTTGTATTGCTGTCTTTATTTGGAGCGACTATGGGGCAAGGGGTTATCTGGTACACAGGTCAGTTCTATGCGATGAGTTTCATGAAAACAGTACAATGTATTGATTCATCACAAGTTGATATGTTGTTAGGAATTGCTTTATTATTCGGAACACCATTCTTTGTATTCTTTGGATGGTTTAGTGATAAAATTGGTAGAAAAACCATTATGATGGGAGGAATGTTATTGGCGATTATTTGTTACCGTCCAATTTACCGTCAAATGTATCAATCTACAGATAGTAAAGAAATGGTGGCTAAAGGAATTACTATTGTTAAAGACAGTTGTAAACTGATAGGCGACAAAGTAGCGACGATTAAAACAGAAGCCGATAAAGCAGATCCAACCATCAAAAAAACAAGAGTGTTCGTAGATTTAAAATCAGATACCTTGTATTCAAATGGGGCTAAATTTCATTACACTAAAACCGATACGTTATACTTGGCTAAAGAATTAGCGTATGATGCTAAAAAGGCGGGTAAAAACGAGACTTGGATTAAATATGACTCTAAAGATAAAGACGGAGCTGTAGTACATAACACCATCAAAATTAAAAACGATCTTAAAAAAGACGAGAAAGCAATGAAAGTGGATACACTTCCTGCTTTGGCTTTGAATGTGTTTACAGGGGGTGAGTTGAAAAACAAATCACACGTTAATGGAATTAGTGAAAAACCAAATGTTGCTGTAGTGAAAAACATCACAAATGATGTGCGTTGGTTTTTAATCTTCTTAATTTTCATTCAAGTGCTATTTGTAACTATGGTTTATGGTCCGATTGCAGCCTTCTTAGTAGAAATGTTCCCAGTGAAGATCAGATATACGTCAATGTCATTGCCTTATCACGTAGGAAATGGTATCTTTGGAGGACTGCTTCCAGCAATTTCCACCTTCTTAGTAACCAATTCTAAAAAAGCTGGGAATGCCGAATTCTATTTGGATGGATTATGGTACCCAATTATCATTGGTGCGGTATGTTTCGTAATAGGAATGATATACATCGATAGAAAAATTAATACACTTCACGACTAATACCTAGAAATTATGATGAACGCAATTAAAAAATATATAGGAATAGTTTGGATAGCGCTTGCAGCTGCTGTTGCTTACTACTGCATTGGAATATTTGGAGGAAAATTAGTTTCAGGAAAACAAGATGATTTGATTTTCGGAATTATTATATTCTTCATTTTATTACCCCTAGTGGTTTCTGGTTTATTCATCTTTGGATGGTATGCCATGACCAATGAATATGAAGATTAATGTTTTTGAAGTTTAGTTAATCTGGAAGCTCTTATTTTAGGATAAGAGCTTTTGGTATTTAAAAAGGTTTCAAGTTTCAGGTTATGGTAGGATAAAGTTTCATAGCGTTTTATAACACAAAAGGCACAAAAGATTTTTAACTACTAAGCGCAAAAAGAATTTTGATTCTGATTCAGAATGTTTACTTCTAAAAGAAAACAAAGACGCTTCGCTTAGGATAGAGAATATTGGTTTTAGGTTTGTAGTTTGAAAAGTTTGTGTACATTCGTGAAATAAAGTTCAGAGAATAAGTGCTGCCATTTGTTTAATTAATGGTATAATAAAATGAAAAAAAGACACCAACAAAAGTTTATAATTGTATCGATGATACTGCTTATAGGATTGAATCTTCCTATAGCTTTGTTATTTGATTCGGCTCAAAATTTGTTGGGATTTCCGGTCATTTACATTTATATCTTTTCGCTTTGGTTGTTTTCGATCCTCGTTTCTTTCTTAATTGTAAAACGATATAATGAATAGTGTATTCCTTTTAGTGATTCTGTCAGGCTATTTGGCGGTTCTTTTTTTCATTGCTCATTGGGCAGAGAAAAAAGGAAACAATAAATGGACGAACAATCCGTATATCTATACGCTATCTTTAGCAGTATATTGCACGGCATGGACCTACTACGGAAGCATTGGTGTGGCTGCAGACAGTGGCTTGAGTTATTTGCCTATTTATCTAGGCCCCATCATTATAGCCCCATCATGGATACTAATCTTAAAGAAAATCATCCGAATTTCAAGGGTCAATAAAATCTCCAGTATTGCCGATTTTATATCGCTTCGTTATGGAAACAGTCGTTTTTTAGGAGCTATTGTCACGGTCATTTGTCTTACAGGTATCATTCCCTACATCGCACTACAACTTAAAGCCATCGCGGAAACGTTTCATATAGTAACCAAAACACAAACCAGCTCCTTGATTTTCAATGACACTACTACTTATGTGGCAGTGGCGTTGGCCTTATTTGCTTCCTATTACGGAACGCGTTATGTAGATGCTTCCGAAAAACGAAAAGGAATCGTCACAGCGGTAGCCATGGAAAGTGTGTTGAAGTTGGTCTTCTTTGTAATCATTGGAATTTATGTCACTTATTTTGTTTTTGATGGCTTTGATGATATTTATCAAAAAGCAAGTGTGTTAGAACACTTCAAAGAGAAAAATACAATAGGAGGATTGCCGCAAGCCATCAATTGGTTCTTGCTTTGTATCTTATCGATGTTTGCTATTTTCTTACTTCCACGACAATTCCAGGTTTCAGTGATTGAGAACAATCGGGAGAATCACATCAACACTGCCGTTTGGTTGTTTCCGTTGTATTTATTGCTATTCAATTTGTTTGTGTATCCAATCGCATGGGGTGGCAACATACTCTTTGCAGGACATGCTGTGAATGCCGATTCCTATTCCTTATTAATTCCACAATTTTTCAATAATAAAACCTTAACGGTAATTGTGTTTCTGGGTGGATTTTCAGCTGCCATATCCATGATTGTAGTATCTTCTATTGGGTTGTCTACTATGCTGACTAATAATATTTTAATACCTTACAACTTAATTGGAAATTTAAAAGGAACTGCGCAATCCATCAGCAGTAGAAAAATATTAAATACCAGAAAAATAAGCATCTTTTCTTTGATTATTCTTTCGTACTTCATCTACCGATTCTTCGGCTTGGATTATAGTTTGGTTTCCATCGGATTGGTGGCTTTTGTCATTATCTCTCAATTAGCACCAGCGTTCTTTGGCGCTTTGTTTTGGAGACGAGGCTCGAGATTAGGAGCGGTATATGGAATCCTTATCGGATTTGTAATTTGCATATACACCCTGCTGATTCCGTATGCGATAGGATTGAGCAATAGTCATAATACTTTTATCTCGGAAGGCTATTTAGGATTCCATTTGTTGAAACCCTTTCAATTGTTTGGTTTGGATTATTTGCAACCCATTCCGCATGCTTTGTTCTGGAGCTTGTTGTTCAATACCATTACTTATTTTGGAGTTTCCGTGAGCTTCAAGGGGAACTATAGAGAACGCAACTACGCCGAAATGTTTGTGGATATTAATAAATACATCACCAACCATGAAGATGCATTTATTTGGAAAGGAACAGCCTATAGAAACGATATTGAAAAAGTGTTGATACGATTCTTAGGAGAAGAGCGTACCAAAAGAGCCATGAACATCTTCAACGTAAAATATAATGTTGATAAAGATATTGAGTTAGCAGATGCCCGTTTGATTAAATTCTCAGAAAATCTATTGACAGGGCATATCGGAACGGCTTCGGCACGAATCTTAATTGCCAGTGTGGTAAAAGAAGAAAAAATCACACTACCTGAAGTATTAAAAATTCTGGAAGAATCAAAAGAGAACATTATCATCAACAAAAAACTAACAGAAACCTCTAACGAGTTAAAAGAAATTTCTGCCAAATTGCAAGATGCTAACGAATCATTGATGGTAAAAGACAAACAAAAAGATGATTTCTTAGATACGGTAACCCACGAACTTCGGACACCCATTACGGCAATTCGCGCAGCCAGTGAGATATTGCATGATGATGATGAAATTCCAGAAGAGCTAAAAAAACAGTTTTTGCAAAACATTATTTCTGAATCTGATCGATTGAATAGGCTTATTGATAAGATATTGGATTTAGAAAAATTTGAAACAGGAAAGCAAACGATACATCCAGAGAACCATAATTTGGTGGCAACCATAGAAAAATCCATCGAACCTTTGCAACATTTGATTAAAAATAAGAATATAGCGGTTCATATCGAGAGTAAAGACACGGTGTTGGCTTACTATGATGAAGATAGAATTGTTCAAGTCATTACTAATTTATTGTCCAATGCCATTAAGTTTTGCCCTGAAAAAGAAGGATTGATTACCATTCAAATTGAAACAAAAGACAATTTTATTCAAACTTCTGTACAAGATAATGGAAAAGGAATTGATCCTAATGATTTTGAAACTATATTTGATAAATTCTATCAATCTACCAATCAGAATATTAAGAAACCTGTGGGTAGTGGTTTAGGATTGGCAATTTGCAAACAAATTATAGACCATCACAAAGGAAAAATTTGGGCAGCATCTAGTATGAAAGGTGCAAGTATTTTATTTACTTTGCCAAAGAATAAGAATGTTGAAAATTTATAACACATGAAGAAGATTTTAATAGTTGATGATGAGCCAAACATTGTCATGGCATTGGAGTATACTTTTAAAAAGAGCAATTTTGAAGTCTTTATTGCACGTGATGGGCAAGAAGCCTTGGATATTGTAAAAGAGAATTTTCCGGATGTAATCATTCTTGACGTAATGATGCCTATGGTGGATGGGTATGCCACTTTGGAGCAAATTAGGAAAGACAACAATTTAAAACATACTAAGGTAATCTTTCTTTCTGCTAAAAATAAAGAAAGCGATATAGAAAAAGGAATGGCACTTGGAGCCGATGCTTATTTAACCAAACCCTTTTCCATTAAAAAAGTAGTAGATCAAGTGATGGAATTATTAAGTTAATCTACGTTTTTAAAATACTATGAAAAGACCGAATGTAATTATTCGGTCTTTTTTTATGTTGGTACGCAATCGATTTCGTATATATCTATTTAGCAAGAATGTTTTAGAATGTATAGTATAATTAGTTACATTTACTTTACTATTTAATACAACCACAAACTATACATTACTAATGAATTACGAAGAATTTTATGCCAAAAGTGTTCAATCTCCTGAAGCCTTTTGGAAGGAACAAGCTGACCAAATTGAATGGTATAACAAACCGTCAACAATACTATCAAAAGATAAGAATGGGTACCCGCTCTGGTATGAAGATGGAGAGTTAAATGCTTGTTATTTAGCTTTGGACAAACACATACAAGACGGATTTGGTGATCAAACCGCTATTATATACGATTCCCCAGTGACACAAACAGTAAAACGCTACAGTTTCAGTGAAGTAAAAACGGAAGTCGCTAAACTGGCAGGAGGAATGTTGGCGTTAGGTTTAAAGAAAGGCGATACTGCTGTTATCTATATGCCGATGATTCCGCAAGCAGCGTTTGCTATGCTAGCCTGTGCTAGAATAGGGGTAACGCATTCCGTGGTTTTTGGAGGGTTTGCGCCTCATGAATTAGCCATTCGTATTGATGATTGCAAACCACGATTGATTATCACAGCCTCTTCCGGAATTGAAATTGATAGGTTAATTGCCTACAAGCCTTTGGTAGACGAAGCGATTGATTTAGCAGAACACAAACCTAAAAAAGTGATTGTATTCAATAGAAAATTAGGAGCTAGAATTCCATTTAAAAAATACGATGTCGATTACGATGCTTTAGTGTATGGCTCAGAAGAGACACCATGTATTCCGGTGAATGCATCGCATCCCTTATATGTTTTATATACTTCGGGTACTACAGGAAAACCAAAAGGAATTGTAAGAGATACAGGAGGTTATGCTACGGCACTTAAATTTTCAATGCAATACATTTATGGAGTCAAACAAGATGAAGTTTTTTGGGCAGCCTCTGATGTGGGTTGGGTGGTAGGACATAGTTTTATTGTGTATGGCCCACTGATTAACAGAAACACAACGATTATATTTGAAGGAAAACCAATTAGAACTCCAGATGCAAGTACGTTTTGGAGAGTAATTGACGAACATCGAGTGAGTACTATGTTTACAGCACCTACAGCCATTCGTGCCATTAAAAAAGAAGACCCTAATGGTGAATTCATCAAACAATACGACTTATCTTGTTTACGAACACAATTCTTAGCAGGAGAACGTTGTGATATAGCGACCTTAGAATGGTATAATCAGCACATTCCAGTTCCTGCTATTGATCATTGGTGGCAAACCGAATCAGGTTGGCCTATGATTGCGGATATGATGGGAGTGGAGTATCTACCAATTAAACCGGGTTCTGCAGGCAAATCTGTAGCAGGTTATGACATCAGAATAATGGGCGAAAACGGCACGGAATTAGGTCCAAATGAAGAAGGTTATGTAGTGATTAAATTGCCACTGCCTCCAGGAACGATGTTGGATTTATGGAATGACAATCCTCGTTTCAAAGCTGGTTATCTAAATAAGTTTCCAGGGTATTATTTCTCAGGTGACGGTGGATTTAAAGATGCTGATAATTACATTTTTATTACTGGCCGTGTGGATGATGTTATAAATGTAGCCGGACACCGACTTTCAACAGCCGAAATGGAAGAGATTGTTTCTTCACACCATTCAGTAGCAGAGTGTGCTGTTATTGGAATCAATGACGATTTAAAAGGACAAGTACCGTTAGCTTTAGTTGTTACTAAATCAGGAGAGGATATTGAGCATTTTCAATTGCAACACGAAGTAGTTCATTTGGTTAGAGATCAAATTGGCGCTGTAGCCTCCTTGAGGGATGTGGTGATAGTGGAGCGTTTGCCTAAAACACGTTCGGGTAAAATACTTAGAAAGTTATTGAGAAGCATTGCTGACGGCGAAGATTTCCAGATACCCTCTACTATTGATGACGAAGCTATCATTGAGGAAGTTAGAGAAGCGTTTGAGAAAGCGAAGATAGGTTCGTTTAGGTGATTTAGAAAAAAGAAAATAGAATATAGGTATGGTCTATTCTCTTTTCTCTATTTTCTTTTTCAGTAAACTATATCTAATTAGCAAGAAAAATCTTTTTCAAACCAATAGAATATTTATATTTACAAAACCAAATGACTTATTACTAGTCACTAATTACTAATTACTATAAAAAATGAGTTACTATACGATAGACAATTTAGAACATTACTTTAAAATGTATAAGAAATCGGTGCGAGAGCCTAGAAAATTTTGGGATAGAGTCGCCGATGAAAACTTTACTTGGTATCAGAAATGGGAAAAGGTAATGGAATTCGACATGCAAGAAGCCAAATTCAAATGGTTTGTTGATGCTAAAGTAAACATCACTAAAAATTGTATTGACCGACATTTAGCCAAAAGAGGGGAGAAAATAGCCATCATTTTTGAACCTAATGATCCTAGTGAAGAAGCACAACATATTTCCTATAATGAATTGTACTCAAGAGTATCCAAAATGGCCAATGTGTTAAGGGAGCAGGGGATTAAAAAAGGAGATAGAGTTTGTATTTATCTTCCGATGATTCCTGAATTAGCTGTTTCTATTTTAGCTTGTGCTCGAATTGGAGCTATCCATTCTGTGGTATTTGCAGGATTTTCATCTTCGGCGGTTTCTGCGCGTATCAATGATTCTGAATGTAAAATGGTGATTACCTCTGACGGAAGTTTTAGAGGAAATAAAGCGATCGATTTGAAAGGGATTGTAGATGAAGCTTTAGAAAAATCACCTTGTGTAGAGAAAGTTTTGGTGGTAAAAAGAACCAATACTCCCATAAAAATGAAAGAAGGTCGTGACCAATGGTTACAACCTTTGATGGATGCTGCTATTCCGAATTGTGTAGCAGAAATCATGGATTCAGAAGATCCTTTATTTATCTTATATACTTCAGGTTCTACAGGAAAACCTAAAGGAATGGTGCATACTACCGCTGGCTACATGGTCTATACCGCTTATACCTTTAAAAATATATTCAATTACCAAGAAAACGACGTGTATTGGTGTACCGCTGATATCGGTTGGATTACAGGACACTCTTATATCCTTTAT
>CAIWKX010000072.1 GCA_903913315.1 uncultured Bacteroidota bacterium | reverse complement strand
GTATTCTTTTTGTTTTCTTATTATTTCTTCTTTATGTTGATGATAATAAGAATTTACTCTTGACTTTTGCCGTTGATATTAATTATTTTCATCAATAACGTCATTTCTATTTTCTTCCTGTTCAACTATTGGTGTGCTTGTTGTTGTGGGTTAATTTGAAAATGTTTCGTATAACTCACATCGAAACCTTTTCTTGAACTTCTCATTTTTGGCGCAATCTTATCTTTCTTGCTTAATAACTTGCCTTTAAGCATCGCCTGATGAACCATATAAGATACATATGAACTACGCAATAAATTAACGGAAACGCTTTTACCAGTAAATATAAATAATGCCTTTAATCGTGCGTCTAATGATGCTTGACTTGCCTTTTCATTTAAATTTGGATATGTATTTTAAGGAGTGGAGACATATTCACGAGGATATAACGTACAGCTATCTTTAATAATGTTTGCTAATAATGACTGATCTTTTGTCATGATAACGAAATATAAGAAAAAAGGGTCTTGGCGTTTCTTTTTTAAATATCTCGCCATCAGTATCCAACCATATATATTCATTATCCATTTTTCTTTGAAAAGTAAAATTTAAATGTTTAATCTCATTTCTTAATGGTAGTAATAATGAATATACGATAATAACAATAATTTATTATTGAGTTCATATGCCTGTTTAGTTTGTTTGTTTTGGATTAAATAAAACTGTCTTTCTAATTGTTTTTGCCTTGAAATTACAACACCCCAAGCAATAAATTTATTGTCTTCTTCTGGTGATAATTCGTTATCAAACTCATCATCATCGTTAATTGCTTCAAAAATGCATCTCAATGAACGCAGGCAGTTTTCATGATACTTTCCCCTCTTATTCCCTGTTAAACAAAAGCTTGCTGTGAATCAATGATATGCTCGTTCAAACTGAACGTTTCATATAAATCTGGTGTTTTGCTCTTGAATGCTAATTGCATGATAAGAGTAATAGCATTAAATTTACATTTGAGTGTTGCAGCGCTGGAATGGTGATTTAAAGAATATTGTAATAATTCTGTTGTTAGTACTTAACCACCCAATCTAAATTATCGTTATTTTTAAATTGCTGAAATGAAGGAAGATTATTCACGAAAAATTGAATGGATGATGCTATTTTTTTATCGCTTTTGCTTGTTGCCATTTGATAATCTCCATTTATAAGTTTGCAAAATAATGGGATTTCTGAAATTGATACTGGTTCTGCCATCGGTTGTGTTCAATGTGGCAAGAGAGTGACAGCAATTGTAAACAAAACGTGTACCTCCTTCCATCTGAACCAGTGCATTTCAGCTGCCCGAGATCCACTGAGCTCTCAGAGGCCTTGTGAACGTAGAAGGCTGGAAAAAGAATGGGGAGGTCTGGAAAAAGAATGGAGGGTTCTGGAAAAAGAGTGAAAAAGTGGAAAAGAATGCATTTTATGGTAAAAGAGTGAATTTCGATGGGAAAAGAAAAATTTATTATCAGCACTCAAATCCAAAAGCTGACCAGTGGTATGATGGACAGACTCAGACTGAGATGCTTGTTTGGTTTTTGAGATTGTACAGCACCTGCTCACTATCATATTCACCTCCGTTCCTGTGTGTTCTGGCAGAGCCTATGCAATTCGAAAGCCATTTCAAGAGCTCTTTTGGAAATGTAGAAGCATTCAATTTGAAAAAATTAAAATTAACGCTGAGCCCGTTGCAGCAATGGCAGCAGGTGGCCCTTCGGATGGGGGGCGACAACAGGCAAGTTCCTAGGCAGGACCGTCTTTGGATTTGAATCCTTGTATTCCATTCCAGAAACCCCTAGAAGTTCAGTAGAAACTTGCACTTGGGATATCTGAAGAGGTACAATGCAGTTTGGGGGTCAATTTGAATGGCACAAGCAGGCTCCTGCTCAACTGTCCCTCTGGCAGGCAAGTTTCTTCTTCTCATTAGCAACAGGCCAGGTAGCCTGTTGACAATACTACTAGTAGATAAGGGCTCTCATAGGATAGAGCAGTCATGGTCACGGTGGGTTTGTATGGTCTTCTCTCTCTCTCTCTC
>CAIWKX010000071.1 GCA_903913315.1 uncultured Bacteroidota bacterium | reverse complement strand
TGGTGCCTTTTCAGGTTCAAAAGTCGGATAAAATTTAAGGATCAAAAATGTCTTTTACATATATTCCAGCTAGAAAAGTATCCGATGAGGAATCCAGCCCTTGGAATAATCTCCTTACTAATGCTTTAAAAAATTATGAAACTGTAACTAAATCTAAATATTTAGAACCTACTTTGCAAGAAGCGTTATTAAAATCCAGGCAATACAATGAAATGTATAAGCCAAATATACAATCGCAAATAGGCTTACGTGGTGCACAGGCTGGACATTTAGGAGCCCAAACCGAAGGACTTAATATTTCAAATCCTTATTTGTCCAGACAATTACAGCAAGAACAAGAAAAAAGACAATTTGAGTTAAATAATCCTTTTGCTGGAAAAAGTGGAACCCAAGGACTAATAGCGGCTTTAGATTTTTATAGAAAACTACAAAATCCAAATATGGAAGATAGCGCTCAAAATGATAATACAAAAATAGAAAATCCTAATTCCGAATCATCTATTGAAGATCAAAGACATGCTGATAATCAAAGATTACAAGCACAAATGGATGCCATGGAACAGCAACAACAAAAAACAAATGAAAAAATTAATCCTATAACAAATCCTAATGCTAAAAAAAATATTCCTGCCAATGAGAATGAATTTAATCCAGTAAAACTTTTAGAACAAGCATTGATTAATTCAGTTAAAACAAAAAATGTGCGTGGATTTTCTCCACCCACATCCGTGAAAGAGGCGCAAGCATTAAAGGATGTACGCGATAATAAAGTGCCATTTACTGACAGAACACAAGAATTTGAAGATGAGGCACAAAGAGCCGCCTATGAAAAAGATTTAACAAGATCCATTAATGCAAAATTAAATCAACAAACTTCAGAAGCTGAAAAACAAAAAGACAGAATTGAGCTTGAAAGAATTAAAAGAGAAGAAAAACAGATACTTGAAAACAGCAAGTCAGATATCCATGAACAAAAAATACAAAGGAAATTAATTGCAGATAATAAAAAAGATTTGCCTAAACTTTATGAAGCAAAAAAGTCTTTGCAATCATTAATAAATATAGCATCTGATCCAAAAAATGATGAGCTATTTGGTCATCATGGTATACTTGGTTTTGGTGGCCAAGGCGCAGAAGAAAGATTTTTAAAAACCACACATAATCCAAAAGCAGGTGAATGGCAAACACATATAGCCACACCAATACAGCTTTTAGAGCAAGGCTTTTCTTCCAAAGGAAATCAGCTTGCATTAAAAACTGCTTTATCAATGAAGGCAAATTTTCAAGAATCAAGAGCAGTAGCCCTTGAAAAACTCAAAGCGTCACTTAATAAAACTAATGAAATAATAAAAAATTCTGAAAAAATTATAGGTCACGAAAAAAAATCTGAAAATAATTATAAGCCCAATACCAAAGTAAAAGTTGAAATGCCAGATGGAACAATAAAGATAATGACTCATGCCGAAGCTAAAAAGATTGGGGCTGAATAATGACTAAATCTATGCAATTAGAATTAATAAAATCCAACAAGAAACCAAAAATCATTGGTTTGGCTGATGATGAAGAAAAAAAACAACGCAAATCTAAAATTATTTCTGAGGCATCCGAATCAGAAAATAAAAATGATTCTATAAAAAAATTATTTACTGATAGTAATAATGAACACAAATATGAACCAACTAGCGCAACAGGTGCATTTTTTAGATCTGCAGGAAGATCAACCCCTGAATTGGTTTCAAATGTTTTAAATAAGACAGGTGAAACAGGAGGTTCATTTTTTGATCTGATTAATAAAAAGCTGCATCCAGAAGATTATGATCAATCGGGAATACTTAAAGGAGAAAGAACTAATCTTGTTCCTGAATCATTAAAAGAAAAAACAGACGATAGAAGCCATCCTATAGCAAGTTTACTAGGAGGAATAGTTGGTAGTGCTCCTCTTATGGGAGGAACTATTGGGGCAGCAAGAAGTGCATTGCCCGCTTGGAATGCTATAGCAAAAAATGCTATTGGTTCTGTTGGCAGAAGGGCAGGAGTTGGAGCAGTTGAGGGCACTGGACTTGGAGCATTATACTCTAAACCAGGCGAAGAATTAAAAGAGGGAACAACAGGAGGAATTTTGGGCGCAGCAGGTTATGCGATTATTCCTTCACTGATAAAAGCCATAAAATCAGCTCCAGAAAAATTTAGAAACATAAGAGATATTGATAAACTTCGAGCTGAATTAGAAGCCAATGGATTAAATAAAGAACAAGCTGATTCAGCTATTAATATGGCTATGTCTGAAGCTCATAAAGAATTTGGATCTAAAAGTATTGAAGGATTAGAACACCAATTAAATAATA
Source organism: uncultured Bacteroidota bacterium (assembly GCA_903913315.1). Lineage (GTDB taxonomy): Bacteria > Bacteroidota > Bacteroidia > Flavobacteriales > Flavobacteriaceae > Flavobacterium. The sequence continues at coordinate 2,651 of CAIWKX010000071.1, read as the reverse complement.
GGATGAGTGTAAGTGAAAGAATATCAAATGAATTACAACAGGCAAATTCTCCTGTATCAGAAACGGCAATACCTCAATTCAAATCTTTAGAATCTCCTCAGCCCCCCACTATGGAACGTCCTCCTATATTTGAGGAAATGGTACCTATAATAAAATCTATTCTTGAAGAACATACAAAAAAGTCTAATGAAACTGAAAAAAACATATCTAAAAATTTGGGTGAAGGACAAATATTTCATGAACGATTTGCAACTGTAGTTAAAGAAAAAAGAAACGCGCTTGAAAATACTAATGATGAAAATTATTTTAAAGTTGATGAAGAGCTGGATAAACATCCCGTTAACTTGGAAGTACAAGATACCAAAAAATTAAAATTTGTTATTAAAGAAGCCAAAGACGCAATTAAAGAATATAAGTTATCTGGCGAATCAGCCGACAACTTAATGAAAATAGTCACAGAATCAGCTTCTTCTATAAAATCAATGAGTTCAAAAGAACTTCTAAATCTTTATCGAAAAACAAGAAATACCGCTTTTGATTCTTTAATGACATCAAAAATGAATCCCCATACAGATATTGGGGAGCGTGCTTATAGTGCTTACAAAAATTTGCAAAAAACAAGCAATAATATGTACGAATTATTAAAAAACAGTATTCCAAAAGAAGCATTTGAGAAATTAGAAGAAGCTCAAGCATTTTTTAAAGAAAATATTGCGCCTATGCGCAAAAATTCAACTTTTAATGAAATAAAGAAAAAAGGTAAGGTTTCTGGAAATCTTATGGAAAAATCTATAGGTGCAGAAGAAGGACAGGAAATTTTACAAAAAATGATTGCTGATGACCCTGAGTTAAAAAGATTGGTAGTGGGTCAATCTTTTGCACATAATCCTAATTCATTAAATAAACCTAATGAAGCTTTAGAAAAACATTTCCTGCCTGGAATGCCTTGGTTACAAGAATTGTTAGCGCAGCATAAGGGAATAAATGAGGCTATTGGAAAAACAAAACATAAATTAGAATTAGCAGAAATACATGATAAGTCGCAACAAGAATTGATTAATAAAATATTAGAACAAAATTTAAAATTACAACAAGAGCACGTTGCAAAATTAAAAGAACATGAAAAGGCTAAGATTAAGAGAGAGGAAGCGCTTACTAAACAAACTAAACAGAGAATAGACAAAACCATAAAGTTAAAACAAACCCTTAAAGCGCATGAAAATAAAATAGCAGGTCTTGAAAAAACCGTTAAGCAACTTAAAGATCTTAAAAAAAATCAAACAGCAGCTACTGATACTTATAAAAAAACCGAACAAAAACTTAATGATACTGAAAAAGAAATTTCCAAATTAAAGAAACGCGCTGTAACAACTAGTATATTAATTACAAGTGCTCTAGGTACTACAGCAGCAATTAAGTCTTTAATAAAATAATTATGTTTGTTTTTTAATCACAATTACCCTATAATATGATTTTTAATCATTTAAGCCTATTATGAATGAACCAATTAAACCCAATTTTAAACCAAGCACCAATGAAGAATTATTTTTAGACGCATTAGGTTTTTTTGTAATTGGTGTAATTATTTTTGCTTTTTTTGTTTTTCTAATAATAATTTAAGCTTTTATTGTGATTGAGAAAACTGTTAAAAAATAAATGGTATTATCAATAGATACACTTTAATTGTCTATATATCACTAGCTATATATCACTAGTATTTGTCTTGTTTAAATCGCTAACAAGGTCTTGTATCTTAGATAGAGTTTCCGAGGGGTTTTGGGGCTCATGGTCTTTGCGCTCGCCATAAATTTTTGGAGCTAGTCTAGCAGCCTGCCATTTTAATGTATTTGCTTTTGCAACTGCGAGGCTGACACTGGGCGAATCTATTCTTTCGTTGCCATCGCTATCCGTATAATATAATATTTCATTACTGTACACATTGTTGACTTGTTCAATCATTAATTCAGATTGAAAACTTTTTGCAGCTAAATACATTAGGGAGAAATCTCGGTTTTTAAATCTCCATAGGCGTATTGTAGATTCGTCAGGCAGCCAATCAAATAATCTACACAATTCACTTGTGCCCTCAGTGTGCGTAGCAATAAAATCGCAAATACGTTTTGCAAATTCTTCACTATAATCTGTAGGACGTCCACGTGCCATATTATCCTAACTTATCAAATTCAGAATCAAAAATATCAATCGCAGACTCGCGATCGACTCCATGAATTTTCATAATTTTATCTATAGATTCTTTGTATAATTTCGAGCGTCTGTCTGCTTTGATAACTCTATTTTTTTTGCTATCTGTATCAATATCTGACGGATAACACAAGGGACATCTAAGCATAATCATGCCATTCCCCATAACCTTGCCACTGTCTGCGCACTTATAACATCGACTCATTACATGCTCTATATATATAGTATAGAGTGATTATATAGCTTTTTTAGTCAAATTATCAATCAGTAAGCAAAATAATTACGACAAGTTACTCACAAAAACGGTGGATATCTAAGTATATAACACAAATAAAGACAACATTAACAATAACTTAACATAAAATATAAATTACTTTATACAAATTACTTTACAAATCTAATCAAGTGGCATATAATCACTTTATCAAATCGATAACAACTTAAAAACC
>CAIWKX010000070.1 GCA_903913315.1 uncultured Bacteroidota bacterium | reverse complement strand
GTAATAAGAAAAAAAACTCCAATCAGCTGTGTGTTTTTTTGCAATTGAAAAAAATAATACCCTGTGAGAATCAACGAAAACAAGCTTACAGTGGCAATTGCTTTTAATTGAAAGCTCATGTTTACCCTCTGCGTCCTTGCCAAGGCGTCGTATTTTACAAAATTGTAGCCTACGATAGTGCCAAAAAAAGCAAAATAGACTATGGCAGAATCGTTTTGGATTCGAAATAAAAATTGTGTCATCCGTACTAATGAATAGACCGATAAGGCCACATGGATGCTTGAATTAATATAAAAATCAAAAAGTTTTTTTACCCCCTTCATCTTACAAAACTAGTCAATCTGTTAATAAGAAGTGATTTTGGTTGAAAATTTACCAAAAAATAGCCTTCCTATTATCCAAAAAATACAAGTTTAATAATTACTTTTGTTCCCACTTAACAACACACACAAACATTACATATTCTATATCAAATGAGAACAGATGCATTTGCTTTACGCCATTTAGGACCACGTGAAAGCGACCTACAACACATGTTTAAAACCATAGGAGTTGAAACATTAGACCAATTAATTTACGAAACTTTACCAGACGATATTCGTTTAAAAAAAGAATTAGACATAGACCCTGCATTGTCAGAATATGAGTATTTGAATCATATTCAATCATTAGGAAATAAAAACAAAATGTTTCAATCTTATATCGGTTTGGGATATCACCCTACCGTTGTTCCTGCAGTTATTCAGAGAAATGTTTTTGAAAATCCAGGATGGTACACCGCCTACACACCTTATCAGGCAGAGATTGCCCAAGGTCGTTTGGAAGCAATTTTGAATTTTCAAACTACTATTATCGAATTAACCGGAATGGAAATCGCCAATGCATCCCTATTGGATGAAGGAACTGCAGCAGCAGAAGCCATGGCTTTATTGTTTGATGTGCGTTCAAGGGATCAAAAGAAAAACAATGCCAATAAATTCTTTGTTTCATCAGAGATTTTGCCGCAAACATTATCAATTTTACAAACTCGTTCTACTCCAAAAGGAATTGAATTGGTGATTGGTAATCACGAAAATTTTGAATTTTCATCCGATTTTTTTGGAGCTATTTTACAATATCCAGGAAAATATGGTCAAGTAAATGATTATGCAGGATTTATTGCTAATGCTCATGCTGCAGAAATAAAAATTGCCGTAGCTGCTGATATTTTATCCTTAGTAAAATTAACTCCTCCGGGGGAATTTGGTGCCGATGTTGTTGTGGGAACGACACAACGTTTCGGGGTTCCTATGGGATATGGAGGGCCTCATGCTGCTTTTTTTGCTACTAAAGAGGAATACAAACGATCTATGCCAGGAAGAATCATTGGAGTAACAATTGATGCAAATGGGAATCGCGCTTTGCGAATGGCTTTAGGAACTCGTGAACAACACATCAAACGTGAAAAAGCGACTTCTAATATTTGTACGGCTCAAGTATTATTGGCTGTGATGGCTGGAATGTATGCCGTCTATCATGGGCCCCGTGGTTTAAAACACATTGCTTCTAAAGTGCATGCCTCAGCAGTAACTTTGTCTGATGCCTTGAACAAATTAGGGGTTTACAACACCAACACCTCTTTCTTTGACACTATTGCAGTCAAAGCAGATGCGGTAAAAGTAAAATCCGTAGCAGAAAAAAATGAAATAAATTTCTATTATATCGACGCGGAAACGATTTCAATTTCGCTAAACGAAACTACCTCTATTGCTGATTTGAATAAAATAATAAGCGTTTTTGCAGAAGCCTTAGGAAAAGATAATGTTGAAATTAGTCAATTAGATAATAAGGTGATGATTCCTGAAAATCTGATTAGAAAATCAGACTTTTTAACTTATGCTGTTTTCAACAACCATCATTCTGAAAGTCAATTGATGCGCTATATCAAAAAATTAGAGCGCAAAGATTTATCATTAAATCACTCAATGATTTCCTTGGGTTCTTGTACCATGAAACTAAACGCTGCGGCCGAAATGCTGCCATTATCAATGCCAAATTGGAACAGTATTCACCCTTATGCTCCCGTAGCACAAGCTGAAGGATACCTAACCATGTTAAAAGAATTAGAGCAACAGCTGAGTACAATAACAGGTTTTGCAGGGACTACATTGCAACCTAATTCTGGTGCTCAAGGAGAATATGCAGGTTTGATGGCTATACGCGCCTATCATTTATCTCGTGGTGACCATCACAGAAATGTTTGTTTGATTCCATCTTCAGCGCACGGAACCAATCCAGCGTCGGCAGCCATGGCGGGAATGAACATTATTGTAACCAAAACAACTCCTGAAGGAAATATTGATGTAGAAGATTTAAGAGCTAGAGCTCTCGAGCACAAAGACAATTTATCTTGTTTGATGGTAACGTATCCTTCTACTCATGGCGTTTTTGAAAGTGCTATTATAGAAATTACTCAACTAATTCACGACAACGGCGGATTAGTCTATATGGATGGGGCTAATATGAATGCTCAAGTTGGATTAACCAATCCTGCAACCATTGGCGCAGACGTGTGCCACTTGAATTTACACAAAACATTTGCTATCCCTCATGGTGGGGGTGGACCTGGTGTAGGACCTATTTGCGTAAACGAAAAATTAGTGCCTTTTTTACCTAGCAATCCAATTATTCAAGTTGGAGGAGAAAAAGCCATTACAGCTATTTCATCCGCTCCTTATGGATCGGCTTTGGTTTGTTTGATTTCCTATGGTTATATTAAAATGCTGGGTGCAGAAGGTTTGAAAAAATCGACACAATACGCTATATTGAATGCTAATTATATGAAAGCGCGTTTAGAAAACCATTATCCCGTTTTATATTCAGGAGAATGTGGACGTGCTGCCCACGAAATGATACTAGACTGTCGCGCCTTCAAACAACAAGGTATTGAAGTTACCGATATCGCTAAACGTTTAATGGATTATGGGTTTCATGCTCCAACCGTTTCTTTTCCTGTAGCTGGAACTTTAATGATTGAACCAACTGAAAGTGAAGATTTGGCTGAATTGGATCGTTTTTGTGATGCTTTAATTTCAATTAGAAAAGAAATCGAAACCGCAAGTGCCGACAATCACAATACGGTTTTACATAATGCACCTCATACTTTAGCTATGCTTACTGCTGACACTTGGGACTTCCCATATACTAGAGAACAAGCGGCGTATCCATTAGACTATATTGCAGAAAATAAATTCTGGCCAAGTGTTCGTCGAGTCGATGATGCTTATGGTGATAGAAACTTAGTTTGCAGTTGCGCGCCTATGGAAGCATATATGTAATTAAAACTGATTACTAAATAGAAAAGGTTTCAAGTTTATGATTTGAAACCTTTTTCTTTTTATAAAAAATGATTAAAGTCAAGTTATTAAAATCGGATTAAAGTAACTTTGCATAATAATTTTGGAAAAATGAATGACATACAAACTCAAGAAGACTTATATATTATTGTAGATGAATTCTATAAAAAATTGTTTGCGGATGAAAGGATTAGCTACATTTTCACAGAAGTAATTCCTATTCATTTAAAACTGGAAGAACATTTGCAAATGTTGGTTAAATTTTGGTCACAATCTATTTTAGGAACTGGTGGTTATTTTAATAATCTTACTCAAATTCATTTAGACGTTGATTTGAAATTCCATTTGTCAAAAGAATTATTTGACATTTGGTTACATCATTTTGAAACTTCTATAGATGAAAATTTCACTGGAATAAATTGTGAAAGAATGAAAAACATGTCACATAATTTATCTACTATTATGCAGATTAAAATAGCACAACAATCAGCAAAATAATTATTGCATCTACATTTTTAATTCTGTTTTTTTAAACATTTCGCAATTAAATGGTATTTGTGATTTTTTTTAAATCAGTATTGAGATATTATTAATAAATTCGTAATGAAATTTATTCCAAATGAACATAAAAATAACAGGATCTGGAAGTTATATTCCAACAGAAATAGTATCAAATAAAGATTTTTTAAATCACATTTTTTTAAATGAGGATGGCAGCCCCTTTCCTCTTTCGAATGAAATTATCGCTGAAAAATTCTATGGTATTACAGGTATAAAAGAACGCCGCTATGCTTCTGATGATTTACTTACTTCTGATATCGCCTTTATTGCTGCCCAAAAAGCAATAAAAAATGCCAACATTGATCCCGAAACGTTAGATTATATCATTTTTGCTCATAATTTTGGAAATCAGAAAAAAGGAGCAATTCAAGCTGATTTACTACCTAGTTTAGCCACGCGTGTCAAACATAATTTGAGAATTAAAAATCCGAAATGTGTAGCTTACGATATGCTTTTTGGATGCCCTGGTTGGGTAGAAGGAGTTATTCAAGCTTTTGCCTTTATAAAAGCAGGAATGGCAAAAAAATGTTTGGTAATTGGTGCCGAAACATTATCTAGAGTTGTCGACCCATTCGATAGGGACTCTATGATTTATTCTGATGGTGCTGGAGCAACAATTATTGAATCTACTGAAGAAGAAGGAGGAATTCTTGCTCATGAGTCAGCTACTTATGCGTATGACGAATCAGGCTATTTGTTTTTTGGAAAATCAAACAATAAAGACCTAGATCCTGATGTTCGTTATATTAAAATGTATGGTCGTAAAATATACGAATTTGCATTAAGCAATGTTCCTAAAGCCATGAAAGAATGTTTAGACAATAGTGGTATTTCCATTGAAAATGTGAAGAAAATACTGATTCATCAAGCGAATGAAAAAATGGATGAAGCGATAATTCACCGTTTTTATAAGCTCTATAACAGAGAGGTTCCTGAAGGCATTATGCCTATGAGCATCCATAAACTAGGGAATTCGAGTGTGGCTACTATCCCAACTTTATACGATTCATTAACTAAAGGTGAAATTGAAAATCAAGAAATACATCCAGGCGAAGTTATTCTATTTGCATCTGTAGGTGCTGGGATGAATATCAATGCGATTGTATATAAAATGTAATTTTTCCCGTTTATGGTTTGTTGCTAATGGTTAATAGTTAATTTTGCACTACCAAAACAATAAACAATAAATTTTTAGAATGTACGAAAAAACATTTCCAAACAAACGCTTCAAACATACCTTAGAATTTCTTCAAAAAAACGTTTCCACTTCCGAAGTTATTTTTGACTTAGGTGTTCCTAATCCCTTTTCAAAAATCATGAATGAAAATGGATATACCGTTCTAAATAGCAAAGGAGAAGATTTAGATAAAGACCAAAGTGCACTTCAAACTGAATCCTACTCGGTGTTTACCGCATTTGAAATATTTGAACATTTACTCAATCCTTATACAGTTTTACAAAACGTAAAATGCAATAAACTCTTAATTTCAGTACCCCTACGATTGTGGTTTTCTCCTGCGTATAAAAGCAAAACAGATATGTGGGACCGTCATTATCACGAATTTGAAGATTGGCAACTGGACTGGTTATTAGAAAAAACAGGCTGGAAAATTATTGCAAGCGAAAAATTTACTCATCCAGTTAAGAAATTTGGATTTAGACCTTTGCTACGCTATTTTACGCCAAGATATTATATAGTGTACGCTGAAAAAGTAAAAAACTAATTAAAAAAAATCATCTTCGGATGATTTTTTTGTGTTTTAAAGTGCTTTTAATAGAATTTATTACTAAACTATTTACATAAACCATAATAAAATTTGTAAGTTTATACATGTAAAAACTGTTAATTTTAATGTTTTTAGTGCATTTTGTCGAATTTATTTGACATTTAATCGAGTTTATTTATATGTTTGTCTCGTTAAAACAACATAAAAAATTAAAAACCCCTAAAATCTATTTATTATGAAAAAAATTTTCTCAATCAGCATGCTATTTTTAGTAACATTTTCATTCGGTCAAAAATTATTCATCGTTAAATCGGATGAGAAATTTGGACTTATTAACGAATCAGGCATTGAAGTAATTCCGCCTAAATACAATTTTATTGAAGATTTTGACAAAGTTCATCCAAATTGGGCTAAAGTACAATTAGAAAACTTATTTGGTTTTGTTGATAAGACAGGTAAAATTGTGGTAGAAGCTAAATATGAAAGTATTGGTAGCTACAACGAATACAACCAAGGTTGGGCTCTTGTCAAAAAAGATGGCAAACTAGGTTTTATTAATGAATCTGGTAAAGAAGTAGTTCCTCCAGTTTATGATAAAGTTGGTAACTTTGGCGAATATGCTAAAGATTGGGCATCAGTAGAATCTCAAGGAATGAAAGGATTCATTACTACGGACGGAAACATTATTGTTCCTCTAAAATATTCTTCAATTGAAAAATTTGATGGAATTAGAAAAAACTGGGCTCTAGTAAAAGACAAAAAAGACAAACTTGGATTTATTGATAAATCTGGTAAAGAAATCATTCCTGTAATGTATGATAGTATTGAAGCATTTACTAAGAAAAAAACAAGCGCTGTATCTACTGAAAAAAAGACAGAAGTAGCTAATGCAGATTAATTAAAATTAAAGTGTAATAAAAAAAGGGATTTCTTAACGGAAATCCCTTTTTGTTTTAATGTTTTCATAATTTTACACCTCAAAATATTGTAAATACATGAATTATTACGTTGTTATACCTTCCTATAATGAAGAGGCTTTCATTTCATTGACATTACAGTCTCTATTAGATCAAACCTTTATGCCTTCTAAAATTGTGGTAGTTAATGATAATTCTACGGATAGAACTTCTGCGATTGTTTCAGAGTTTGCCAATAAGAGTACCTGTATATCATTAGTAAATAAAACTTCTGACACAATTCATCTTCCAGGTAGTAAAGTAATTCAAGCATTTCAAACAGGATTAGCAACGTTAGATAGCAATTATGATTTTATTGTAAAAGCAGATGCTGACTTAATTTTCCCAACTAATTATTTTGAAACTATAAGCAATCATTTTCAGTCTGATGAAAATATTGGAATGGCAGGCGGATTTGCATACATTGAGAAAAATGGAGACTATGTTTTAGAAAATCTAACCGATAAAGATCATATTCGTGGTGCCTTTAAAGCCTACAGAAAAGAAACATTTCAACAAATCGGAGGTTTAAAACCAGCTATGGGTTGGGATACCGTTGATGAATTACTATGTAAATTCTATAATTGGAAAGTAGTCACTGATGAAACCTTAAAAGTAAAACACTTAAAACCTACTGGCGCCAACTACAATAAAGCAGCGAGATACAAACAAGGTGAAGCTTTCTATTCCTTAGGCTATGGATTTGTAATTACAGCTATTGCCTCTGCAAAGTTGGCTATGATGAAGAAAAAACCAATTCTTTTTATCGACTATATGAAAGGTTTTTGGAAAGCTATCCTTTCTAATGAACCCCTTTTAGTAACGGATGAGCAAGCCAAATTCATTAGAAATTATCGCTGGAAGAAAATGAAAGGAAAATTGTTTTAGTTAAAAACTACTAAGTCATAACTTCTAAGTCATAACTTCTTACTATTTTTGACCATATTTTAAAACTATGATGCTAGTTCGCTATTTATCACAAATAGGAAAATACTTTTTGATGCTTAAAGAAATTTTCAATAAACCGACTAAATGGTCGGTTATGCGAGGATTAATATTCAAAGAAATTGATGATTTAATCATTGGTTCTCTTGGTATTGTGGCATTTATTTCTTTCTTTGTGGGAGGAGTAGTTGCTATTCAAACCGCTTTAAACTTAACCAATCCATTAATACCAAAGGAGCTTATAGGTTTTGCTACTCGTCAATCGATAATATTAGAATTTGCTCCTACTTTTATTTCTATCATTATGGCAGGAAAAATGGGTTCTTTTATTACGTCTAGTATTGGAACAATGCGTGTAACGGAACAGATTGATGCGTTGGAAGTAATGGGCGTTAATTCATTAAACTATCTTGTTTTTCCAAAAATAATTGCCTCTCTTTTATATCCATTTCTTATTGGAATAGCCATGTTTTTAGGAATTCTTGGCGGGTGGATAGCGGGTGTATATGGTGGATTTGTTTCGAGCAATGAATTTGTAACTGGTCTCCAAGCAGAATTCATTCCTTTTCATATTGCTTATTCATTTATTAAAACAGCTATATTTGGATTACTATTAGCAACAATACCTTCCTTTCATGGCTATTATATGAAAGGGGGAGCACTTGAAGTTGGTAAGGCGAGTACTGTTTCTTTTGTATGGACATCTGTTGTTATCATCTTGATGAATTATATTTTAACTCAATTACTTTTAGCAAAATGATAGAAGTTAAAAATGTAGAGAAATCGTTTGGCGATTCTAAGGTGTTAAAAGGAGTTTCAACTGTATTTGAAACTGGAAAAACGAATTTAATCATTGGGCAAAGTGGCTCTGGTAAAACAGTACTATTAAAGTCTCTATTAGGTATTTTTACTCCTGAAGTAGGCACAATATCATTTGATGGAAGAATTTATTCTGAATTAAATGCTGATGAAAAGAGGGCACTACGAACTGAAATAGGGATGGTATTTCAAGGAAGTGCTTTGTTTGACAGTATGACTGTTGAAGAAAATGTTGGATTTCCATTAAAAATGTTTACGTCCAAAACAGCAGCAGAAATTAAAGAAAGAGTGGATTTTGTTATTCAAAGAGTGAATTTGATTAATGCCAACCATAAAAAACCTTCTGAAATTTCTGGAGGGATGCAAAAACGTGTGGCCATTGCAAGAGCCATCGTAAATAATCCAAAATATCTTTTTTGTGATGAACCTAACTCTGGTCTTGACCCTAAAACGGCAATATTAATTGATAATCTAATTCATGAAATTACACAAGAATATAACATTACAACCGTTATTAATACGCACGACATGAACTCGGTGATGGAAATTGGCGAGAAAATAATTTTCCTTAAAGAAGGAATTTTAGCTTGGGAAGGCACTAAGAAAGACATCTTCAAGACAGACAACGAAGCTATTGTGGATTTTGTATACTCCTCTAACCTTTTTAAGAAAATTAGAAAAGCACAAAATAAGGGTGAGTAATCTTTTACTTACCCCTAGAAACAAAAATCCAACCGTGTTTTTCTTCTCCAGTTTTTAACTCTAAAAAGTAATAATAAGTTGAATCTGGTAAAGTTCCACCATCCATATTTTGACCATACCATTGATTTGGATAATTATTTTGCTCATAAACTAATCTTCCCCATCTGTTAAAAACTTGAAACTTGGAAACATCATATCCTGATAAATCTAAAAAATCATTGTTTCCATCATTATTTGGGGAAATTACATTTGGAAAATCACAAAAAGTATTACTAACATTTATCTCTTTTGAAACTGAGCATCCTTCGCTATTGGTAACAATCACATCGTAAATCCCATCTGACTTATTAGTAATAATTATTGGATTATTTACATCTGTAAAACCATTTGGTCCATTCCATAAATAAGTTGCTGTATTTGGATTAAACGAATCGTTCACCGATATAATTAATAAAGTATATGCACCTTCAACACAGGAAGATTCATACGTATAGTCTGGAATTGGGTTTACTAATACATTAATAGTAGAAGAAGACGAACAACTATTTAAACTTGCAACGACTGTATAAGTTCCACTGTTTTCGATTACACAATTTGTTATTGTTGGGTTTTGAATTGAAGAAGAAAAATTATTTGGTCCTGTCCAATTAAAAATCGCATTGGTTATCGGCTGAACTAAAAAATGAATATCATCCCCTTTACAATAATTGGGATTAACCGATATAATAGGTTGGTCAACAGCAGGATTAAACTGAATAGTTACAGTAGATTCATCAAAAGTATCACAAAAACCAGCAACTTTGTATTTAAAAATATAAGTCCCAAAAGGTATTCCTACTGGCAACCAAGTATTAGCAGATAACATTCCGCTTGAGGTAATTTCTTCCCAAACACCGCCGGTATCATAGTTGCCTTCCAACAAAGAAAACAAATTAATAGTATTAGATGTTCCGCAAATTGTTAAATTCCCATCTTGACCCGCATCGGGGCTACTCATCAATGGAATTGTATAAGAAAGAATTCTATCTACACAAGAGTTACCATTAGAAGAATATATTCTAACATAATAGGTTCCTGGTGATGTTGAATTAGAAAAAGGATTTAACGATAATACATTTGTTGTACTCAGAATTGTATTAGTATTTGTGCCTTTCCACCATTGATAATTAAAAAATGCAAATTCTTCCACCGATAGTGTACCATTCGAACCATTACATAAATTATTTGAGGTAACCGAAGGTTCTGGTAATGTTTCAATATCAAAAAGTCGATTAACAATATTTCCACATAAATCTTGAACTCTAAAATTATAAATACCAGGTTGTAAACCCGAAAAAATTGATGAGGTGCCATTATTAATAAAAAAAGGTTGACCATCTTTTGATGTAATTTTATAATTTAATGGAGCAATTCCTACAGCCACAACAAATACTTGTGAGCCTCCATTAACACATGGAATTCCATAAGCTGAGATTATTTTTAATTCTCCTGAAAAATCAAACGTTTTGACAGGTTCAATACAGGGCAATAAATTAGAATTTCCATTAGAATAATAATAATATTCCATTACCACTCTAAATGTTCCCGATGATGAAATATTAAAATTTGTTGTCAGATTATTTACAAGATACGAATTGTTTTGATTTGGGATTGTGTTAGTTACATAAGGAACACCCGTTATTGGATGCACCCACTGATTCGTTATTGGATTGAATTGTTGGAGCCAAAAATTGTGAGATGAGATATTATTATCCAAATAATTCATTGCCAAATCAAAAGAGCCACAATTTCCAATAACTTGAATATTATCATCTATTTGATGATACCCTATGATTTGTATAGTTTCTGTTCTATTAATATTACAGATATCATTAGAATTAAAAGTATAGCTTCCCTCTGGCAGGGAATTCATGTAAAAAAGACCATCGGTTGCAATATTACTGGAAACATCATAGGGTAATTGATGAAGAAAAGTAGCTGGGGCACTAGTTATTATCATACTCTGTAATGTTCCATTTGGACTAGAAAATGCAATAGAATCATAATTTTCGCCACACCCTTTTTTTTCATAAAAAAGTAACGGCATTTGAGATACTGTTACTGCTACCACTACAGTGATAGTATGATGACCTCCACAACTATCTGTAATATATAAAATATAAGTTCCGTTGGGTAAATTGGGTATCAAAGCACTAGTATTGTTAGGAGCAGTAATACTATTTGAAGTATCATAGGGCAAAGTTTGTCCAAAAGCAGAAGGTGCGAGCGTAATAACTATGGAAGATAATAAGGTTCCCAGTGCATTAATTTGAATTGACCCCGTAGATGAATTACATCCAATAGTATTCACTGCTAATGCATCTACTATTACTGATTTTGTTGGGATAATAATTGTATAATTGAAGGGTTTTCCACAAACATCAAATCCTTGTAATGTATAAGTTCCGGCAGTTAATTCCATCATAAAAACCCCCGAAATTATATTAAATGAAACATCATATGGAAGAACATGATTAAAACTTGCAGGCGCGGAAGTTATTTGAACAGACGTTACATTGGGTCCGGTATATGGAATTCTAACGACTGTAGTTGCGCTACATATATCAGGATTAAATACCAAAAAATATCCAGGATCAACATCTTGAATTGTTAATTGTGTTTGTATAAAGCTACCACAAGCATCAGTAATACCAATAGTATAATTTCCATTCGGGATTTCATTGGTTGAAGTAGAAAGATAAAAAACACTGTCGGTAGTAAAAGGGCCAGGATGAGTACTATTATAACTGTTAGGATTGAATCCAATTGGAGCGCTTATGAAATTTATCGAATAGGGTGGAAAAAAAGTACAAAGATTAATCTTAATCCCCTTTATACAATTAGCATCTGTTTCGCTTGCATATACAGTAAATTGTTTTTGAATTTGATTACCATTTTTAGTGTACACGTTTCCGCAATTATCGGTAACTTTTATGTCAAAAGTATACCCTTGACCACTATAAAAAGGTAGTTCTAAAATTGCTGTTAAATAAGTAGAGTTTCCTGAACTTACAGTTTGATTAACAATTATTGGAATCCCACCAGTTGGAGGAAATACGGTACATTGAATTGAAAGCGGATATCCTATATATGTATTAACATTTGAATTAATTACAATTTGTCCTGAAATAGTATTACAAGAAGTTAGATCGCAAAAATCTACAAAATTACCTAATTCCAAATTAGGCGGATTAATAAAATTTAAGGTATAGGTTTGAACTACTCCTTCTCCACAAATATCATTAACCCTAATATTATAGACTCCTGAAGTAAGATTTGTAAAAACATTTGATGCTTGTGGAGCTATAATTACTGGTCCTGAAATTATTTCATAAGTAACCGGATGTCCAGTTAGTATTGAAACCGTAATATTTCCTGTACTACAACTAGTTGCTTGACTTGACAACTGATAAGTAACAATACTACGATTATCAAAAATTTGAATATCCTTTTGTTGCGAATTGCTTAAATTACCTAGCGATTGTGTTGCAATTACTCTATAATTGCCAGCGGATAACCCAGTAAATGTATTGGTAGATAAAACTGCTATTGTCGCAGTAGTGTTGGGGAGTTTATATATGCTATAAATTACGGTAGATCCTGCTGTGGCTCCTATTACATTAAAAGTTAAGGTTCCATTTCCTGTACAAGTTTCATCCGTTTTATTTAAAACTAATGAAAAGTTATTTAATTGCGCTTGTGAAAACTGACTTAATAATATAACAAAATAAAAAAAAATATTGAATCTAAAAAAACTTTTCATAAGCAACTATTTTGTTATTTAAACTAAATGTGGCGTTAAGATATAAAAATCAATTTAAATTTATTTTTTATTTATAAATCATTTGCTAAAGCAGTGATTCTTTTAATGTCTTGTTCTTTGCTTTTTGGATAAATCAATAAAACGCCTTCTTTATCCACAATAATATAATCGTGCAAACCATCAATCACAATCAATTTATTGGCATCTGAACGTACAATATTATTGGAAGCGTTTTCCAAGATCACTTTGGCATTAATGACGCCATTGTTATTTTCATCTTTATCTAACTTTTCATGCAGTTGTCCCCAAGTGCCTAAGTCATTCCAATCGAAAGTGGCGGGTAAAACATAAACGTTTTTAGCCTTTTCCATAATAGCATAATCTATGGAAACATTTTCTGCATTGGCATAATTTTGATGGATAAAATCTTTTTCCTCTTTAGTGTTATAGCTTTCATTCCCTTGTAAAAACAAGCTGTTCATTTGTGGCTGAAACTTTTCAAAAGCGGATGTTATTGATTGCGCACTCCAAATAAAAATTCCTCCATTCCAAAGGAAATTACCGGCTTCTAAAAACGACTTTGCTGTGGCATAATCTGGTTTTTCTCTAAACTGATTTACTTTTTTAATGGGATTTGCATCCGATTTATCGAATTCTATATAACCAAAACCGGTATTTGGAAAAGTAGGTTGGATTCCTAAGGTCATTAGGGCATCTTCTTTTTGACAAAAATCAAAACATTGTTGCAAGTTTGCAGCAAATGCAGTTTCATCTTCTATCCAATGATCGCTTGGTGCTACCACCATAACGGCATCGGGATTCATTTTCTGAATTTTTAAGGATGCATATAAAATACAAGGTGCAGTATTGCGCATGGCTGGTTCAAGCAAAACTTGTTCTTGCTTCACCATGGGTAATTGTTCTAAAACTAAATCATTATAGCGTTCATTAGTCAAAATAAATATATTCTCGGCTGGAATTAACTTTGACAATCGACTGAAGGTCTTTTGAATTAGTGTGCTTCCGGCACCCAACATATCGTGAAATTGTTTCGGAAGTTCTGCGGTGGACACTGGCCAAAATCGTGAACCTACTCCACCGGCCATTACTATTGCGTAATAATTTGTATTCATTTTTTTGAAGTTCTAAGCTATTTAGCAGCTATGTTTCGGAGGTTTTTTATTTGTGCTACAAATATATTTATTAAAAAGAAGAATTGAAGAGAAAAAACTAATATCAAACTTATTATAATATAAAAGTTATAATCAATCTGACTCATAAAATCTTCAAATTTTACAGATTTAAAATCTAAATTATTTTTATAATTAAAAAAGATTAAAGCAACTATTAATATCAATGTGGTATAAATGTGAATTTTAGATAAAATAGAAATTAGTTTTACGTTAGCCATATCCAAAATAAAATAAATCAATCCTGATATGAATGTTAAAATTGAAGACCCAATATAAAAATCAGGTTCTGGAATAACATAATAAGTATCTTTAATATTTAGTGTAAATGAAGCTTCTTTCGAAACACAAAAACTCAATATAAAGAAAACCAATGTTGAAATCAGCAACAAAAAGTAAGTTTTGAATTTTTTCATATTATCCTGGAATTATCTCCACTTCTGCATTAGCATTAAACAAAAATAGTCTTCCTGTTTTTACCTCAACACATTCATAGCGTTTGGTTCGGAGTCCTTTTTTGAGGAATACTCTTCCGTTTTTAATTCTAAATAGACTCCCGCTAGGGACTTCATGTATATAATGTACATCTGGCTTTCTTTCGTCAAATTGTTTTAAGGCAAAAGCTAATTTGGCATCGGTATCACTGCTAGCTGTTGGGTTTCTAAAATGATTGGCTACTAAAGGCAGTACTGAATGGGGGAAAATTTCTGGTCGAATGAATGGCATCATTAATCTTTGGAAAGTCATTTTCCATTCAACTCCATGTGGGAGAATATTCCTTCCATACTTTTCAAAAGCAACTAGGTGCGCAATTTCGTGAATTAAAGTAATTAGAAATCTGTATTTATTTAAATTGGCATTAACGGTGATTTCATGTTTCCCAGAAATACCTTTTCTATAATCACCATGACGCGTTTGTCTTTCATTGACAATTTTTAAATGCACGCGATTGGCTTTGATTAATTCAAAACAAAACTCAACTGAATGTTCGGGTAGATATTTAGCTAATACTTCACTCAAAATTAGGGTGTCGTTGATGAAACTTGCAGTACTTTTCCGTTATAATATTTATTTCCTGTCAAAGCAAAATTGAAGATATAATCGGCCATTTCTTTGGCGGAGATTGATGCTTCATATCCTGGAAAAGCTTCTTCTAACATTTCGGTTTGAACGGCTCCTAGGGCTAACACATTAAAGGCTATTCCATGTGCTGCGTATTCTTCGGCTAATAATTCAGACAGGGTTATTAATGCTCCTTTACTAGAACTGTAAGCGGCTAGTCCGGCGAATTTCATGCTTCCTTGTATGCCTCCCATTGAACTTATAGAAACCACATGGCTTCCTTTGTTCATATAAGGCAAACAGGTTCTTGTTAAATTGGCCACTCCAAACACATTTACTTTGTATACTCTTTCAAAATCGGATTGGCTTAGTTGTGCAAAAGGTCTGTTGACTAAACATCCCGCATTGTGTATTAGAACATCTACTTTTTCCCAAGTTGAGGCAATGAATTTGTCTATTTCGCGCATTTCATCTTCTACCGTAATATCTATTGAAAGGCAAGTGATGTTTGGATTCCCTAATAATTGATTGGGTACTTTTCTTGAAATTGCCAATACATGGTGTCCTTTTCGTGCGAATTCTAAAGCCAATTCAAATCCTATTCCTCGGGAGGTTCCTGTGATGATAACGTTTTTCATAATGAGTATTTACAAAGGCTAAAATAATAAAAAATACCCTTTCAAAAACGAATTTATGAAAGGGTATCTGTTTCGATTTCTATTTAAAGACTATACTAATCCTCGTGAAATTACAATTCGTTGAATTTCAGAAGTTCCTTCATAGATTTGTGTGATTTTAGAATCACGCATCATTCGCTCTACATGATATTCGGCAACGTATCCGTTTCCTCCATGGATTTGAACCGCTTCATTAGCTACTTCTAAAGCAATTTCAGAGGCATATAATTTTGCCATAGCTCCTGAATGTGCAATGTCTTTGCCTTCGTCTTTTTCACAAGCGGCTTTCATGATTAATAATTTGGCAGCGGTAACTTTTACATACATATCTGCTAGTTTGAATGCAATCGCTTGGTGATTGAAGATTTCTTTTCCAAAAGCTTTTCTTTCTTTAGAATATTTTAGAGCGATTTCATAAGCTCCTGTTGCGATACCTAAGGCTTGTGATGCGATTCCGATTCTTCCTCCATTTAAAACATTCATAGCGAATGAGAATCCGAAGCCATCATCCCCTATTCTGTTTTCTTTTGGAACTTTAACATCATTGAACAATAACGAATGGGTATCACTTCCGCGTATTCCCATTTTCTTTTCTTTTGGACCAATATCAAATCCTGCCCATCCTTTTTCAACTATGAAAGCATTAATTCCTTTGTGTCCTTTTTCGACGTCGGTTTGGGCAATCACTAAATAGGTGGATGCTGTAGCCCCATTGGTTATCCAGTTTTTTGTACCGTTTAATAGGTAATAATCTCCCATGTCAACGGCAGTAGTTTTTTGTGATGTTGCATCACTTCCTGCTTCTGGTTCGCTTAGACAAAAAGCACCAATTACTTCGCCTTTGGCTAATGGAACCAAGTATTTCATCTTTTGTTCTTCGTTGCAATATTTTTCCATTCCGGCACATACCAGTGAATTATTTACGGACATGATTACCGCAGCGGAAGCGTCTACCTTTGCTATTTCGGTCATTGCCAAAACATAGGAAACGCTATCTAAACCTGCTCCACCATATTTTGGATCTACCATCATTCCTAGGAAACCTAGTTCTCCCATCATCTTTACTTGTTCTGTTGGGAATTTAGAGTGTTCATCTCTTTCAATCACTCCTGGTAATAGTTCAGTTTGAGCAAAATCTCTAGCTGCTTGCTGAATCATTAAATGCTCTTCGGTTAGATTAAAATCCATATTTTTGATAAATTTTATTATGTAAATCTTTGTTTGAGACTTCAAAAGTAGCATATTTTATGTAATATCTAAAACGTTTTCGTAATTTTAGCCTATGTATACAGCAACTTACAATATTATTGGTGTCATGTCAGGCACATCGCTTGATGGAGTTGATTTGGCACACCTTCATTTTACCCTAAAAGAGGGCAAATGGAGCTATACTATTCTTGAATCGGAAACGGTTCCTTACTCTGATGAATGGGTTATGCAATTGAAGAGTGCTGTAGGCTTTTCGGAAGCTGAATTAGTCACTTTAAATGATAATTATACTGTTCTTTTGGGTAGTATCATTAAAAATTTTATTGCTACTAACGCCATTCTCCATATTGATGCTGTTTGTTCACATGGGCATACTATTTTGCACCAACCTCAACAGGGGTTTACTTTGCAAATTGGCAATTTACCGGAATTGGCGCGTTTGATTTCTGAAAAGGTGGTTTGTGATTTTAGAGTGCAGGATGTTGCATTGGGTGGTCAAGGGGCTCCTTTGGTTCCTATTGGGGATCGATTGTTGTTTTCTGATCATGATTTCTGTTTGAATTTGGGCGGTTTTTCTAATATCTCTTTTGAAGAGAGAAATAACCGAATTGCTTTTGATATTTCACCGGTGAATACGGTGCTTAATTTCTATGCGAATCAATTGGGGTTTGCTTATGACGATAAAGGGAATATTGCTCGTTCTGGAACTATTCATCAGGAGCTGTTTGCCGCATTGAATGCTTTGGAGTATTATAAAAAATCGTATCCTAAGTCGTTGGGGATTGAATTTGTAAAAGAAATTGTTTTGCCTTTGATGGAAAGTTATGCTATACGTACTGCCGATAAGATGCGAACGTTTAGTGAACATATTGCGCTGCAGATTGGTTTGGCTTTGGATGATTTTGTTGTTACTGCTAGGCTTCCGAAAAAAATGTTGGTAACTGGTGGTGGGGCTTATAATGATTTTATCTTGGGGCGTGTTGGTTATTATTTACCAAATCTGGAAATAATTGTTCCTGATGCCAAGACTTTAGAGTTTAAAGAAGCGTTGATTTTTGGATTGTTGGGTGTTTTAAAACTTCGTGGTGAGATTAATGTTTTGAGTAGTGTTACGGGGGCTAGTGAAAATCATAGTTCGGGTGTGATTTTTAATGACTAATTGTATTGTTCTATTATATTTTTTTGTACCTTAGCTACTCAATCTTAAAAACAATATAACTATGAGAAAATTGATTTTGGCTATTGTTGCCTTATTAGGATTTACAGTAAGTAGTACTGCACAACAAGCACCTAAAAAAGCAGACAAAGCGAAAACAGAAGCGAAAACTGACATAAAAAAACCAGAGACCAAAAAAGAAGAGGCCAAAAAACCAGATGCCACAACGCATCTTAAAAAAGACGGAACTCCCGACAAACGTTTTAAAGAAAATAAGGAGGCGAAACCAGTCTTGAAAAAAGACGGAACTCCAGATAAACGATACAAAGGAGCCAAAAAATAAGAAAAAAGAAATGCCGCTGATGAAGCGGCATTTTTTATTGCATTGTTTGTTATTTTCCTTTTTCCATTTGTTCTAGCATGGCGATAATTTTGTCTAATTTATCGACTTCTAATTTGTTTAATTTGATGGCTAAGGCTTCTATTTCTAGTTTAGCATCGATGTTGGTTTGATAATCGGCTTCGGCATGCATTCTGTCACGTTCGTTTTGTCTGTTTTGTGCCATCATAATGATGGGTGCTGCATAAGCTGCTTGTGTAGAGAACAATAAATTAAGCAAGATAAACGGATAAACATCCCAATGAGAAACAAATCCTACTACGTTTAGTCCCATCCATATTACTACTATGATGGTTTGGATGATGATGAATCTCCAGGAGCCCATTCCTGTGGCTACGCTGTCGGCTAGGCGGCTACCGAAGGATAAATTGTCTTTGTGTTCTTGGTGCCATGTTCTTTTTGTTGCCATGTTTTGTGTTTTGTTTTGTGTTAAAAGTCTTTAATTCTGTTTTTCAAATATATAAATTATTCTTATAGCTATTCAAAAGAGTTTTACTGCTTGTTTTATTATTTGAAG
>CAIWKX010000069.1 GCA_903913315.1 uncultured Bacteroidota bacterium | reverse complement strand
TCCCAAGCCTTCAATTACAGGTAAATCATTAAAATTGAATAGACAAGCATCTTCTGTTTCAGATAGATTATGATGTTCGTGCCAAGCCCAAGAAGGTACGCAAAAGATATCGCGTACTTTCCAATCAAAACGTTTTCCGTTAATGATGGAATAGCCTTTTCCTTTTGCACATTGATATACAAAAGAACCTGTGTGTTTGTGAGCTTTTCCTTTGAATCCAGCAGGAAACAATTGCATGGCAGCACCCATAGTTTGCATCACATGACCACCGGTTAGCGGATTAGAATATTGCATTAATATTCCGTCAAATGAATTAATTTCATTGACTTTGGCTACTTCCAATAAGGTTGGATATACAGTTGACCAAGAGTATTTGAATAAAGGAGAATAGGCTTTGTCCCAAGTTTTGTCTGCTGGAATTAAACCAGCTCCTCCAAAAGTCATTGGCGAATGATTGATAGGTTTTATCAAAGGTTGTTTGCCATCATAAACCGCATAATCATTAGCTTCCAAAGCATTTACTAACGGAATATCTAAACCATCTTGCCAAATACAAGTTTGACCACCTTCTTCCACGCCATGTTCATGCCAAGCAGAATTAGGGGTAATCACAAAATCGTTGACTTCCAACATGATTTTATTACCATCCACCACAGTATATCCTTTGCTGCCTTCCATAATGAAACGCAAGGCTGAAGCACGATGACGGTGTGCCGAAGTAAACTCACCAGGACGTGTTACTTGAATTCCAGTGTACAACCAACCCACAGCTGCCGAAACATCTTTGCGTTTGTCATTTACTAAATAAACTACACGACGCCCTGCTTGTTCAGGCGTTACTAATTCGGATGATTTTAAAACTAACGCTCTTAAATCATCATATTTCCAAAGCATGGGCACCGAATTGGATTTGGGTTCCCAAGGTTCAATATCGTTGGCAACAGTCCATAAGGCACCAGCACCAAGGGTTTCTAATTCTTTATAATACGCCTCGAGTTCAGGTGAATCTTGAACTCGCGCACGACCGTAAACGTCGTCTGAAAATTTAGTTTCTTCCATAATCTTATGTTTTAAAATGGTGGCTGAGGCAACTTCCGATGGCTGAGTCTCTCGAAACCACCTTATTCATTATCTTTTATTAAACTCCTCGTGATTATCAATAAACGTAATCTTTCTTGTAGGAGCGGTGTTTACTCGTAAATCAAAAATATCAAATCGGTTGTAATGTCCGAGGATATCATGCATTTGTTTGGGTTGGATGCATTTTGCCAAATCAATATCGGCATACACCATTCCTTCTTCATCAATCAAAGGGGTACCAATCACTGCTCCATTCGGACCAATAAATCCAGAGAAAGCAGAGTTCTTTCTAGTCAATAATTCATCTACATTTGGAACATCTTCTAGCAAAGTGTCTTTTATTTCTTGCGAAATCGTAGAACACGAAACAATAGTAAATAATTTGCCTTCAAAAGAATGTGCTGCCGCACGAATCTTAATCGCTTCTGCCATATCATAATCGGGTGGTGCTACTGGCAATGAAATATAGTTGGCGATATGGATCAATTCGCCTTGAGATAATAAGGTAAAACGAGCTAACGTATTGGTATTTTCTCCACAAGCTAAAGTACCAATAGGACCAATTTCAGTATTGTAAACTTTTAAAGACGAACCATCACCCGAGGTCCAAGTTAGTTTTTCTGCCCAAGTTGGTACTAGTTTTCTGTGTTTACCAATTAGATTCCCGTTATTGTCAATGATTAAATTGGTATTGTATATTTCACCATAACTATCGCCACGTTCGTTAATGCCGATAACAATATGAATGTTAAGATCTTTTGCCGCTTTAAATAACGGATGCATAGCATCATCTGTTGCTGCAACCGAATTCTTGTACAATTCTTCATACCATTTGCTTCCTTGAACGGGTGTCATGATCCAATTCCAATAGGGATAACCTGCCACAAACACTTCTGGAAAGGCTATTAATTGCGCTCCATTAGTACTAGCTTCTTTTATAAAAGTAATAGCTTTAGCAATCGTTTTTTCTACATTTAAAAAAACGGGGGACGTTTGAACTGTAGCGGCTTTGAATTTTTTGAAGTCCATTTTAAAGGTATTTATAAGTGAAAAATAGAAAAATAAAAGCACCTGCAACTAGCATATAGAAACCATGTGCTCTATCTGATTTTGAATAAATATAGTTTTTGGTACCATCTGGCATTGTGCGCTTTCCTATCATCAAGAAAATAGCAATTCCAATTCCAGCTAAACCACCCATTAAACAGAAAGTGTAACCCATAGCAAGTGTTAATAAACTTGATTTTTCTGGCGTTTGAGCTACTATCATTTTTTTATTTTGCTGTTCCTTTATTTCAGAATCTTCAACTACTATATTTTCTTTTTCTAATAGCTGTCTGGCTAATTTAACATCGGCTGGATACCATTCATCATAATTTTTAACAACATCTTTCAGTTCCTCTGTTGTGAAATTAAAAAATGGATGTTGTGAATTTATTGTATTCATTTCTAATTTCACATTTTCTTCTAATAGTAATGAAGCTTTATCAAAATCATTTGGATTTAGCATGATTAGAAAAGAATTTTTTGTTTCATTGTGTGCAAAACTAACATCAAAATCTTTCGAAGTATCTTGCAATTTGTATGCAATCTTATGAGCTTCTAATAGTTGAATCATCTCATCCACAATAACAGAATCTGTTAAACTCATAAATGTTTTGAATTCACTCATATGATATATTTTGAGATTTTCATTTTCATTTCCTCATTAAAAGGAGCTGCTTTGATATCGTTTCGATCTTCATTAAATGCTACGTTAACCAAAGTTACTTCACCTTCCAAGCATGTATTTTCTTGTTCGTCTTCAAAAGAAAATCCACATACGATGGAAGCACCTCCCAAATGTTTTACCCATAGTTTTTTGGTTAGAACTGCTCCTAAACGTGCTGCCTTTTTGAATTGTACTTTCAAATCAACCGTGGGAATTCCATTAGTTTCATGCATTTTTGAAAACGGACGATCCAATGCTTCTTCAAACCAATCTTCTACTAAGCAATTCAGCATTTCTAGAAATCTAGGGTAGAATACTATTCCAGCATAATCGACATGCTGAAAACGGATTTTTTCTTGTTTTATAAAGGGTTGGTTCATAATAGAGTAACTATTGAAGATTAACGATTTTTGATTTTAGAATTACATTAAAATTTTTCAATACTAGCTTTCTTCCAAAAGTATAAAAAATCTTTGGGAACTGTAGTTTCATTTACTAAACAACCTGTTTCTAATTCTGGAAATAATTCCGCAAAGGTTTCGGTTTTGTTTCGAGTCACTCGCATACTCACTACATCGCGTGTGACATCATCAGGATGATGCAGTCCGGCGGAGGCAATTAAGTCCATGGCACTTTTAACGGTTTCTTTTTGGAAACGTGCTACGCGTACACTTTTTTCTTCGGGAACTAATCCTTTCATGAGTTTCTCATCTTGCGTCGCTACACCAGTCGGACAAGTGTTTGCATGGCATTCTAAGGCTTGAATACAGCCTAAAGCGAACATCATGCCGCGTGCTGAGTTGCAAACATCCGCACCAATAGATAGGTTTCTGATAATGTCAAATCCAGTAATTACTTTTCCACTGGCGATTATTTTAATTTGGTCTTTGATTCCAAAACCATTTAAAGCATCATATACAAAGGCTAAGGCTTCGCGTAATGGCATTCCCACATGGTCTGAGTATTCTTGAGGGGCTGCACCAGTGCCACCTTCACCGCCATCGACAGTAATGAAATCCAAATAGGTATTCGTTGCCACCATCGCTTTACAAATGGATAAAAACTCCGATTTGTTACCAATACAAATTTTCATTCCAACAGGTTTTCCACCCGAACCTTTTCGCAATAATTTCACAAAGTCCATTAATTCTAAAGGTGTAGTAAAAGCCGAATGGGTAGGAGGAGAGACGATGTCATTTCCTTTTGGAACCAAACGAATGGCTGCAATTTCATCGGTTACTTTTTCTTTAGGCAATATTCCTCCATGCCCAGGTTTAGCCCCTTGAGAGAATTTGATTTCAATCATTTTCACATTGTCCAAACTGGCTCTTTTGGCATATTCATCATAGGAAAATTTCCCCTCATTCGTTCTACAACTAAAATAGCCTGTACCAATATTCCATACGACATCACCACCGTTTTGTAAATGATAAGGCGACAATCCACCCTCTCCAGTATTGTGATAAAATCCACCTTGTTTGGCACCGCCGTTCAAAGCGAGAATTGCATTTTTACTCAAGGCACCATAACTCATAGCACTAATGTTGAATAGACTGGCTTCATAAGGTTTTTCACATTGTGACGAACCGATAATAACCCTTGGATTTTCGTTTATTTGTGAGAACGAAACGGCTCTAATACTATGATTAATCCATTCATAACCTTCGTCATAAACGTTTAATTGCGTTCCAAAGGGTTGTGAATCAATTGTCTTTTTACTTCGTTCATAGACCAAATTTCGTTGCAAGCGATTGAAAGGCTTTCCTTCCGTATCGGTTTCAATAAAATATTGTCGCATTTCTGGACCAAGAGATTCTAACAAATATCTCATTCTACCCAACAAAGGAAAGTTTCTTCTAATGGTATGTTTAGATTGGTACATGTCATATAATCCCATTAGAATTAAAGGGATAAAAATGAATAGTAGAAAACTAAACTTCCAATTAATATAGCATAAAATTGCTGTAAGGGATATAATAGTAATGCTAAATACTAAAAAGGCTTTTCTCATGGTTGGTTTTAATTACTAAAATAATAAAATATATTTAAAAATGTTTTTGTTCCACTAGTTGCAAATTTCTGATAAATACAAATAGAATCAGACTTAAATTCAAACTAATTGCGAATTGTTTCTGATTGATTATTAATTCATTTGAAATTTACCTGACGTAATATTGTTTTTCCCATCGGTATTAAATCAACTTTCTCAATTTTATTTGTCACCTCATTATGTAATTCAGTGACAATGATCCCATTTTTATACGTTGCTTTTTTATCTTTTACAAATGAATATTTAGTCAATGCAATGGGTTCATAATTGTAATCTAAAAAACCATCTGCATAAACTTTACCTGCAATTTCTTTACTCGCTATCGGTTTAGCAAATAATAATGCCCCATAGGAAAAGTAGTATGTGTTATTTTTATCTGTTTTGAGTTCTACATCCGTTTGATAAGATAAAATTATTTGGTCCATGACTTCAAATTTTCTATTGATCAAAATAAAATCATTTTCAATAGTATACTTTTCATTTGTTACTATTGATGTTACCCACTTTGGTTTTCTTATCTTAATTGTGAATTTTGAAGCTTGATCAACTTTTATATTAAAATGAAAAGTATTCTCATTTGGATAATTGGTTTCATTTTCAATAGAAACGTTAGTATTTGCTATTGAAGTTTCTAATTTATTTGGAAGTAGTAGGGTAGCTACCAAAGTAGTTTCATTCTCTTTCATCCAAGAATTTTGAATAAAATAAGGAGAAATTCTACCCGCATTCGGATTACAACAAACGGCAACATCCTGATGTGCTGGCGAATATTTATACCGTGTTTGTTTTCTATTGGGTTCCACCTCTCCATTTCGAGTTCCCATCATTTCGAATGAATTATCTGTTTTTAAGTAAGCAATGCAAGAATGGTTGGGATTACGAGATCCCTGAGCAGCATTATAAAAAATAGTTTCAATTTCATCACCAAGTTTCGGATTTCCTGTTTTTTGATATAATAAGGCATAACTATCTAATAATTCTTGTAATGAACAATACTCATAGCCAGTTTTTGATGCATCGGGAGTTCTTTCGGCTATCCATTCATCACCTATTGCCCCACCAGAAGCAGTAACAACACTTTCTATTCGTTGAAGATAGATTGCTAAAGCCGTATCTAACTCCTTATTATCAGCCGCATAGCTGGCTACAATTAAAGGACGCAAGTGCTCAAAGGTATGCACACCATGAGATTTTAATTTATAGTTAGGATTTTCAATATTTTTTAGTTGAACATCCTCTTCAGATTGATAGGTTTTGGAAAAGTCTTGATATAAAAACAACGCATAGTCTAAATATTTTTTGTCGTGAGTAAACAAATACATTCGATCTAAAATATCAGTAAAGGTCAGACCATGAGAAACACCACCATTAAAACTGGTTCCTGAACTAAAGGGACTTGAAGCATTAATTGGATAATTCTGCATCACATTGGCAACTGCTTTTTTTAGCGCTGCAAACACTTTTTCATCCTTGGTTGCTTCATAATAGGCAATTAATCCTCTGTATAAAGTAGCTTTTGACCACAATTCACCATTTTCAGAATTAAATTGATAACGCAATTCTTTATCATAAATTCCAATATAGCCATCTTCATCTTGAGTTGCTAAAATTCGTTTTACATATAGATGTACTTTTTCAATACCCTTTTCATCATTTAGTAAAAAAACATTTCTAATGTAACTATCCCACCAATTTGATTGTGTTTCGCTATTCCACCATTTATATTGTTCACTACCTTCTGCATCCCCGGCTTTAAGATTTCCTAAATCTTTAGCTTTTGAATGTTTTTGTAATCTTCCTGTACCATAAATTGGGTCATTGATTAAATCGGGAACTAATATATCAAGGTGTCCCAGAAAACCGTTTAGGTCTTTTTGCATTTGTTGAGCAAGCCAACCTGTTGGTTTGATACTACCAAAAGAAATTGGTTGTAATGTTTCTTTTTTTTTTT
>CAIWKX010000068.1 GCA_903913315.1 uncultured Bacteroidota bacterium | reverse complement strand
TATATTTAGCTATAAAAAATGCTCAAACAAGATGGAAAGGAAATATTTTAGGATGGTCTGCTGTTAGAAATGATTTAATTATCTATTTTAGTGATAGAATAAAATGATTGACACAGTTTATTGAACACTCCCAAACCAACTCGCCACAAATATTGCCGTTATCACACAAACCAAGTCCACTAAAAGCATGGTTCCTAGTGTGTATCTACTGTTTTTAACGTTGACACTTCCAAAATAAACCGCTATAACATAAAAGGTAGTTTCGGCACTGCATTGGAAAATGCAACTCAATCGTCCTGTGAAAGAATCTGGGCCAAACATCTTCATCGAATCAATCATAAATCCACGAGAACCACCGGAACTAAAGGGTCGCAACATGGCAACTGGAAGCGAATCTGTAATTTGTTTACTTACCCCAATATTGGAAAACACAAATGAAATTCCATTGCTGATTATTTCAAACAAACCACTATTTCTAAAGAAAGAAATGGCTACTAACATTCCCATTACATAAGGAAATATTTTAACACCAGTATCCAATCCGTTTTTAGCTCCTTTGACGAAAGTGTCAAAAATTGTGGTGTCATTTGCCACAAATTTTTTCTCATTTATAAATGAAAACAGCAGGGTAAATCCAATGATGGCTACCAACATTAAACCCGAAAGGTTGGCAGTAAAAAAGTTTTTCCCAATTAAATCCAAACCATTTACATAGAATAACAATCCAACGATAGCTGCAATTATGGTCATTAAAGCGACTACCAAGGAAGCGCTTTTAAAGTTTATTTTTTGACGAATTCCTACGATTAAAAATGCTGCAATAGTTCCGATAAAAGAAGTGATAATACAAGGCAACATAACATCTGCCGGATTACTTGCGTTTTCGGCGGCACGGTATCCAATTATTGAAGTGGGTATTAAAGTTAGTCCAGCAGCATGCAAACATAAAAACATGATTTGAGCATCGCTAGCTCTGTCTTTATCTGGATTTAATTCTTGCAAACTTTCCATAGCTTTCAATCCAAATGGTGTTGCTGCTGAATCTAAACCAAGGAAATTTGCCGCAAAATTTAAGGTCATATACGAAATAGATTCGTGATTTTTGGGCACAGATGGGAATACTTTTTCAAACAAAGGACTTAATCGTTTGGCTAATTTTTCGGCGGCTCCTGAGATTATTAATAGTTCCATCAAGCCACAAAAGAATGCCAAATAAGCAATTAAAGGAATAATTAATTCGAGCAGACTATTTTTGCAGGTTGGTAAAAGTCCATCTGATTTTTGAATACCACTAAAGATTTTTACCGTTTTACTTTTATAAACATAAGTCGTATCAGCGTTTAAGGTATCACGATTAATAACTATGGTTTGGTTAGATGCTTTTTGAAGACTGTCTTTAATAAAGACAGGTACTTGATTTAGGTATTTTTCAGAAATTAAGATTGGATCATCTTTTTTTCCATTCAACATAAAATCAATAGTATAGCTGTTTCCAACAAATAAACTTACTACAACGAAAGCAATTGACGAAATAAAAATAGCCAACCAAAATCTACTTAATACCATGTTTTGTTTTTTTGTAAATATACTTATTCAATTGCAATGTCAAAAAATCAATTGCAATATCAATTTCTAAACGTGGATTATTTCCTCATCAATCAATAAATCTTCTTTTCTAAAACGCAGAAAAACTTGTGCTACTGCGATAACATCTTTTTCACAATAGCTTACAATTCTGTCGATGTCTTTTTCTACATAAAAAACATGTCCCACTTGACTACCATCAATATCCCCTTTTGGAGAAGGAATTCCAAGAATTTTTGTTAATAATTTTAGTGAGGTAAAATGTTTATAGTCGCCAAATTTCCATAATTCCAAAGTGTCTAAATGTGCAATCTCCCAAGGTTTTTTTCCAAATAAATTGAGTTTATTCGGAATGGAAACTTGGTTGATTATCATTCTTCTAGCAATGAATGGGAAATCAAATTCTTTTGCATTATGACCGCAAAGAACATACTGAGGTGCGTCGAAATGATTGCTCAGTAAATTATTAAAGTCTACTAAAATTTTCTTTTCTTCTCCAAAGAATGAGGTTACTCTAAAGTTCCTTATATCTCCTTTGACTATAAAATAGCCAACGGAAAGGCATACTATTTTTCCAAATTCAGCCCAAATTCCAGCTCTGTCATAAAACTCTTCTGCGGTAAATTCTTCTTTGCGTTGGTATTGGGTTTTGTGTTCCCAAAGGGATTTCATTTCATCATCAAGCAAATTGAAATATTCTTCTTGTGGAACCGTTTCTATATCAAGAAAAAGAATGTTGTCTAGGCGAATTTTTTCAATCATAATAGTTGGATTTTTAGACTTCTTACAAAATTAGACTTATACAAATCTAATAAATCTAACTTTCAAGATTACTAATTTAAAATAAACTTTGTTGATTTGTTGGGTTTTCATGTTCCAAAAGCCATTTTTTACGCCATAAACCACCAGCGTAACCTGTTAATGAACCATCTGTTCCAATAACTCGATGGCATGGAACTATAATCCATAGCGGATTTTTACCATTTGCTGATGCGGCTGCTCGAATCACTTTAGGATCTCCTAATTTTTTTGCTAAATCAAGATAAGTAATAGTTTTACCAAATGGAATGTTGCCTAATTCTTGCCACACTTTTTGTTGAAAATCGGTGCCCTTTGGGTTTAACTTTAATTCGAAATCGTTACGTTTTCCAGAGAAATAGTCTTTTAGTTGTGCTACTACTTCTTTCAATTCTTTCGGAATAGATTTAGAAATATCGCCTTCATCAAGAACTGAAATTTCAGAAATTCCTTGATTATCACCAATTATTTTGGCAATACCTAATGGAGTTTTTATAAAGGCAATTTGAGACATTTACGGCTTATTTGAAACGTAAATATATGAAAAATCACAAAGGCATAAAGAATATCTCTCACCTTTGTGATTTTAACAAAACATGAATTTTTTTATTTAGCTTGACTTAAAACATATTGTTCTAAAGATTGTCTTTCTTCATCAGTGAATGTTTTTGTTAAAGCAAAATTAGTTTTCATTACTTCAAATTGAGTTGGATCAACCAATGGTTTTTCATCTCCTTTTAAGAAGGTTGCAATACTTGCATTTTTTTCTTTGTAGATTTTTGCAATGTCTTGCAAACTTGGTCCTACTAATTTTACATCTGGTTTATGACATGTCATACAAATTCCTTTTCCATTAAAGAGTTGTTTTCCTTTTTCGGCTAAAGGGAACGCTGAATTATCTGGTTTTGCGACTTCTTTAGTTACTTCTGGTGTAGGTTTTTTACCAAAATCTTGGTCGTCTTTTTTATTTCCGCAACTGATGGCAAAAATCAGAATAAGTACTCCTAAAACTAGTTTTATTGTTTTTTTCATTTGAAATTTTTTTATTTTAGTCAAATCTAATGATACACTAATAATTAAAATATGATTTTTATCATATAATAAAAGTTGAAAATTTAATGTTTAAACTCTTTCTTATAAAAATATATTAATAAAATTGTATGTTATAGATAAATATAAAGCTATTTGGATTGGTTTAGAATGTCATTACTTATTTAAAATGATGGCTGCTTCTTTAGCAAAATAAGTGGAGATTAAACTAGCTCCTGCTCGTTTGATGCACATTAACTGTTCCATCATGATTTTATCATGGTCTAACCAACCTCTTTCAGAAGCTGCTTTTATCATAGCATATTCCCCTGAAACATGAAAAACAGTTACAGGAACATTCACTGCATTTTTTACTTCACGAACAATGTCTAAATAAGCGATTCCTGGTTTTACCATGACCATATCGGCACCTTCTTCTACGTCCATTAATGCTTCTTTGATTGCTTCGATACGGTTGGCATAATCCATTTGATAGGTTTTTTTGTCTTTAGGAACATCAATATCAGCTTCTTTTGGTGCGCTGTCTAACGCATCACGGAAAGGGCCGTAAAATGCGGAGGCATATTTGGCTGAATAACTCATAATGCCCACGTTTGGAAATCCGGCAGCATCTAAACCTTGACGCAAACGTAATACGCGTCCGTCCATCATATCGCTTGGCGCTACAAAATCGGCTCCCGCTTGAGCGTGAGAAACTGCCATTTTCACAAGAGCATCGTTGGTAGCATCGTTGGCAACATCGCCGTTATCGATAATACCGTCGTGTCCGTAAATGGAGTATGGGTCAAGTGCTACGTCTGGCATGACTATCATTTCTGGACAAGCTGCTTTGATAGCTTTGATAGCTCTTTGCATTAATCCGTTTGGATTCCAAGCTTCTTTTCCTGTATTGTCTTTTAAGGATTCATCCACTTTTACGTAAATGTTTACAGCACGAATTCCTAAAGCGAAAAGTTCTTTAACTTCTTCTAAGGTTAAATCGATGGAACGACGGTAAATACCAACCATTGAAGGAATTTCGACTTTAACATTTTCTCCTTCTGCAATGAACATTGGGAACATAAAGTCACTTGGACTTAATGTGGTTTCGCGAACTAAAGAACGAATCGATTCGTTACCGCGTAATCTTCTGCCTCTTTGTAATGGGAACATATTTATTTATGATTTAAGATTAACGATTGTATATTTTTGATTGATTTAAGATTTCAAAATTCGGAAATCATAAATTTTCAATCCAATTAAATGGTTTTTCAATGATTTTTGGAGTATTGAATCTGTAACCAACAAAAAAAACTCCATAATTATTATTGTTTGATAAGCTCGTAGTTTTATCATCTTTAGATTTCACAAAATTGTAATACAATTGGGAACCAAAAAAAATTCTATTTATTTGATAACTCAAGGTTAAATTAGAATTAAGCGCAAAATTACTAGAAAAGAAAGTTGCTTTTTCAGATTCTAATGAGTCAATTCGTTCAGAATAATTAAATCCAAAACCTGTTGATGCTCCAGCAGAAATCAATAAATTTTTGTGAGGAACCCAATTATATTGATACCCTAAAGCTAAATTTGTAAAAATCAGATGATCTTTATAAAATGCAACTGGATTGGTTTCGGCATCTTTTGAAACCATATAATAGTAATTTAATGACGGAATAAAACTTCCTGCACTCTTTTTTTGAATAGCCGTTTGATAGGCATAGGCAAAGTAAGAGAATTTGGTATTGTTAAAAATGTATGATGTTGTTCCGCTGTATTTGGCTTTGGATAAGTTTTTAAATTCCGAAAAAGTATTGTTTGGATAAGAATCATCAATATAAAAACCTTGTATGTAATTGTAATTAATGTTTTGTAACCATTTATTCATAAGAATTGGAAATCCTAAATTAATGCTTTTCGTTTCTCTTTTTTTGGACTGACCATTTACAAATGACACGTATTTTTGTGATATACCGAGAGTCAATTCGATAAATTTATAATCTAACGATATAAACGATTTATATCCTTGGCTGTAATTTAATTCGTAGGATTGATTGTTTTGTTTGTTAATATATTTTGATGAATTAAAGTTATTATCTTCATTAATTTTTATGATTAACTTATCGGAAATATCGTTGATATAAATAGTATCTAATTTATTTTTCTGTGAAGATATCTCATCGGTTTTCTGTGAAAAACCTACATAAAAAGTAAAAAAAATCAATACAAAAATGGCATTTTTCATAAATCAAACCCATTCTTTTGGGTGCTGCAAAATAGTTATTAATTTATCTTCTTCACTTCCAGCTTCTGGATGATGGTTGTAGTGCCATTGCACGTGTGGGGGTAATGACATTAAAATACTTTCAATTCTTCCGTTGGTTTTTAGTCCGAAAAGCGTGCCTTTGTCGTGCACTAAATTGAATTCTACATAACGACCACGACGAATTTCTTGCCATGTTCGTTGTGTTTCTGTATAAGGTAAATTTTTTCTTCTTTCTACAATTGGGACATAAGCTTCTAGGAAACTATTTCCTACTTCGGTAACGAAATTGTACCAATCTTGCATTTTCATGGTTTCGGTTTCTTTGCAATAATCGAAGAATAGTCCACCTAAACCACGAGCTTCGTTTCTATGAGCGTTCCAGAAATAAGTATCGCATTGTTTTTTATATTTTGGATAAAATCCTGAATTGTGTTTGTCACAAGCGGTTTTACAAGTTTGATGAAAATGTTTTCCGTCATCTTCAAATAAATAATAAGGTGTTAAATCTTGTCCGCCACCAAACCAACTATTGATTACGTTTCCGTTATCATCATACATTTCAAAATAACGCCAATTGGCGTGAACCGTTGGCACCATTGGACTTTTGGGATGAATTACCAAACTCAATCCGCAAGCAAAGAAATCGGCTTCACCCACATTGAACATTTTTTGCATGGCTTCGGGTAATTTTCCGTGAACCGCCGAAATATTTACACCACCTTTTTCAAAAACATTTCCGTTTTCGATTACTCTTGTTCTACCACCACCTCCTTCCGGTCGTTGCCAAATATCTTCACGGAATTTGGCAACACCATCCACTTCTTCTAGTTTAGAAGTGATTTGGTTTTGGAGGTTTTGGATATAGGCGTAGAATTTATCTTTCATATTGTCTCCGGGGGTTCGAATCCCTCTTTCTTTGCTACTATTTGTACTCCTTCACCGCTTCCACAAAAGCTTTGGCATGATCGACAGGAATATTAGGTAAAATTCCGTGACCAAGATTTACTATGTAATTGTCTTTTCCGAATTCGTTAATCATTTCGTGCACCATTTTTTTGATGATTGGAATAGGAGAAAGCAATCGGCTTGGGTCGAAATTTCCTTGTAATGTGATTTTCCCTCCTGATAAATAACGAGCATTTTTTGCCGAACAAGTCCAATCTACACCAAGAGCTGATGCTCTTGATTGTCCCATTTCTCCCAATGCAAACCAACAACCTTTTCCGAAAACAATAACTTTTGTTTCATCTGCTAAAGCTTCTACAATTTGGTTGATGTATTTCCAAGAGAATTCTTGATAATCAACTGGAGATAACATGCCTCCCCAAGAATCGAAAATTTGAATGGCATTACATCCCGCTTTTACTTTTTCTTTTAAGTATAAAATGGTAGTATCTGTTATTTTTTGCAATAAAGTATGTGCTGCAATTGGGTTTGAAAAACAAAATCCTTTTGCTGTATCAAAACTTTTTGACCCTTTTCCTTCCACTGCATAACAGAAGATGGTCCATGGTGAACCGGCAAAACCAATTAAAGGCACTTCATCGTTGAGCATCTCTTTGGTTAATTTTACGGCATCCATTACGTAACCCAAAGTTTCTTGAATATTGGGAACAAAAACTTGATTTACTTGTTCCATAGTTCTGATTGGATTTGGAATAATAGGCCCTAAGTTGTCTTTCAATTCAACGTGAATTCCCATAGCTCTTGGCACGACTAAAATATCTGAAAATAAGATAGCAGCATCTGGTTTTACAATTCGAATGGGTTGCACGGTGATTTCTGCTGCTAATTCTGGCGTTTCGCAACGAGTGAAGAAATCGTATTTGTCTCTTAAAGCTCTGAATTCTGGTAAATATCTTCCTGCTTGACGCATCATCCAAACAGGAGGGCGTTCTACAGTCTCGTTGTTTAGAGCTCTTAAAAATAGGTCGTTTTTGATCATGTCTTTTTTATTTAGACCTGACAGGTCTCATTTCTAATTATAATATTCAATTACTTCATTAATTACATTTTCCACTGATGGTTTGTCTGCAATTATAATGTTTTTTATTTTTTTATTTTCTAATGCTTCTGCGGTGGTTTCTCCGATGCAAAAGCACATTTCCTCTTTAATCGTATTTGATTTTAAATAACTTTCAACTGCTGACGGACTAAAAAACAGTAATCCATCTAATTTTTTGGTTATTTTTTTTGAGGTGATATTCGTTTCGTATACTTCAATTTCATTAAATGTAATTCCGTTTTCTTTTAAGGTTGCTGGTAAAACATCTCGACGTAAATTTCCACTGAAAAATGTGAAACTTTCATTGGAATAAATGAGTGAAATTATTTCGGCTAAATCAGAGGCATATCCAGTGTAAGCTATTACATTAAATCC
The DNA here is from genome assembly GCA_903913315.1 of uncultured Bacteroidota bacterium. Lineage (GTDB taxonomy): Bacteria > Bacteroidota > Bacteroidia > Flavobacteriales > Flavobacteriaceae > Flavobacterium. The sequence continues at coordinate 50,612 of CAIWKX010000068.1, read as the reverse complement.
ATTTTCGGTCAATACATCTTTGGTTTTCATCCCTACAGAAAACACATTCTTAGTTTTTAGCTCCTCACATTTTGGATGTTGTAAAATACTTTGAACCGCATTTTGGCTTGTAAAAATCAGATTGTCATTTACTTTTAATCCACCCCGTCCCTCGGACACCCCTCCAGAGGATGGGAAATCGAAATTCTTGATTTTAGTTTCGATGAAATCTTCTTCAATTAGATGAATATTGGCGTCGAGTAAATCTTGCTTTTGATTTGGCAAAAGCTTTTTAGTGGAAAGTATGTTGATTTGTTTTGTCATTTAATTTGGAACACAAATTTGAGAAATCTATTTTTTCAAAATCTTTTTTATTTCCGTCATTACTTCTGACCCACCATTATTTAGAATTTCTTGAGCGCAATTGAATCCTAGTTTTTTCCACTCTGAAATATCAACTACTTTCTCGATTGCTAATTTTTGTTTTCCATCAATAGACAATAGGACTCCTTTTAAGTCTATAGTGTCTTCCTTTTCATTGTATTTTGCAATGGCTCCAATTGGCGCAGTACAACCGCCTTCCAAAGTTTTTAGAAATTGTCGCTCGATATATGTACAAATTTCCGTTTCTATGTGATTTAGTTGTGATAAAGCGTCTAATGTAAATTCATCATTTGCCATGGCGACCACAACCATTGCACCTTGAGCAGGTGCTGGAATCATCCAATCTAGATTGATAAAATTCTCTGGTTTTAAGTTGATTCTTTCTAATCCCGCTGCTGCAAAAACGGCTCCACTCCAATTACTTTCGTTGAGTTTTTGCATTCTTGTATTGACATTGCCACGTAAGTCAACTACAGTGTGATTGGGGTATTTGTTCCACCATTGTGCTTGGCGTCGTAAACTTCCTGTAGCTATTGTAGCTTCGGTTTCAAGAAAATTGGTGTTCCCTTTGTGAACTAAAATATCTAAAATATTGGCTCTTTCCAAAACAGCAGCTTGTACTATCCCTATTGGTAAAGCTGTTGGAACATCTTTCATGGAATGTACGGCAATATCCACTTGACCGTTAATCATTGCAATGTCTAAAGTTTTGGTAAAAATTCCTGTAATTCCAAGCTCGTAAAGAGGCTTGTCGAGAATAATGTCTCCTTGTGATTTTACGGCTATAATTTCAGTTTTATACCCTAAATCGTTTAGTTGTTTTTGAACTGTGTGTGCTTGCCAAAGTGCTAATTCACTATCACGAGTTCCTATTCTTATAATTTTGCTCATTATCTTGCCACCGTTTCTATTTGAAAAATTTTTTCAATCCATTCAATACTTTGGTCGACCACCGTATTGTCATCTTTTAAATGATTTGCAAAATGGTTGGTAATTTTTTGAATAATTCTAGCGCTAATAATTTCTGCTTGTTCTTCATCGAAATTAGTAATCTTTTTGCGTTGAAAATTCAATTCGCCATCCTTTATAGAATTCAATTTTTCTTTTAGTGCATTAATAGTTGGGGCAAATTTTCTTTGTTTTGTCCAAGCAATGAATTCTTCTTTTATTTCTTCAATAATGGCTTCGGCTGCTGGAATATGAAGTTTTCTGTTTTCTAAAGTTTCATCCGTCATTTGTGATAAATGATCCATGTGTACTAATGTAACTCCCGCTAAATCTTTTACATTTTCATGAACATTTTTTGGAATGGATAAATCTAAAATCAACAGTGGTTTTTTAAGATTTAGTATAGCTTTATCTACTGTAGGATTTTGAGCGCCAGTTGCCACAACAACAACGTCTGCTTTTTGTAATTCAAGTTGTAAATCGGCGTAATCTTTTACAATTACATTCAACTTTTTAGCTAATTTCTCTGCTTTATCTTTTGTACGGTTAATTAAAGTAATTTGTTCGTGTTTGGTGTGTTTCACTAAATTTTCACAAGTATTTCTTCCTATTTTACCCGTTCCAAAAAGCAGAATATTTTTATTAGCGATATCTTCTACATTTTTAAAGATGTATTGAACCGAAGCAAAAGATACTGATGTTGCTCCCGAAGAAATTTCGGTTTCATTTTTAATTTTTTTACTGGCTTGAATCACAGCATTCACTAATCTTTCTAGGAAAGCATTTACCAAATTCATCGATTTACTTTCCGTAAAAGCCATTTTTATTTGACTAATAATCTCAAAATCTCCTAGAATTTGACTGTCCAAACCTGTTCCAACGCGAAACATGTGATTGATGGCTTCTTGATTTTTGTATACGAAAGCTACCCTCTGAAAATCCTCTACAGTACCTTGACTATTTTCACAAAGTAATTTGATTAGTTGAAATGGATGTTGAGCAAAACCGTAAATTTCAGTTCGGTTACAAGTAGAAGTAACGATTAACGATTCAATGCCTTCTTTTTTTGCTTGCTCTAAAAGATTGGACTTTGCTTTAGCATCTAAGTTAAATTTTCCTCTCATTTCAGCATCTGCTTTCTTGTAGCTTAATCCTACAGAGTAGAAAGTAGTGAACTTTGGTGTATTTAAATTTTCCATATTTGGGCTTTTACCTAAAAGTTAAACAAAGTTATTCCTATACTGTTTATAAAAGTAACGCTTAAAGTACTTTTTGTATCGCTGTGAGAGTTTTTTGTAGAAATTTGAATTTTTAGCGTTATTTATTATAAATTTGTACTGAAATCAATCGTTTCAAAAACACTTATACAGATTAATTCTAAATAAGTAATTCAAATAATTGTAAATTATTTACGAAAAAATATCGCTATGGGTTCTCAAGAAGAAATTAAAATTGAAAATGATTTTATTTTATTGCGTTTTCAAAATGATGGAAACGAAAATTATCATGTAAAACGACATGTTAATCAAGGGCTTATCCAATTTCATTTTGGGATTAAGGGAAAAGCAAAATTTGTATTTAATGAAGGAGGTTATGCTCTTGAATTGAAAGAAGAAAAAGCACTTTTGTTTTATAATCCGCAAAAAGAACTGCCTCTAAATCTAGAATTAACTCCTAGTACTTGGGTGATTTCTGTAATTATTTCCATTCAAAAATTTCACAGTTTGTTTTCTAATGAAGCTGGTCATATTCCTTTTTTAAGTGAAGACAACAAAGATAAGAAATACTATACAGAGAGCGATATCAGTCCGTCGATGTCAATTGTTTTAAGTCAATTGTTCCATTATAACTTAAATCCTTCCATAAAAAATCTTTACTATAAAGGAAAAGGATATGAATTATTGAGTTTGTATTTCAATCGAACTGAAGATCCAAATGCCCAACAATGTCCATTTTTAATTGATGAAGAAAATGTATTGAAAATTAGGAAAGCGAAAGATATTGTTCTCGCCAATATGGCTGAACCGCCAGGTTTAGAAGAATTAGCGGACCAAGTTGGATTGAGCTTAAAAAAATTAAAAATGGGATTCAAACAAATTTATGGTGACACTGTTTATGGATTTCTATTTGATTATAAAATGGATTATGCCAGACAATTATTAGACAGCGGATCCTATAATGTAAATGAGGTTGGTTTGAAAATTGGATATAGCACTGGGAGTCATTTTATAGCTGCTTTCAAGAAAAAATTTGCGACTACTCCTAAAAAATATTTGATGTCGATAAATCAAAATGTATAACACCATCCCTTTTTAAAATTAAACAATTAATAAAAAAAGTTTAAACTAAAATCTTAAAAAAGTATAATAATTACTTTTATAAAAAAATATAAATATAATAATGAAAGGAGTATTACTTGTAAATCTAGGTTCGCCTGAAAGTCCAACTGCAAAAGATGTGAAGCCCTATTTAGATGAATTTTTAATGGACAAATATGTGATTGATGTTCCTTATTTATTGCGAGCTTTATTAGTTAGAGGAATAATTTTAAGAACGCGTCCAGAAAAATCAGCTGCAGCGTATCAGAAAATTTGGTGGGAGGAAGGTTCTCCTTTAGTTGTTATTTCACAACGAATGCAGAAGAAAGTACAGCAATTGGTTGACATTCCTGTTTCTTTAGCCATGCGATATGGCTCGATGACCATTCAAAAAGGGTTGCAAGAATTAAAAGATAAAGGAGTGACCGAAGTTATGCTTATGCCGTTGTATCCTCAACACGCCATGGCATCTACGACAACTATTGAAGTTTTGGCAGAAGAATTGCGTAAAAACTATTTTCCGGAAATGACTTTTACTAATGTTCCTGCTTTTTACAATAAGCCAGGATTTATAAAAGCCTTATCAAATTCAATAAAAAAACATTTAGAAGGATTTGATTATGATCATTTATTGTTTTCCTATCATGGGATTCCGAAGCGTCATATTCGCAAAACTGATGTAACTAAATCACATTGTAAAATTGATGGTTCTTGTTGCAATACCCCTTCGCCTGCCCATGAATTTTGCTACCGCCATCAATGTTATGAAACCACAAAACAAGTAGTTAAATTATTAGGAATTCCGGAAGGGAAATACAGCCAAACTTTTCAATCGCGATTAGCTGGTGATAAATGGTTAACCCCTTATACGGATGTTGAGATTAATAAAATGCCAGAACAAGGGATTAAAAAATTAGCAGTTGTAACTCCTGCATTTGTTTCTGATTGTTTAGAAACTTTGGAAGAAATTGCCATGGAAGCCAGTCATCAGTTTAAAGAACATGGAGGTCAAGAGTTTTTGGCCATTCCATGTATGAATGATGATGATGAATGGTGTGAGGTTGTTGCAGGCTGGGTTAAAGATTGGAGTAAATAAAAAAATAATATTATGAATCTATATGTAAAATCTTTACACTTAATTTTTGTGATTACTTGGTTTGCTGGATTGTTTTATATTGTGCGCTTGTTTGTGTATCAAATTGAAGCCAATGATAAACCTTCTCCTGAACGAGAAATTTTACTAAAACAATACAAAATAATGACGTATCGTCTTTGGTATATCATTACTTGGCCAAGTGCTATTTTAGCAAGTTTTTTCGCGTTTTGGTTGCTTTATGAAGTTCCTGATTTAGTTAAAGCTGATTTTTTTCAAATAAAATTGGTTTTTGTTTTTTTATTATATCTGTATCATTTAAAGTGTCATCAAATGTATAAGCAATTGCAAAATGACCAATTCAAATATACCTCAAACTTTATGAGGATTTGGAATGAAGGTGCTACAATAATTTTATTTGCAGTAGTCTTTTTAATAATTGCTCAAAGCACAATCAATTGGATTTATGGTGTTATCGGAATAATTTCATTTTCAATTTTAATTATGTTAGGGTTCAAATTTTATAAAAGACTACGAGAAAAAAATAAATCATAGATGTTCAATAGATTTAAAATGTCAATGCTTTCTCTTCGAATTAGGATTTTCCTTTCGATGATTGTATTGATATTAATTACGTCTATTCTTTTAGCTACAATTTCGGTTATTCAGTTTCAAAATGAAGCAAAGAAGTATTATCAAGAGCGGTTAGACAGAAAAGAAGAAGCCGTGAAAGAGCACATTAATTATGTGCTTTCTAATTCAACGTATCCTTTAACCGAAAGGAACTTACCCTATATTTTTAAGGATAAAATCCATGAATTATCAGACATTCATAATATTGAAATCAATATCTATAGTTTGGATGGAAAGCTTCTTAAATCTTCAAAAGCTTCTTTTTCCGTTGATAAAGTGGCGCCACCAATTCCAAAATACATTGTAAAACTGGTTCAATCTTCTATTGAAAAAAGATATGTGGATATCAAAAACATAGACGGGGTAAAAAATAGATCATCTTATAGTGAGATTAAAGATGATAAATTTAAACCACTTGGAATTTTGAATTTACCCTATGTTGAAGATGATAGTTTTTATCAAGATGAGATTCAAGATTTCTTGGTTCGATTGAGTCAGGTTTATTTTTTTATGTTGATTGTCGCTTTTACTTTAGCGTATTTTCTTTCTAGTTATATTACCAAATCGTTGAAAACAATTTCTGATAAAATTAATGAAACTAGTTTGGATCAAAAGAATGAGAAAATTGTAATTGAAGCCAATAGTCGTGAAATTAATTCGTTAATTAAAGCCTATAATGCTATGGTGGATAAACTGGAAGAAAGTGCTACCATGTTGGCACAATCGGAAAGAGAACAAGCATGGCGTGAAATGGCAAAACAAGTTGCTCATGAAATAAAAAATCCGCTAACGCCGATGCGTTTGACAGTGCAAAGTTTTCAACGAAAATTTGATCCAGAAGATCCTGAGTTGAAACAAAAATTGAACGATTACACTAAGACATTGATTCAGCAAATTGACACAATGAGTTCAGTGGCCTCAGCTTTTTCCAATTTTGCTTCAATGCCTGCGCAACAAAATGAGACCTTAAATGTGGTAGAAGTAGTAGAGTTTTCATTGGATATTTTTAATGAAGAATATCTTCATTTTGAAAGTGATAAAAAGGAAATAGTGACTATTATGGATAGAACGCAATTGATTCGAATCATTACTAATTTAGTAAAAAATGCGATTCAAGCCATTCCAGAGGAGCAAGAACAAAAATCGGTTATTGTTGCTGTAAAAGAATTAGATAATAATGTCAATATTACAGTAAAGGATAATGGTGTAGGCATAGAATCGGAATCTATAGAACATATTTTTGAACCAAAATTTACCACTAAAACAAGTGGAATGGGACTTGGTTTAGGAATTATCAAAAACATTATTGAAAATTACAAAGGAACTATTACATTTGAAACTGAATATGGAAAAGGAACAACATTTATTGTTTCACTTCCAATAATTTAATATTTATAAAATGAATTTCGAAAACATAATCATTACCTCCGAAAACGGAATAGGACAAATTACAATTAATCGTCCTTCAAAATTAAATGCATTAAATGTCGCTACTATTAAAGAACTTCATAACGGTTTGGAAGCTTTGGATACCAATTCAGAGATTAGAGTCATCATTATAACTGGTGAGGGAGAAAAAGCATTTGTTGCTGGCGCTGATATAGCTGAATTTGCAAACTTTTCCATTGAGGAAGGAGCACAGTTGGCTCAACAAGGTCAAGAATTATTATTTAATTTTGTGGAGCGATTAAGTACTCCTGTTATTGCTGCTGTAAACGGATTTGCTCTTGGTGGCGGATTAGAGTTGGCTATGGCTTGTCATTTTAGAGTTGCTTCAGAAAATGCTAAAATGGGCTTGCCGGAAGTTTCGCTAGGCGTAATTCCAGGGTATGGAGGTACACAAAGATTGCCTCAACTTATTGGCAAAGGAAGAGCGATGGAAATGATTATGACGGCAGGAATGGTATCTGCAGAAGACGCTTATAGAGCTGGTCTTGTAAATCATGTAGTTCCACAAGCAGAATTGTTAGATTTTACAAAATCTATTGCAAAGCGAATCATGAAAAATTCTCCTGTTGCCATAGCAAAAGCGATAAAAGCGATAAATGCTAATTTTAAGGATGGAGTTGATGGTTTTGAAACAGAAATAAGAAACTTCGGGAAGTGTTTTGGAACCGAAGATTTTAAAGAAGGAACCACTGCTTTTTTAGAAAAAAGGAAAGCTGATTTTAAAGGTAAATAGTAGTTAAAAACTAAAAAGAGTACTTATCTAGACACTCTTTTTAGTTTTAATTTATTTTAGTCAATTACCATTTCTGGAATTTCTCCTTCAATAATTAATTCAGCTTCTGTTGAGGAAATGATATGATCTACGGATACTCCTGGAGCACGTTCTAGTAATTTGAACCCATTAGGGGTAATTTCTAAAACGGCTAATTCTGTCACTACTTTTTTTACGCAACCAACACCGGTTAAGGGTAAAGTACATTTTTTAAGTATTTTACTTTCACCAGCTTTGTTTACATGCATCATAGCTACAATAATATTATCTGCTGAAGCTACTAAATCCATGGCACCTCCCATTCCTTTAACCATTTTTCCAGGAATTTTCCAGTTAGCAATATCTCCATTTTCTGAAACTTCCATGGCACCTAGAATAGTTAAATCTACATGTTGTCCTCGAATCATTCCGAAACTAAAAGCAGAATCAAAAAAACTAGCACCTGGTAAAGTAGTGATAGTTTGTTTTCCAGCATTGATTAAATCAGCATCTTCTTCTCCTTCAAAAGGGAATGGTCCCATCCCGAGTATACCGTTTTCGCTTTGAAATTCAACAAAAATATCGGTGCGAACATAATTAGCAACCAATGTTGGAATACCAATTCCTAAATTTACATAATAGCCATCTTTTACCTCTTTAGCTATTCTCTTTGCTATATCGTTTTTATCTAATGCCATGATTATGCTCTTTTACGAGTGGTACGTTGTTCAATTCTTTTCTCAAATTTTTTCCCTTGAAAAATCCTTTGAATTAATATTCCTGGAATGTGTATTTCGTTAGGATTTAAACTTCCTGCGGGTAGTAACTCTTCAACTTCGGCTATGGTTATTTTCCCTGCACCACACATACATGGGTTGAAGTTTCTTGCCGTTCCTTTGAAAATTAGATTTCCTGCTTCGTCACCTTTCCATGCTTTTACAATGGAGAAATCAGCTTTAAAAGCATGCTCCATAATATGCATTTTTCCATCGAATTCACGAACTTCTTTTCCAATGGCGACTTCTGTTCCGTAACCGGCAGGAGTAAAGAATGCTGGAATTCCAGCTTGAGCTGCTCTGCAACGTTCCGCTAGAGTCCCTTGTGGAATTAATTCAACATCTAATTCTCCAGAAAGCATTTGACGTTCAAATTCTGCATTTTCTCCAACATAAGACGAAATCATTTTTTTGATTTGTTTTTGTTGCAATAACAAGCCTAGACCAAAATCATCAACTCCAGCGTTATTGGAAATACAAGTTAGGTTTTTAGTTCCTTTTTTTACTAATTCAGCGATTGAATTTTCAGGAATTCCGCAAAGTCCAAAACCGCCTAACATTATAGTCATGTTATCTTCAATTCCTTGAAGGGCGTCTTGTACTGAATTTACTTTTTTATTAATCATATTTACTATGAATTTATACTATCAATTATTTAAAGTCCAAACTCGTCTGGATTTTGTTCTTCAATATTAGTTGAGTCTTTTTCTACATGTTTTTGCGGTGACCAACAATCCACTTTTATATTAAATCCATCTGGTCTTTGAAAATCATCTTTGGAAATTTGTAAGTCTTTATCTTCATAACATTTTTTCATAAAATATCCCCAAATAGGCAATGCTGCCGTAGCTCCTTGTCCATAAGTAATACTTTTAAAATGTGCTGAACGATCTTCGCAACCGACCCAAACTCCTGTAACAAGATTTGGAACCATCCCGATAAACCAACCGTCTGACTGATTTTGTGAAGTTCCTGTTTTACCGGCTATAGGATTTCTAAACATATAAGGGTAACCAGTCCATCTTTTATCGCCAGAACCACCACCTTCAGTTCTTAATCTTTCACCAGAACCACCTTCCGTTACACCTTCCAATAATTTGATTACTGCAAAAGAAACGTCTTTATTTAAAACATCATGAGTTTCTGGAACAGGCTCATAAATAACTGCGCCATTTTTATCTTCAATTCTTGAGATAAATTGAGGTTTAATGTAAACACCTTGATTAGCAAAAGTACTATATGCCGCGACCATATCTTGTACCGTAATATCTACAGCTCCGAGGGCAATTGAGGGCTGCATAGGAATCTCTGAATTTACTCCTAGTTTGTGAGTCAATGCCACTACAGCTTCTGGTCCGGTTTTGTCAATTAATTTGGCAGAAATTATATTAACTGAATTGGCCAATGCTTTTTTAAGGGTCATCATTCCTCTGTATTTATTGTCGGAATTTCTTGGTTCCCAATCTTCAGTAACGTGATGGCGTCCTTTATGAATCATGAAGGGAGCGTCTAATAACGTATCACAAGGAGACATTCCTAATTGTTCGATAGCGGTGGCATAAACGAAAGGTTTGAATGTCGAACCCACTTGACGTGCTCCTTGACCCACATGGTCATATTGGAAATATTTGTAATTGATGCCGCCAACCCATGCTTTTATTTGTCCCGTTTGAGGCTCCATCGACATCAAACCAGCTTGAAGGAAATGTTTGTAATAACGAATAGAATCTAACGGAGTCATGATGGTATCTCGTTCCCCTTTCCATGTGAAAACGGTCATTTTTGTTTTCACTTTGAAAGATGCTATGATTTCTTCATCCGTTTTTTCATCTGCCTTTAAAATTCGCCATCTTTCAGAGTTTTTCATGGCTTGTTTGAATATTTTGTCGGTTTCAGCCTCTGAAATATTGACAAAAGGAGCATTTTTATTCCCTTTTTGTTGACTAAAAAATTCTTCTTGTAGATTTTTAATATGCGCTTGAACGGCTTCTTCAGCATGTTCTTGTATTTTAGAATCTATGGTGGTGTAAATTTTTAGACCGTCCCCATAAATATCATATTCTTCTCCATCGGGTTTTTTATTTTCTTTTACCCATTTCTTCATATAATCTCTAAGGTATTCTCTAAAATAGGTAGCAGTTCCATCCAAATGGCTTTCTGGATGAAAATTTAAAGCAATAGGTTTTTTTTCAAGTAATTTTTTTGCAGATTCTTCCAAATGATGATTTCTTACCAATTGTCCTAAAACTACATTTCTTCTTTTCATAGCCTTTTCAGGACGACGAACTGGATTAAAAAACGAAGGATTGGTAAGCATTCCTACCAGCATAGCACTTTCTTCAACTGTCAAATCTCTTGGTTCCTTGTTAAAATACACTTTTGAAGCCGATCGAATTCCTACAGCACCATTGACAAAATCAACCTGATTGAAATACAAAGCAATAATTTCATTTTTTGTATATTGTCTTTCCAATCGAACAGCAATAATCCATTCTTTGGCTTTTTGAATCATACGAAATGGAAGGAATTTAGATCCTTCACCGTGGAATAAAAGCTTCGCTAATTGTTGCGTAATAGTACTTGCCCCACCATTGGACCCTAATTTTACTGCTGCCCCAAAAGTTCTACGAGCATCGATTCCTGAGTGCTCATAAAAGCGTTCGTCTTCTGTTGAAACTAGCGCATCAACTAGTGATTTTGGTAAATCTTTGTACTTGATTGCGGTTCTATTTTCATTGTAGAATTTACCTAATGTTACCCCATCAGATGAGATTATTTCGGTAGCTAAATTGGAGTTTGGATTTTCTAAATCTTCAAAAGAAGGCATTTTACCAAAAAGTCCCCAAGAAGCAAATAAGAAAAACAAAAATATCCCTCCAAGTGTATAGAAAAATACTCTCCAAAATTTCTTTTGATAGTATTTGATGTCTTTTACTGGAGTTGCTTTTTTTGTTTGAGAAATGTTTTTTTGTGCCATAATTTTTAGTCTATAGATTCAATTCTAAAACCTACTTCTGTGATTCCTTTTAAGTTAGTCACACCAGCCACTTTTCCTGTTTGTCTAACGGCTTGACGGACATGAACTTTATAGTCGCCTTTCAATTTAAAATCTACTTTCTCTTTGTAAAAAAGCTTATTTTCTTTGATATCTGTAAATCCATCCCCCATTAAAGTCCCATCAGGATTTGCCATTTTATATTCTAAAGTGTCAACCAATATTTTTTTGTTGGGTTGCTCTAGAGACACAATTAAAAATAAATTATCAAAAGGATAATCATTGTTGTCGCGAACATTTACAAAAAGATTGTATTTTTTTTCACTTTCTAATTTTGGCAATTTGAAGGTAATGATACTATCCCTATGCCAAGAATTTCCAACCGATTTGTATTCGTCAAAAACCCTTTTTTTGTCGCAAGAAATAACTAAAAGAGCTACTAAAATAAACAGTATGCTATTTTTTATCTTCATTCTTTTTAATAATTATAGGTCTTCTATTCGGTTGATTTTGGTTTGGATTTGGATTTCCTTGATTTTGGTTTTTATTTTGATTTTGTCCTTGAAGAGCATTAGGAGCTGTTATCTTATTTTTATTTCTATTTTTATTTTTGTTTTTGCTCTTTTTGGGTTGATCAAAACGAGTTAAACTTTCTTGTCCCATGGCATTGTTAAAGTTTGCTTCTTGTTCTACAAGAATTTCAATAGCAAAATCTTCCAAGGATGAAACACGTTTTTTCTCTTTGTTTTGAGCCATAATTTCTTTTATCTGCTCAATTTTTAACACATGCCAATTTGCAAAATTATCAGTATAAGCAAACCACATTAATCCTTTAAAAATATCTTGTTTTTGACAAATGGCATCTCCTTTTTCGGTATGTAATTTGGTTTCAAAATCAGGAAAATCCTTTAAAGCATCTAGGTAAGTGTCTAATTCATAGTTCAAACAACATTTCAATTTGCCACATTGCCCTGCTAATTTTTGAGGATTTAAAGACAATTGTTGGTAACGAGCAGCCGAAGTATTTACACTTCTAAAGTCGGTCAACCAAGTAGAACAACACAATTCTCTTCCACACGAACCAATTCCTCCAAGTCTAGCGGCTTCCTGACGAAAACCAACTTGTTTCATTTCGATTCTAGCTTTGAAAACTTGTGCAAATTCTTTGATTAATTGACGAAAATCTACTCTGTCTTCGGCAGTATAATAGAAAATAGCTTTAGAGCCATCGCCTTGAAATTCGATATCCGAAATTTTCATTTGCAGCTTTAAGGCGATAGCAATTTCACGCGCTTTAACCTTCATCGGTTCCTCTTTATCGCGTGCATCCTTCCAAATATCAATATCTTTTTGTGAGGCTTTTCTATAAATTTTAAGAATATCAGGACTCGTTAGACTCACGCCTTTTTTCTTCATTTGAATGCGAACCAATTCACCTGTAAGGGTTACAATACCCACATCATGACCCGGAGAAGCTTCTGTAGCCACAACATCACCAATGCTTAAAGTAAGTTTTTCAGTATTTCGGTAAAATTCTTTTCGTCCGTTTTTGAATCGGATTTCAACGCAGTCAAAAGGTGCTTCGCCCGTAGGCAAATTCATATTGCCTAGCCAGTCAAAAACCGTCAATTTATTGCAGCTATCAGTGCCACAAGTTCCATTATTTTTGCATCCCCTTGGTGTACCGTCTTTGGTACCCGTAGAACAGTTTGTACAAGCCATAAATTTGAATATATATAGATCGTCTTGTTTTTTGTGCAAGACTACGTTTCTATAACGATTAGTTTGTAAAGATAGTATTTTTTCGTTTATACTTTCAAGTGTAAATTTTCATGTTTTTGTTAAAAAAATAGTGAGAATATAATAACTAAAACAAGTCAAAAAGAATGATTTATAAATCTTTTTTTCGAAATTCCAACAGAGTTTGAGTGAGCGTGGAGGCAAAAATACTATTCAAGTAAAGGCTAAGGAATCCTATTTATTATTACTTTTTATAAGCTCCATCAATATTTCTTTCTCTCTTTTCAATTGTGCCACTTCATTTTCCAGCGCAGCAATTTGATGGTTTTTTTCTTTAAAAATATCAGTGCCACACGCAAATTCTGAGGGTAGTTGTATCGCAATATCCATAAAGAAATTGTAGTGTAGAGCCATGCAGAGTTCCCATAAAACACTTGTTTTAATGTCGCTCTTTTTTTCATAATATAAAATGGATTTTAATGGTCTACCCATTACTCGAGCTAGTGCTGCGCGACGAATTCTTTTTACTTCAAAATAAGTTTTGAGTAGTTCGCCAGTGTTGATTATTGTACTCATAATTTGCTTCTATTTTTAGAATTGTTTTTAGTATTTCTTACTGTCAAAGTCTTGTAAGTTGTTCTAGTGATGGTTACAATCACAAAATATTCTCAAAAATACTAAATTTTAGATTTTAAAATACAATTTATTGCCCAAAAAATATCATATAATATATATAAATAGCATAATTAATATACTTTAAAAACATATTTAATACCAAAGAAAGGGTATTAAATATACCTAAAAAGTATAATTATTATACTTAAAAAGTATATTTAATATCCTAAAAATGGTATTTAATATACCCTAAAAACATATTTAATATACTTTTAAAATATAGTAAATACCCAAAAAAAAGTATAAAATATACCTAAAAAATATAATTAATATGATTTTAAAGTATATTAACTACTAAAAAAATGGCACTAATGTTACTAAAAAGTAAAGTTACTACAAAAAAATACACCTAGATGGTGTGGAAATCTCTGGCATTGTATGCTTCAGAATAGGATTTCATAATTACTAAGTAATTAAAAATAAAGTTATACTTGAGGATGAGGCTTTTTTGTTGCAGTTGTTTTCAAAGAATAAATTAATGTATCATGTTATCAAGACATTTATTTATGATTTTGATAGAATTGAGGATTTTGAAGGTAAAATGGTTCAATATCATTGATAAAAGGAGAAGTTTGAGAGAACTATTTCAACATTAGTTATAAACTAATTTGTATATAAAACAATAGTAATCTTACGTTTCTTTTACAGTAATAATATGCACAGGGCAGGCTTTTTCTGCCAATTCACAATATTCTACAATGGAATGGTCGGGTGATTTTAGAGTGTAAAAACCTTTGGCATTAATGGATTTAATCAATACCGATTTTCCATCTTTTTTTGACATTTGAAATTGTGCGGGCGCCATTTCTACACAATAATTGCAGCCAATGCACTTGTCTCTTTGAAGGGTAACAATGACCATTAGTTTTCTACAATTTTATACATTTTATCAGACAAACGAATTCTGAATGGCAATTTCAAGGTACAACTATCGCCTTTGGTTGCCTTGTCTGAATTGACATCATTTACAAACAGGTCTTCAATAACTAATTCTTGTGCGCCAGTGGTAGGTCCCGTAATTAGAATTTTATCTCCTTTTTTAATGTCGTATGCTTCAATTTTAAATTCGGCAATGCTTGATTTTACAAAATAATGCATTCCTTTTCCAACATAAACTTTCTTTTGTGTGGCACTCGACCCGGGGTTGTCGGACCATTCGCCCATTTTTTGACCTAAATAATAACCACTCCAAAAGCCACGATTGTAAACCGTTGCTAATTCTTCCATCCAAGTGGTTACTTTTTCTTTGGTAAAAGTTCCTTTATAATAGGAATCAATAGCGTCACGATAAGTTTTGATCACCGTTGCCACATAATCGGCAGCTCTACCTCGACCTTCAATTTTCAACACTTTTATTCCAGAATCGATGACTTGGTCAAGGAAATCAAGAGTGCATAAATCTTTTGGAGACATGATATATTCGTTATCGATTTCCAATTCATTGCCGCTTTCTTGGTCGATAACGGTGTATTTTTTGCGGCAATTTTGTTTACAAGCCCCGCGATTGGCTGAGGAATTATGGGAATGCAAACTTAAATAGCATTTTCCGGAAACAGCCATACACAAAGCACCGTGGCCAAAAATTTCAATTTCTACTAAATTGCCGCTTGGCCCTTTGATTTGTTCTTTTTCAATATCATCGGTAATTTTTTTCACTTGACGTAAACTTAACTCTCGAGAAAGCACAATGGTATCAGCAAACAAAGCATAAAACTTAACCGTTTCAATATTGGTTACATTCAATTGTGTTGAAATATGTACTTCAATTCCAGTAGTTTTTGCCGTCATTATTACCGCTTGGTCTGACGCAATCACAGCCGTAATCCCAGCTTCTTTAGCTTTGATCAAAAGTGTTTTTACGATGGATAAATCATGGTCGTAGATAATTGTATTTAGGGTTAGATAGGTTCTAACATTTTTTTCTTTACATCTTCGTGCGATTTCAGGTAAATCATCTAAAACGAAATTTACGGTTGCTCTGGCACGCATATTCAATTGTTCGACACCAAAATAAATAGAATCGCAACCATTATCTAAAGCGGCTTGCATTGATTCAAAATTTCCGGCTGGAGCCATAAGCTCTATTTTTCCTGAGGTGGTCATTAACTTATAATTTTAAATAATTTATCAGATAATCGAACTCGGAAAGGCACTTCAAAAGTAACTTTATCTCCTATTTTTGCTATTGAATTTTCACTTCCGTTCACCAACATTTTTTCTAAAACTAATTTTTGATTACCTGTTGTTGGTCCTGAAATTAGAAGGGTATCACCTACATTCAATTCTTGATTTTCAATGATGAAAAGTCCAACTTGTGCTTTTACATAATAATGTTCTACTTTGCCAAGAAGTACTTTTTTTATTTTTATTTTCTGACGAATAGCAGTAGAATTTTTAGCTGTCGCCAAAGAGGTATCTGACAAGTCACCAGAATGTTTGAACTTTAGATTCTCTGACTTTCCTTTTCTAAAAACTTTATTTCCAACTTGTTTGCCACTTCTCAACTTTACTTGTTCATCCAATGGTAAATGGGTTATTTCTAAACATTCGGTAGAACAACAATTTTCCATTGCGGCTTTACAATCATCACATTGAATAAATAACAAATGACAACCATCATTCAAACAATTGGTGTGATTATCGCAAGGTTTTCCACATTGATGGCATTGCGAAACGATATCGTCGGTAATTCGTTCTCCTAATCTATGGTCGAAAACAAAGTTCTTTCCTATGAATTTACTTTCTAAATTTTCTTCTTTGATTTGTTTGGCATAATTTATAATACCGCCTTCCAATTGGAAAACGTTTTTAAATCCTTGATGTTTAAAATAGGCTGAAGCTTTTTCGCAACGGATACCACCGGTGCAATACATCACTAGATTTTTATCTTCCTTAAAATCTTTCAATTGCTCATTGATAATTGGCAAAGATTCCCTAAAAGTTTCCACATCAGGCGTAATAGCTCCCTTGAAATGCCCAATTTCACTTTCGTAATGGTTTCTAAAATCAACAACAATAGTATTTGGGTCTTCTAAAATCTGATTGAATGCTGCTGCTTTCAAATGGACACCAATATTAGTAACGTCAAAAGTTTCGTCGCTTAATCCGTCGGCAACAATTTTGTCACGAACTTTTACAGTAAGTTTTAAAAAGGAGTGATCATCATGTTCCACAGCTACATTCAAGCGAATGTTTTTCATGAAATCATAAGCATCTAAAGTTTCTCGAAAAGCCTCAAAATTCTCGGCTGGCACCGACATTTGTGCATTGATTCCTTCTTTGGCAACGTAGGTTCGACCAAGAGCATCGAGTTTGTTCCAAGCTATAAATAAATCGTCACGAAATTTTTTTGGATCTTCAATTTTGGCATACGCATAGAAAGACAATGTAAGTCGTTGTTTACCGGCTTCATCTATTAATTGTGCTCTTTCTTCTGCGCTTAAGGTGTTATACAGTTGCATGCTATAAACAGTTTAAGGTTAGAATGTGAGACGCGATATATCGCATCTTTACAGAATTCTAAATGGAAGAATTCGAGTGCAAATGTAAAATAAATTTATTAAAAAACCCTGTTAGAGTTTTAAACTCTAACAGGGTTGAAATTTTAAGAATAAAAGTTTTAACAGAATTCTGCGAAAGCATCTTTTAAGTTTTCAGCAATCATTTCAGCAGGTCTTCCTTCAATGTGATGACGTTCTAACATGTGCACCAATTCTCCATTTTTAAACAATGCGATACTTGGAGACGATGGAGGAAAAGGAAACATATGTTGGCGGGCAGCATCAACTGCTTCTTTGTCAACACCAGCAAAAACCGTTACTAAATGATCTGGTTTTTTTTCTCCCTCTAAACTCATTTTTGCTCCTGGACGAGCATTTCTAGCAGCACATCCACAAACCGAATTGATAACCACTAGAGTAGTTCCATCAGCTTTTAAAGCATTTTCTACTTCCGATGCGTTATATAAATCTTGAAAACCAGCGTCAGAAAGTTCTGTTCTCATCGGTTTTACCATTTCTTCTGGATACATATTTTTTAATTTTAAATATTAGATATCAATTTTTAGATTTAAAAATCTTATGCAAAGATAAATAGAATCCTTGTTTTTAGAATGATTCTAATCATAAAGATTTGTTATGATGTTATAAAGAATTTAATATTTGTATTTTTGACAAGGATAATTAGAGTTATGGAAAAATCTCTTGAAGAAGTAAATCAATCGATAGCCACCGAAGGCAAGAAAACAGGATTTAGAAAGATCTTGGCTTTTCTTGGTCCCGCTTATTTGATAAGTGTTGGTTATATGGATCCGGGTAATTGGGCTACCGATTTAGCTGGTGGAAGTCAGTTTGGTTATACCTTGATTTGGGTTTTGTTGATGAGTAATTTGATGGCGTTGCTATTGCAAAGTTTAAGCGCTCGTTTAGGAATTGTAACGCAACGCGATTTAGCCCAAGCCTCTCGTGAAACCTATTCTCCATTTATTAATTATATCCTTTATTTTCTTGCTGAAATTGCCATTGCAGCTTGTGATCTAGCGGAAGTTCTTGGGATGGCTATCGGAATCAATTTATTGTTTGGAATTCCATTGATTTATGGCGTTTTGATTACCGTTTTAGACACTTTTTTACTATTATTTTTAATCAATAAAGGCATTCGAAAAATGGAGGCATTTATTATTGCATTAGTAGCAATTATAGGGTTTTCATTCTTTTTTGAAATGATTTTTGCCCAGCCAGAAATGGGAAAAGTTATTTCAGGGTTAATTCCAAGTTTACCAAATAAAGAAGCGTTGTATATTGCTATTGGAATTATTGGAGCAACCGTTATGCCCCATAATCTATATTTGCATTCTTCCTTGGTTCAAACTAGAAAATTCAATAGGAGTAAAGAGGGAATTAAACAAGCATTGAAATATAATTTTATTGATTCTACTATTGCTTTGAATTTGGCATTTTTTGTAAATGCTGCTATTTTGATTTTAGCGGCAGCAACATTTTATAAAAATGGAATGTTTGAAGTTGCAGAAATTCAAGATGCACATCAGTTTTTAGCTCCAATGTTAGGTACAAAATGGGCTCCCATTTTATTTGCTGTTGCATTGATTGCAGCAGGTCAAAGTTCAACTATTACAGGGACTTTAGCCGGACAAATCATTATGGAAGGCTATTTGAATTTAAGAATACAACCCTGGGTAAGACGAATTATTACGCGATTAATAGCCATTGTTCCAGCAGTAGTTGTTATTTTGGTTTATGGAGAAAGTGCAACTGGAAAAATGTTAGTTTTCAGCCAAGTGATTTTGAGTTTGCAACTTGGTTTTGCCATTATTCCATTGATTCATTTTGTGAGTGATAAGACAAAAATGAAAGGATTTCATGTTAGTAAAACCACTCAAATTACCTCTTGGTTGGTTGCTTTAATAATAGTTTCTTTGAATGCAAACTTGGTTTTCGATGAAATAAAAGGTTGGATAGAAACATCCGCTAATCCTATGGTTTTGTGGTTAACCGTTGTTCCAATCTCCATTGGGTTTTTACTATTACTGCTTTATATCGTATTTAAACCGTTTATAACCAAAGCAAAATTCGAAACACAAAATCACTTACCCCATAATTTTGAATTGAATTTTTCACAATCAGAATCTTATGACAAAAGGAAAATCGCAATAGCGGTTGATTTCTCAAATGCAGATGAGAAAGCTATTAATAGCGCTTTTGAATTGGGAGGGAAAGAAGCTAAGTACACCTTAATCCATGTTGTAGAAACTGTAGGCGCAATGTTTTATGAAGGGAAAGTAGATGATTATGAAACGACAATAGACGAAAATTTATTGTTAGAATATCAAGAAATGCTAATGCTGAAAGGATTTAAAGTTGACATTCAATTGGGATTTGGGAAACCAAACAAAGCGATACCAAAAATTGTAAATGAAGGAAATTTTGATATTTTAGTTATGGGAACCCATGGACATACGGGAGTAAAAGACATCCTCTTTGGCACTACGGTTGATAAATTGCGCCATAAAATTTCGATACCTTTATTTATTGTAAAAAATTAGCAATGAAAAAGGGTATTACATTATCTATTTTGTTTTTTAGTGTTTTCGTTTTTGCTCAAAAAACAATAAAAATTACTCAAAATAAGCGCATCCCTAAAAATGGATTTTATTTAAAACTAAAAAATGTTTTTGATGATTCACGATGTCCTGAGGATGTAACTTGTATTTGGGCAGGAGAAGTTTCGGCTACGATTGAAGTTTATAAAGACAAGAAATTAGTTGAAGAAAAAGACATCACTTTTAATGGGGCTAATAGAGTTGAAAATATAAAATGGTTTGAAAAATATTTTCCTAAAAAGATAAAAGGAATTGGAGTTGCTCCTTATCCAAAGCAAGGACGAATAATAAAGTCAAAAGAGCAGTATATTAATATTGTTTTTGTTGATTAGTTACAACCACAATCATCATCACCGCAATTTTTTTTCGGTTTCTTTTTGCCAAAAAACTTATTATATAAATAAGCTAAGGCTATTCCTAAAGCGAAGTAAACAAGTATTTGTTGCATAAAAATTTATTTTAAAAATTGAAAAGCCATAAGCGCAACCAAATAAGCAAATCCACTCATAAAAACCAGTTGAATTAGCGGCCATTTCCATGAATTTGTTTCTTTTTTTACAACAGCTAATGTACTAGCACATTGCATAGCAAAAGCATAGAACAATAATAATGAAATACCTGTCGCAAAGTTAAAAACTGGTTTGCCATCTTCACGAACTTCATTTTTCATTTGTTCTTTTATGGTAGCTTCTTCATTACTATGGCTTCCAACGCTATAAATGGTAGCCAATGTTCCTACAAAAACTTCACGAGCAGCGAATGAACTTACAACTGCAATCCCAATTTTCCAATCATATCCCAAAGGCTTAATGACCGGCTCAATGGATTTACCTATGATTCCAATATAGGAATGTTCCAACTTGTATTCGCTTACTTGGTTATCAATATTTGCAGGGTTTAATTCATTGCTAGCTTTTTCAATAACTATTTGTTGGGCATTTTTAAAATCTTTTCCTGGTCCGTGAGAACCTAAAAACCAAAGGATAATTGAAATCGCTAAAATGATTTTTCCAGCTCCAAAAACAAATGATTTAGTTTTTTCAATAACATTAATAGAAACATTTTTAAACATTGGAATCTTATAGCTTGGCATTTCCACAACAAAATAGGATTTCGATTTAATTTTAAGAATTTTATTCAAGATGTATGCAGATAAAATTGCCATTGCAAATCCTAAAAGATATAAAATCATTAGGGTTAGCCCTTGTAAACTAATAAACCCATATAATTTTTCATTTGGGATTATCAGCGCAATAATAATTGCATAAACCGGTAATCTTGCAGAACAAGTAATGAAAGGGGTGACTAAAATGGTAATTAATCGTTCTTTCCAATTTTCTATGTTTCTTGCGCCCATGATGGCTGGAATAGCACAAGCTGTTCCTGAAATTAAAGGAACGACGCTTTTTCCTGAAAGTCCGAATCGCCTCATAATCTTGTCCATTAAAAATACCACACGACTCATATAACCACTTTCTTCTAAAACAGAAATGAATAGGAAAAGAAATACAATTTGAGGGATAAATATCAAGATTCCACCAATTCCTGGTATCATACCTTCGCTAATTAAATTGGTGAATTCACCTGATGGAAGATGACTTTTTGCATAAGAAGACAAATTAGCAAATGAACTATCTATAAAATCCATCGGAATTTTTGACCATTCAAATATCGATTGAAATATCCCAAACAAAACGCAAAAGAAGATCAAATAGCCCAACACTCTATGAGTTAATATTCTATCTAGTTTAGCACGGATATCAGTTGCTTTTGAAGAATCAATTTTTTGTCCAATTTTTAATGTGTCATTAATAAATTGATATCTTTTTATGGTCTCTTTTTGTTGTAATCGTCGTAAATCTGCATGGGATTTGGTAAACGAACTTTGTAATTCTTTTCGATCCAAGTTCAAAAAATTCACGTCTTGAGTTATTACCAACCAAAGCTTGTATAATAACTGATTAGGAAATGTTCTGCGTAATTTATCAAAATATTCCAAATCAATTACAGAAGCATTTAAACAAGGTTCTGTGGAAAGGTGTTTGTAGTTTAGAATTAAATCTTTTAATTTTTCAATTCCGATATTTTTTCTAGAACTTATTAAAGCTATTGATGTTTTTAATTCTTTTTCTAAAAGTGGAATATCAAGTTCGATGCCTTTCAATTGCATTCGGTCACTCATATTGATTACCAATAGGGTTGGTAATTCTAAATCTTTAATTTGAGTAAAGAGGAGCAAGTTTCGCTTCAAATTTTCTACTTCAGTAACTACGACTACAACATCTGGAAAATTCTCATCTTTTTTATTCAAAAGTAATTCTATCACTACATTTTCATCAATAGAACTTGCGTTTAAACTGTATGTTCCAGGTAAATCAATGATAGTAGCCTTAACTTTTTCAGAAAGTTTGCAAACCCCAATTTTTTTCTCAACAGTAATTCCTGGATAGTTTCCCACTTGTTGGTGCAATCCTGTGAGGTGATTAAAAACAGAAGTTTTCCCCGTGTTTGGATTTCCAATTAAAGCTACTTTGATGAGTTCTTGTGCCATTAAATATTAATTTCAATCAGCACATTTATTTCTTTTGCCATTTCCAATCTAATTGCTACATGCGAATCATTAACATTAAAATATAGTGGACAACCCAAGGGAGCAATTTGAATTAATTCAATGGAATTACCTGGTAAACAACCCATTTCGAGTAATTTCAAAGGAACCTCATCGATATTAAAATCGGTAATCGTTCCTTTTTGTCCTATTTTAAGATCAGCAATTGTAACTTGCACGGCTTTATTTAGATTGAATTAAAATACAAAAGTAACAATTTGAAATATAAAAAAGATGATAATTATCAAGTTTAAGTTTTTATTTTGAACTTGGTTAAAGGATTATCAAATATAATTTTATTATAAAGCTATTCTTTTTCTTGACAAAGAAAATTAATATCTTCTAAAAGTTGTTTAACATTCTTAATACCAGGTTTGGTTGGGCCATCAAGATTGGTCCCATCATAAAAGCCTCTAACCCGTCTTTTTGGATCCACTAGAACAAAGTTTTCTGTATGTACCATATCATACATTTCAGAAGGTTTTCCAGTTTTTACTGCTAAATAAGACTTTCTAGCTATGTAATAAATGTCTTTTTTGTTTCCAGTAACCAAGTTCCATTTGCTGTCAATCACCCCTTTTTCAATCGCATATTTCTTCAAAACAGGAACGCTGTCAATGTCTGGTGTAACACTATGTGAAAGTAACATCACTTTAGGATTATTCTTAATTTGATTTTGTAACCAAACCATATTGTTGGTCATTTTTGGACAAATGGATTGACAAGTGGTGAAGAAAAAATCGGCTACATAAATTTTACCTTCGTAATCTTTTTGAGTTATTATTCTTCCGTTTTGATTGGTAAAAGCAAAATCGGCTATGGTGTGGTCAAGTGCAACATATTGTACTGTAGAATCCACTAATTCTGGATTAACATCACTAGGATTATACACTGGTAAAGATTTTCTTGGGTTCAAGACCATGTAGAAAGCAGTGATTGTTATGATTGAAAAAATCACAAAAAAACTGATGAATATTCTATATTTCTTAACTAGTGACAACATTTTTTTTTGCAAATCTACAAAAACAACTTTTGTATTTAATGAACTTCAATAGATAAACTAAATGGTTTATAGCTGTTTTATCATTTTGTAAACTAAAAATTAATAGATTTGTGCCAACAATCAAATAATATAATATGAAACTTCAAACTACAATTAAGTTTGGCTTCTTGGCAGCAAGTCTTTTTGCTTTACACCAAGGTAATGCTCAACAAAAACCAGGTTTACGTTTAGATTTAATGGATAAAACAATTAGACCTCAAGATGATTTCTTCAAATTTGTCAATGGAACTTGGTTAAAAAACACTGAAATTCCAGCAGATAAAACTCGTTGGGGAAGTTTTGATGAATTACGTCAAAACACTGATAAAGATGCCTTGGCAATATTGAATGCAGCGTCAAAAGATCCAAAGTATAAATCAACTACTGACCAAGGGAAAGCCATCAACATGTACAAAGTGGCTATGGATACTGTAGCTAGAAACAAACAAGGTATTTTGCCATTAAAACCTTATTTAGCAAAAATTGATGAGGTTAAAAACATCCAAGATTTGCAAAAATTAATGATGGAAGAAGAAGCTCACGGTGGTGGCGTTGGATTCTTTGGTTTTGGAATTGGTGCTGACGAAAAAAACAGTACTAGAAATGTGGTTAGCTTAGGAGTAGGTTCCTTAGGATTACCCGACAGAGATTATTATGTTTCTGAAGACAAAGATTCAAAAGAAAAAAGAGATAAATATGTGCTTCACGTAGCAAAAATGCTTCAATTTTTGGGTGAAACGCCAGAAAAAGCAAAAGCAGACGCGGATAAAATTTTGGCATTAGAAATTCAAATGTCTAAACCTAGATTGGACCGAGTAGAAAGACGTGATAGTAAAAGACAATACAATCCAACTTCAATTACTGATTTGAAAAAAATGGTTCCAGTGATTGATTGGAATAATTATATTAAGACTATTGGAATTGCAAAAATTGATACTGTTATCGTTTCTCAACCTAGATATATGGCTGCTTTGCAAACTATTTTTACTGAAAATAAAGTTGAAGATTGGAAAGCTTATATGCGTTGGATGTTGTTAAAAGGTGCTTCAAGTCAATTATCAACCGCTATTGAAACTGCTAATTTTGATTTTTATGGCAAAACATTAACGGGTGCTTTAAAACAAAGACCTCGTCATGAAAAAGCACTTCAAGTAGTAAATGGAACCGTAGGCGAAGCTTTAGGAAAATTATATGTTGAAAAAATGTTTCCTGCTGAAGCAAAAACAAAAGCCTATGACATGATTCAAAATATTATTCGTGCTTATAAAGCGAGAATTAATAATTTAACTTGGATGTCTCCAGAAACTAAATTGAAAGCTATTGAAAAGTTGAATAAATTAACTATCAAAATTGGATATCCTGACAAATGGAAAGATTATTCCGCATTAACAGTTAAAAGTCCTGCTGAAGGCGGAAGCTATTTTGATAATTTAAGAAATGTTTCTAGTTGGGAATGGAAGAAAGATTTAGAAAAACTAAACAAACCAGTTGATAAAACAGAATGGGGAATGTCGCCTCAAACGGTAAATGCATATTACAATCCATCATATAATGAAATTGTTTTTCCCGCAGCTATTTTACAACCACCATTTTATGATTACAAAGCGGATGAAGCTGTAAATTATGGTGGAATTGGAGCTGTTATTGGTCACGAAATATCTCACGGATTTGATGATCAAGGAGCTAGTTATAATGCAGAAGGAAACCTAATTGATTGGTGGACTGCTGATGATTTATCTAAATTCACTGCTCTTGGTGGCGCATTAGCTGCTCAATATTCAGCTTTAGAGCCACTACCTGGAATACATGTAGATGGTAAATTTACATTGGGTGAAAACATTGGAGATTTAGGTGGAATCAACGCCGCTTATGATGGTTTACAATTGTATTTAAAAGAAAAAGGGAATCCAGGATTGATTGATGGATATACCCCAGAACAACGTTTGTTCATCTCTTGGGCAACCATTTGGAGAGGAAAAATTCGTGATGAAGCCTTGAAAAATCAAGTAAAAACTGATCCACATTCACCAGCAAATTACCGTGGATATGTGCCATTATTAAATTTGGACACTTTTGCAAAAGCCTTCAACATTAAAGAAGGTGACGGAATGTATGTAGCACCAGATAAAAGAGTGAAAATCTGGTAAGAAACAATAGTAAAAAAAAACCTCAAGAGAAATCTTGAGGTTTTTTTATGTTTTTAACCAATCCAATAACACTCACAATTACCCAAGCCGCTTCCAAAAGTATAAATGGCATAAAATGTATAAGAACTGCAGCTAAACAAGCAATCCCAGCGCCAAGAATGTTAATGGTGAAATACAGCGTTCCATCTCTTTTAATTAAAGAAAACATATTTAAAAAATAGGCAAGGAGTATCAATCCAACACCAATTGTTCCGATCAAATCGTTTACGTTCATTATAGTTCTTTTTTAAAGGTATAGTCTAAAACGGCTTTAATTTTTGCACTTACAATCCATTTTCCAACGGAAGGGTTAATATTGTTAAATTCAGGCAAAGGTAAATTCCATTCGATTGCTTTTTGAGTATAATAGTCTTTTCGGTAGGGATGAAAGGGAGCTACTGCATTGAATGTTTCGTTCCAAGAATTTGTTTGAATAATTTTTTCGATAATCCCAATGCAATCTTCTTGATGAATCATATTGATGGGAGCATCAGGGTTCTCGATATTTTTTCTACCAGCTAGAAATTTTATAGGATGCCTATCGTCTCCAATCAATCCACCAAAACGAACTAAAGTTGTTTTAAAATTGGTATTACTTTGTAAAAGCCTTTCAGAAGCTAACAACTGCTTGCCGTTTTCTGAATCAGGACGAGGTTCCGATGCTTCTGTAATGGTGGAATTGTCATCGGAGTACACTGATGTTGAACTTACAAAAAGCACTTTTTCTATTGATGATTTTTCAATAAATGACACTAATGTTTGAATTTTTCCAACAAAATTTTCTTTTGAATCGCCACGTAATTTAGGTGGAATGTCTATAATTAGAATTTCAGAATTTGCTAGAAACAAGTCTATTTCACCTTTAATTTCATCTTCTCCCAAACTGATCTGAAAAGGTGTTATTCCTGAATTTTTTAAAACTAAAATTTTATCCACAGAAGTGGTGGAACCATTTACGTAATATCCTTTTTCTATTAATGATTTGGCCAAGGGTAATCCTAACCAACCGCAACCCAAAATGCTAATTTGATGCATTATCGCAAACTGTCTTTAGCAACGGTTACACTATCTCGATCTATATTAGTTCTTCTTACTTTAATAGGGGTCTCATCCGCTACTGTTGAGCTTGCTATCATATTTTCTTTAATTACTACAGCATCTGTTAAAACAAAAGGAGTTGGGATCATCCAATTGCGTCTTTTGTCCATACTGAATAGTGAATTATTCATTAAATCAAACGAACTTTCTACCAAATTCATATCCAGTTTTTGATTTGTTGGTATTGAAAATTCTAAAGTTAATGGAATATTACCTACCACATAGTAACTCACCAATTTGTTACTTTTTTGACTGATAATATTGCTTTTCAGATCAATTGCTTTTACTCCGTTGGCTTTGAGATTCGTGATTGTTAGTTTTTCATTTGCAAAAATATCGTAGCGATTCACTTTTCGATTAGGAGAGATAACAATTTTTAAATAGCGTTGGTTACCCGCCGTAGAATCCTTTAAAAACTCGATGGTGGGTTTGGCAATTTTTTTCAATGGAGCCTCTGCCATAAAGGTGAATTCCGAGCCGTATTTACTATATAATTTATTACTGTTTAACGGTTTTCCATCTTTTGGATGTTCCCCTAAATAGCCTTTGGTCCATTCGTCTAAATTGGTATCATAAGTCGCCCAATAGGCTTTATTCGCATCTCCATTTAGTAGATAAACCAGACTGTTTGGTTTGGCTTTTCCATATTCATATCCTGACGATTGATGCGCTTTTACAAAAAAGCCAATAGACACTAAAAAGAATACACTTGCCCAGAGTCTTTTTTGTGTAAACGAACCAAAAATGGGTAACAGCAAGGTAAACGCTAGCACAGTCAATATGGAACTTCCAAATAAAATTTTTAGTCCTAAACCAATAGGAAACATCTGAATAAACGGAGCGATAATGACTAAAGTAGGAAGTGCCAATACAATATTTAAAAGCCTATTTGATTTTTGTGTAAACACGTAATATACCAACATTAGTGAGCTAGAAAGTACAGGAATGATTAAAAATCCAGCGCCTTGAAGCTTGATAAAAATGGCAATATTTATCAGCAACCAAATAATCAACGGGGCAATCATCTGACTCATTTCAGAATTTCGCTTTGATTCTTTTTGGTAAAAAAGAAAGCAAATGGCCATCGTTAAACTCACAAATCCATAAATATAATCGTGTCCATTATAGGTAAAGCCTTGAAGGATGTCGTTGTATTGTGGATAGAATCCGAGCAGTAATTTCCAGATTACATAAGTCATTACACCCGAAACAAACAACGAACCCAATAGCGGCACAAAACCACTAATGATTTCGTCCATTCGCAACAATTGTTTTCCTAATCCGATAAAAGAAAATGCAAATACTAATGTGAAGGCTATAATAAGCATCGGTAATATCCAAGAAAAAGGATATTTCAAAAAGGCGAACGGAATACTAAAATATACTTTTTCTTCAGTTGAATTTAAGTTGGTCAAATCAGCATTTGAAAAATGTTTTAATAACGGAAACAAATAAGTACCTTGATGAGCCAAGGTATTTGGATCCAAATGATTGTAGGTATCTTGCATGGTGTGATAGTTGAAATGACTATCAATAAAAGCAAAATTAAACCCTTGAATTTTTCCATTTTCTCTAAAAACGGTCAAATCAGTATCGTTAGGCAACATTTTATAAATGCTATACATTAATGAATTGGACACCGGATATTTCACTTTTCCATCAGCAAAAGCATCTACCATTTTGGCATTTCCTTGATTGGTTTCCATCAACATATAACTAGGTCCTGATGAACCTCGAGCTTCTAAGTTTAAAGCCAATCCCACTTCTTTTGCCCAGCGGTGTTGTGTTACAAAAAGCGCTGCACCGTTCAAACCTAACTCTTCTGCATCAGAAAATAAGATGATAATATCGTTTTTGTGTTTGGCTTTGGAATGTAAAAATGCTCGAACAGTTTCTAAGATGGTGGCTACACCACTCGCATCATCACTTGAGCCATAAGAAAATGAATGAGGAGCGGAATCATAATGGGAAAGCAACAACAAGGCTTTGGTATTTGCCGACCCTTTGATACGTGCCAAGATATTTTTAGAATAAACTAAAGTCCCTTTTTCTGTCATCGTAAAACCTTCTTGAATGGAAGTCTCTAAGCTTAGACCTTTTAATTCTTTCACTAAATAGTCGGTTACTACTTGGTGATTTTGAGAACCTACAAAATGGGGTTTAGCGGATATTTCTTTTACTATTGTTAAGGCGCGTTTGGTAGAAAATTCAGAAAGAGGTGCTTCGGTAGTGTCATAATTCTGTGGCATCATAACATAGAAAATACCAAACAATAGTGCCAATAGCACTAGCATGGTATTTAATGAAGTATAGTTTTTTCTCATTTTAAAATTCCTTTTTCACTAGCATATAATAATCATTTTCCAACAACCGATAGCCTTGGTCGTATACAAAATGATAAGTATTGCCTGTATTGGTATTCAAAATATAAGTAAAATAGGTGAAATCAAATCCTTTGCTCAACAGTTTTGTGCGAGTTGTTTTTGATTTTCCATCAACGTTCAGCGCCAACAATATACGGTAATTTTTGCGTAATTTATTGTTTACGTTGCGCATATAATTAGTACTGTCTTTGTTTATTTTATTGTTGTAGGTATTGCGACAACCGTCGCTACAGAACTTTTTGTCCTCACGACCTACAATTTTTTCGTTGCATTCTAAACAGTTTTTTGACATGTTTACTTCGTTTAAATTCAACCAAATATAGTAAATATATTTCCATTTACAAACGGTTACAAATAGTTATAATTAGTTACAACCGAAAGTAAGCAATTAACTACCGACTAAAATTTGGTGTTCGTCGCAACTTTGCCTCGTCGGAAATGAGAAACGAAAAACTCACTAAAGACAACTCATCACAAAAAAAATAACAAAAACAATTTAATTTTTAGACACCATGAAAGCATTAAGAAACACCGTTCAATTAATTGGACATGTAGGACAAGAGCCAGAAATCAAAACCCTAGACGGAGGAAGAAAAATGGCAAACATCACTATCGCTACCAACGAGGTATATTACAAAGAGAATGGTGATAAGGTAGAAAACACTGAATGGCACCGTGTGGTGGCTTGGGGGAAAACTGCCGAAATTATCGAAAAGTATGTAGTAAAAGGTAAAGAAATTGCCATTGAAGGAAAACTAACTCACCGAAGTTATGATGACAAAAATGGCGAGAAACGCTATATCACCGAAGTGGTAGCGAATGATGTTTTACTGTTGGGAAAATAAATGAAAAGTCATGAAAGCGCAACTTTTTATTATCCGATTGGCGCCCGAATATTTGTCGGACGACCAAGACCAATTGAATGAGTTTTTAGATTCGGTTACCCTCAAAGATTCTGCCGCCCAATTTTTGGAAGAACAAAGTCAATGGTCGGTTTTGATCCTTTATGAT
Source organism: uncultured Bacteroidota bacterium (assembly GCA_903913315.1). Taxonomy (GTDB): domain Bacteria; phylum Bacteroidota; class Bacteroidia; order Flavobacteriales; family Flavobacteriaceae; genus Flavobacterium. The sequence goes on along the minus strand of CAIWKX010000068.1, from coordinate 20,424 downwards.
GTAGCTCCTTCAAAAAAACGGAAACAGCAGTGGGAGGAAATCATTGATTTATCGGAACACCAACAATTAACTTACGAAAATTTAAGGCTGTGGCGCAATGACAAAGCCAATAAAGAAGGAATCAAATGTTTTATGATTTGTCATAATACAGAGTTGATGGAAGTGGCAGTTAGACGTCCCAATACCCTTGAAGAACTCCAACAAATCAAAGGATTTCGAAAATATAAAATCGAGAAATATGGCGAAGATATTCTCTCCGTTTTGAACGCTTGTAACTAAAGAATTAATTATTGTATACTCTAAATATTTATTAACGATGGGAAATTTAACCGAAAACAGAATCGACACGGTACTCACGGAGGCCGTAATTACAGAAATTAATGATAGCATTATTGCTATTGAGGATCAACTGCCAGCTGGGAGTTTGACTGACGATGAACGAAGCAGATATAAAGCAATTGACGTTAATAACAAAATATTTGTTGAAGACGTTATTACTGAGGTTGGTATTAGTGGTGCAGGAATTATTCCGGCCTTTATTAAGCCAGCATTCATCAAAAATGACTTTATACTTTTTGAACAATTGGATGCGATTGAGTCGAATATGACTAATCTGTTGCGTCGAGTTTCTGATCTGAAACGCATTGCTGGAAGCGAAGCGTATGATTATTCACTAACAGTCTATCGCATTTATGAATCGGCTAACTTGGCGGGTATTCCAGGAGCCAAAGAATCGTATGAAAAACTAAGAGCACGATTTGATGCTCAAAATGCTGGTGCAGGAAGACCAACACCTACCGCATAGTTTTTTATTAATTACAATAAAAGCTGTTGAGTAAATTCTCAACAGCTTTTTTAAACGATTAAGATTTCCATTTTTGTATATATAATTATCAAAAATGGAAATTTAATTATCAAAAAAGAGAATTTAAATATCATAAATGATAATTTAATTGCCATTAAAGAGAATTTAAATATCAAAAACGGAAATTTAATTACCAAAAAAGAGAATTAAAATACCATTAATGCTATTTTAATTAGCATAATTGGAAATTTAAACATCAAAAATGGAAATTAAATTTACATAAATGATAATTCATTATACATTTTAGTATGAAAAAAAAGAATTTTCAAGAACCAACGGTACATATTGGGCAACTTTTAAAAAATTATATTGACAGAAACAAGGTTTTTAAAAGTGTTTTAGCTCGAAAATTGAATTCTAGAGATGCTCAAATCATTCGCTACCAAAAAAGTGCCTCTTTGAAAACAGAAATTCTATTAGCTTTATGCCATGCGATGAAGCACAATTTCTTTGCCGATATTGCTGCATTATTGCCTGCCGATTACTCTACTGATGTTCCAAAAGACACTTCCGACAAAGAGCAAATTGCACAACTTAAAGAGCAACTCAAAACACTAGAATCTGAGCGCAATATTTTAAAGCAGGTCTTGATTGGTCGAGGGGAATGAAATTAATGTTACGTTTTAATAAGGGCTTTATAAAAGAGGGAAAGGGGAAAGTTTTTAACACGAAAACGTTTTCGGAAGACCTATAATTAGCAACAACGGATTTTATTAGTATCTTTATTAAGTAATTACTAATAAATCAAGTCCCTAAGGAAATGAATGTCCACAAACAACTACTTTTAGTATTGGTGTTTGGCTGCTTTTTTCAAAGCGGGTTTTCTCAAGTTGGAATTAACACTACGGCACCTCTAAGTACATTAGATATTAATGGAAATTTATCGGTAAAAGTAATAACATTAACTGGGAGTGGTTCAGCTACTTTAATAAGTGATGGTGTTTATATTTCAGTAAATCCGCAGGCTACTAATCAAGAGTTTCAATTGCCAAGTGCTTCATCATATCCAGGAAGAATTTATATTATTCGTAACATTAATAATACTTACACTGCTATGTTGACTTCTGCAGGAGGTTTGTTATTCCCAAAAACTTCAACAACAGGCTCTTCACAAGTTTATATGTATGAAAACAGTTCAAGGAGCGTCATTGTTGCAAGTGATGGCTCCAATTGGACTTATTTCAATTAAACATCCATCAACTCCTGAAATAAATTCACAAACTCTCCAACATGGTATCCATCCATTAATCCGTGGTGCACATGAATGGACATTGCCATTGTTTTTTTACCCTTTTCCTCCATCATTTTCCCAAAAGATATTTTCGGACAACTGTCGGGATAACTAAAATTTCGGGCATGCGAATAGGAAGTAAAGTGAATCCAAGGTACGGCAGAAAAGTGAATTAAGTTGCTGTCAAATTCTCTCGTAAAAAGTCCAGTAGTAGTTTTAATTCTCGCAATTTCTTTTTGAGTGATGAAGGTAAAGTCCTGCAAGTCTTTGGTATATTCCATCAAGGAAAAGCCAAAGGTTTTGTCATCTCGAAGTATCGTTGCCGAGGCATCTATTTGGTCATATATATAAACTTCGTCGTCTATAATTCGATAGCGAAAGGGCTCGATGGCATTAACCGCTAGTAACGTTTTGTGCAAATAATAAGTAAAAAAAGAAACGCCTAACGCTTTTGAATTCGCATATGCTTTGGTGCAATCTATAGTGGTGGTTATTCCAAAAAAAGGTTCTTCCATTTGTTTGAAAAATAAGAAATGTTCTTTTCTATTCCAAGTGTTGAGGTTTAGTTTTTGCTTCATTTTTTTGCCGCTAAGACTCTAAGTCGCAAAGTTTTTAATCAATGATTTTTTAATCATTCATTTACATTAATAGTAAACTACTAATTAACAATGTTATTTTAATAAAATAGGTAAAACGTCAGTGATTTTTTCTAGCGTTTTAAAGTTTGGATGTTCTACTTTATGGTTCACTTTTTCGTGTTCCCAAGTGGTGTGAAACGGAATATGCACGGCATGACCACCAATGGCTAATACAGGCAACACATCTGATTTCAGTGAATTTCCAATCATAAAAAATTCATCTGCGTTGATTTCCAAACGCTTTAATAATTTTTCATAGTTCAATTCTTGCTTGTCAGCCATTACTTCAATATGATGAAAATAAGGGCCCAAACCCGAATCGTGTAGTTTGCGTTGTTGGTCTTTCAAATCACCTTTGGTGGCTACAATTAATTTGTATTTGCCATGTAAAGCTTTTAAAGTTTCTTCTACGCCATCCAATAATTCGATAGGTTTCTGAAGCAATTCTTTGCCGTATTGAATTATTTTTTCAATAATTTCAATAGGAATAGTTTTATTAGAAATGTTCATCGCCGCCTCAATCATAGAGAGGGTATAGCCTTTTATGCCATAACCATATAAATCTAAATTTTGAATTTCCACCCGAAATAATTCTTGTGATAATCCTTGTTGTGATAAATAATCACTCAACAGCGAGCAGAACTTTTGTTCCGTTTCCTGAAAATAAGGTTCGTTGATAAATAGGGTGTCGTCGGCGTCGAAGGCGATTACTTTTAGGATCATGGTTTTATAGTATTAACTAATCAACGCTCCATTTTCCACAGCATCCGCATCGGGGTTTACAAAAACCAATTTTCCTTCCGCATTATTAGTCATTAAAATCATGCCTTGACTTTCAACGCCACGCAAGGCTCTTGGTGCTAAATTCACTAAAACAGTTACGCGTTTTCCAACCACTTCTTCAGGGTTAAAATGTTCCGCAATTCCGGATACGATGGTTCTTACATCAATTCCAGTATCAACTTTCAACACTAAAAGCTTGTTGGCTTTTGGCATTTTTTCAGCTTCTAGAATGGTCCCTACTCGTAAGTCTAATTTGGAAAAATCTTCAAAAGTGGATGTTTCTTTTTGTGGCTCTATCACTTTGTTTTCAGCTTTATTGGCTACTTTGGTAGCTTCTAGTTTATCAATTTGTTTTTGAATTTCGGCATCTTCAATTTGAGCAAATAATATTTCAGCTTCCCCTATTTGATTTCCTGCAGGAAGTAAATCGGTTCGTTCTGAAACGTCTTTCCAACTCAAATTCAAATCTGTTTTTAATATTCCTGATAATTTACAAGCTGTAAATGGCAAGAACGGTTCTGACAGTACTCTTAAAGCAGCTGCAATTTGCAACGCTACATACATTTGTGTTTGCACACGCTCTGGATTGGTTTTCACCATTTTCCAAGGCTCTTCGTCGGCTAGGTATTTATTTCCCAAACGAGCTACATTCATCAATTCGCCTTGTGCTTCTCTGAATCTATAGCGTTCTATTGAACTTGAAATCACCGCTGGATAAGCTTTTAATTCTGCTAAAGTTTGTTCATCCACTTCTGTAAATTCATTGGGAGCAGGAACAGTTCCGTTGTAATATTTATTGGTCAAGACCACCACCCGATTGATAAAGTTTCCAAAAATTGCGGCCAATTCATTATTATTTCTCGCTTGAAAATCTTTCCAAGTAAAGTCGTTGTCTTTAGTTTCAGGAGCATTTGAAGTCAATGCATAACGCAATGAATCTTGCTTGTCTGGAAAATCTTGTAAGTATTCGTGCAACCAAACCGCCCAGTTTTTAGACGTTGACAATTTGTTTCCTTCTAAATTCAAGAATTCATTGGCAGGGACGTTATCTGGTAAAATATAAGTCCCTTCGGCTTTCAACATTGCTGGAAAAATAATACAATGGAATACGATATTGTCTTTCCCGATAAAGTGAACCAATTTCGTATCAGCATCTTTCCAATAGGGTTCCCAATCTTTTCCTTCACGAGCCGCCCATTCTTTGGTAGAGGAGATATAGCCTATAGGAGCATCAAACCACACATACAATTTCTTTCCTTCCGCACCTTCCACGGGAACGTCAATTCCCCAATCTAAATCACGGGTTACGGCACGAGGTTTTAATCCATCATCCAACCATGATTTTACTTGACCCAATACATTTGTTTTCCAATCTTTGGCATGACCTACCAAGATCCATTCTTTCAAAAAGTCATCATATCTGTCCAAAGGTAAAAACCAATGTTTGGTTGATTTTAAAATGGGAGTCTCTCCAGTAATCGTTGACTTGGGATTGATTAAATCAGTAGCGTTTAAAGTCGAGCCGCATTTTTCACATTGGTCGCCATACGCTTCTTCATTGCCACATTTTGGGCAAGTTCCCACCACAAAACGGTCGGCTAAGAATTGATCGGCTTTAGCATCGTATAATTGTTCGGTAACTTCCTCAATAAAGTCGCCGTTATCGTATAGTTTTCTAAAGAATTCAGAAGCGGTATCATGATGAATTTTAGAAGAAGTTCGAGAGTAATTGTCAAATGAAATTCCGAAATCAATAAATGATTTTCTAATAATTCCGTCGTATTTATCAATCACTTGTTGGGGTGTGATACCTTCTTTTTTGGCTTTCATAGAGATGGCTACCCCGTGTTCATCGCTTCCACAGATGAATGCGACATCTTTTCCTTGCAATCTTAAATAGCGTGCATAAATATCGGAAGGCACATAAACTCCAGCTAAATGCCCGATGTGAATGGGTCCGTTGGTATACGGCAAGGCTGCCGTTATGGTATATCTTTTTGGATTTTCTAACATGATATTCTTGTGGTATATAATATGCAAAAATAAGTTTTTAGCTATGAAATTACGAATTTATTTGTAATTTGTTTACTTTTGAAAAGCACTTTAAACGCTATTATTCTTTGTTAATGCGAAAGTTACTACTACTATTTACATTATTCTCAATTACTTCTTATTCTCAAAAAAAGATGATTATACCACCTTACTTAAAAAAAGGCGACACCATTGCTATTGTTGCCACGGCACGAAAAAACATTGAAGACAATTTGCAACCGGCCATCAGTTGGCTTCACCATTGGGGATTGGAAATAGTTATTGGCAAAACTATTGGTTTAGATCACAACCAATTGGCTGGTACGGATGAAGAACGAGCTGCCGATTTTCAAAAGCAACTGGACAATCCCAATATAAAAGCCATTTGGTGTGTTCGTGGCGGTTATGGAACTGTACGTATGATTGATCTATTGGATTTTACGAAGTTTAAACAGCATCCAAAATGGATAGTAGGTTTTAGTGATGTAACGGTTATTCATAGTCATTTGAACAATTTAGGATTTGCTTCCATCCATGGCATTATGCCAGTGAGTTCAAAAGCGACTGAAGAAGCCAAAGAAAGTTTGCGCAAAGCCTTATTTGGAGAGCATTTAGAATACACTGTTCCCTGTGACCCGATGAATCGTTATGGTTTTGCAAAAGGTGAATTGGTTGGTGGAAATCTTTCTATTTTATTTAGTTTATTAGGTTCACCGTCGGCGGTGAATTGTGATGCTAAAATTCTTTTTATTGAAGATTTAGATGAGTATTTGTACCATATTGACAGAATGATGATGAACTTAAAACGCAACGGTTGTTTAGAAAGTTTGAAAGGAATTATCGTAGGCGGCATGACCAAAATGCACGATAACGAAATCCCTTGGGGTAAAAATGCCCTCGAAATCATTGATGATGTAACCAAAAAGTACAACATCCCCATTATTTATAACTTTCCTGCAGGACATTCTGCAGACAATCATGCGTTGATTCTAGGAAAACAAGTGTCGATGGAAGTTAATGATTTGGAGAGTAAAGTAGTTTTTGAATAACGAATTAAGATTAATGATTTCTGATTTTAGAACTACTTCAAAAATCAAAAATCAGAAATCAACAATCTAAAATCCCATGGCTGAACACAACGAACTTGGCAAATTTGGAGAAGAACAAGCGGTAGCCTACCTGCAACAAAATAGCTATGACATATTGGAAACCAATTGGACGTTTCAAAAAGCCGAAATTGACATCATTGCTCAAAAAGAAAATATCCTTGCTATTGTTGAGGTAAAAACACGTTCGTCTATAGAATTTGGTTTGCCGCAAGATTTTGTAAAACCAAAGAAAATTCAATTATTGGTTAAAGCTGTCAATGAGTATGTCATTTCAAATGACCTAGAAGTGGAAGTTCGATTTGATATTATTGCCGTATATAAAGAAGATGGAAATTTTAAAATAGAACATATTGAAGATGCTTTTTTCCATTTTTAGTTAAATGTAGATGAGGGAATTAAAGCTTTTATAAATTTACTAACTTTACCAAAAAATAAACCTTTTGCTATGAAGAAAATTCTAACTATTTGCTCATTGTTTTGCGTAGTCTTTTTGTTTGCACAACACCAAGTAGCTCAAAAGATTCAAGAATTAGAAAGCCAAAAAACTAGATTTAAATCGTTATCTGTATTGCATGTTGTGCCCTCTTCTTCAGAATATCAGTTGGATAAAGTTGTTGTCAATGCTACCGTGGCAACTATTGATAAAAACGTTGTAAACGATATTGTAGCTAATAAATATCAAAACATTGAACTAATCATTCCTTATAATGGACAACAAGTTACGGTAGATTTATATCAAGTAGATTTGTTTTTTGAAGGATTTCATGTGGATACCGACAAACAAAAAAATGTTTCCTATCAAAAAGGCGTCTATTATCGTGGGATTGTAAAAGGCGATTATACTTCGATTGCTAGTTTTAATTTCTTTAAAGATGAATTAAATGGAGTCGTTTCCAACCAAGAACTTTCCAATTTGGTAGTTGGTAAATTAGATAAAAAAAGCAACACTACTGATTATGTTATTTATGCTGATGCCAATTTAAAAGCGAGTTCTGGTTTTCGTTGCGATTTTAAAGATGATGAATCCAAACGAGTACCTTCTTCCCATAAAACAGCTACTACGTCAAGATGCGCAACTATCTATTTTGAAATAGATTTCGATTTGTATACAGACAATAACAGTAGCATTACAGACACTACCAATTGGATGACATCTGTTTTTAATAATGCTCAAACAATTTATGCCAATGATGGTATCACAGTTTCCTTAAAATCCATGTATATCTGGACTACCCTAGATCCTTATGCCGGAGTAGGAACTTCTTCTACCGATTTTTTATTCAAATTTCACCAAGTGCGACCAGTTTTTGATGGTGACGTTGGACAATTAGTAAGCATCGAACCTCAAGGATTAGGAGGCGTTGCCATAGGAGTTAACGGACTTTGTTCTCAAGATAATTACAGTTATGCCGATGTAGATTTTTCTTATTTGACCGTACCCACTTATTCATGGACTATAGAAGTTGTAACTCACGAATTAGGCCATTTGTTAGGTTCTCCGCACACCCATGCTTGTGTATGGAATGGCAATAGTACCGCTATCGACAATTGTGGCTCTTCAGTATTTGGATCAGGTTCTGAAGGATATGAATGTATTTCTACTCCAGCCATATTGCCAACTACTGGAGGTACAATTATGAGTTATTGTCATTTGATAACTAGCGTTGGAATCAATTTGAGTAATGGTTTCGGACCTCAACCAGCAGCAGTTATTGCAGATGCTATTAATAGTGGTACTTGTTTGAGTACCGATTGTACCAATACTTGTATCAATACAGTTTCATCCATAGACGTGAATACAGTGACTACCACTACAGCTACCGTTACTTTTGTAGATGCTGGAACTACTTTTACTAATTGGCAAGTCGCTGTTTATCCACTAGGAGGAACGCCTACTTGGATTACTATAAATACGAGTAACTATATAGCCACAGGCTTAACCCCAGACACTTATTATGTTGCCGAAGTGCGACCTAATTGTTCTTTCGGATTGATTTCGGGTAGCCGAAAAATGATTTTTGTAACGGCAGCCGACTTCTGTAGTGGACTAGTATTTACCGATTCCGGAGGTGCAACAAACAATTATGGCAACATGGAGAATGTCACTCGAATCATTATTCCTAATGTGCCCAACAACAGTATTACTATAACATTTACCGATTTTGCATTCGAGCAAGATTATGATTTCTTATACCTTTACAATGGAAACTCAACTGCTGCTCCTTTATTAGGTAGTTTTACAGGAACCACCTTACCAGGCACATTTACTTCCACGGCAGCCGATGGGTCGTTAACCGTAAACTATATTTCTGACGAGTATGTAAACTATTCTGGATTTATTGCTAATATTTCCTGTACACCTAATTTGAGCGTCAACAACTACAATGGCTATATTGATTTTAGTTATTATCCAAACCCAGTCAAAGGGAATATAATTATAACTTCTAAGACGCCAATCAATGAAGTTTTGATATATGCTATCACAGGGCAATTGTTGTATCAAAGCAAAGTAAACGATTTAAATACCACTTTAGATATGGCACAATTTGCCACCGGAACGTATTTCTTTAAACTGAAATTTGATGGCGACAAAGAAGCTAATTTTAAAGTGATGCGAGAGTAAAATGATATTATTATAAATAAAGATAACATGAAAAAATTATTCTTATTGTTGTTAATTACCCCATTTTTTGCAATAGCAAAATTTCAAAAGGGGATTGTAACGTTTAATGATGGAATTTCAATGAGAGGATTTATTGAAACTCCAGATGGTATATGTGTTTCATTTATTGCATTCCGAAATTCTGAAAATGGAGAATCTCAACATTTAACTTCTGATAGAGTAAAGAAGTTCGAAGTAATTAATGAATATAACATAACCATCAAATATGTTACTTTAAAATTGGTTGAATCTGGAAATATTAATTTAAAAAAAATTAATATTGAAAACCCCAAATGCTGGGTTAAGGTTATAAAAGAAGGCAAGATAAGCATATATTCAGGGTATCACCTTCCTTCTAGTTTTGCAAGAACAGGGTATACATCTTATTACATTCAAAGAGAAAACGAAAATTTTGCGATATATCTGGATGAGAATTCAAACAACGACATAGAGTTTAAAATCTATAATTTTAATAAAATAAAAAAAACAATTAAAGATTATTTTGCTGATGTATGTCCCAATTTTTCGGAGTTATTAAATAAAGAAGATTTGAGAAAAAATGGAGCTTCCTATTTAGTTGATTTATACGAACAAAATTGTGGAAAGTAATTTATCTTAGAGAATACAATTTATTTCTCATAATCATATTTCTATTACATCTCATCAATCTCACGTGTTTTTTTAACAATGTCTCTTATAATTTCATCTAACTTATCAACGGAGTCTGTTATATAATCTAGAAGTTCTTTATCATCGGTTACACCTGAGTTGAGGTTGTCTTTTAAAAGACTTATTAAACCTTGTAGATTGGCAAGAGGAGCCCTTACTACATGCGATTGTGTCCAAGCAATATCCTTCAATACATCATTTTGTTGTTCAATTTTGCGTATTCTATTTAAGGTATCGGTTACATCAATCATAGCAGCCAATTCTCGAGTAGCTTTTCCATTAGCATCTCGAATGAAAACACCTCTATATTGAACATACGTAATAGTTCTATTCGCTTTTAAAAAGCGAAACTCGGCATTGAAATATTCTTTAGCTGGATCTTCTATTGCCTTAAACAAATCGGTTAAGACTTTTTCTTTATCCTCAGGATGAATATTGTTGGACCATAATTCATTGTCATCTTTACTAAGATCATACCCGAAAATAGTTTGAAATCCTTCTCCCCAAATGGTTGTGTCATTTTTTATATCCCAATCAATAATAGCTTCAGTAGTAGCTCGTGTATACATTTTAAACCGTTCATTACTTTCCGAAATTTCTTCTTCGTATAACTTTCTCTTAGTAATGTCTACAACAATGCCACTTAACTTGATAGCTTTTCCTTTATCATCTTTAATTACGTTAATACGTTCTAATACCCATTTTATGTTGCCTGAATTGGTTATTATTTTCCTCTCAGTTTCTTTTATAACAAAGTCTTTAAATGCACTATATAAATTGGGTTCAAAACTTAATTGATCTTCAGAATGAAAACAGTTTTTAATGTTATCTATGGTCAATTCAAAGGTTTCAGGATTGACTTCAAATATATTATACACTTCGTCTGACCACTCGATTTTAGATTTAACCAAATCATTAGTCCAATAGCCCAAGTTAGCAATTTCGCTGGCTAATTGTAATTTCTGATTAGTTTCTGTTAGTTTGTTCTGCAAGATTGTCTCTGAGTTAACGTCTACTGAAGTAACTAATCTTAGTGGTTTTCCTTCAAAAGTTAGTGCGTTGGACTTTATTTTAACGTAAATGACTTCTCCGTTTTTTTTCTTATGTCTTATAACTCTTAAATGGCTATGATGATTTTCTTTTAGAGACTCCTGAAGTAATTGTTCCATAAGTGGAATATCTTCTGTAAGTCTTATGTCTCTAATAGTTAATGATAAAAATTCTTCTTGAGTATAGCCATAGGTCTTACAAGCGGCATCATTGACCAATACAAATTGGAGTGTTTCAATATCAAAAAGCCACATAGGAATTGGACTATGATTAAATAAAAAGTGGCCTTCCCTATTGTTATTCATATTTAGCTGATACTTTTTTTAAAAGTAATCGGGCCAAAAGTATACTTATTAAGAGAAGAAAGAATTTAACATTAAATTAATTTCGATGAATCTATTGAAATGTTGCGACTAATCTTAAAAAACTCGATTAATGACAAAAATAAATACTATAAAATCAATAAATCGTACTTTATTGTTTCCAATTGTGAGATATTAAAATTTGAATTATTTAATTACATCTCATCAATCTCCCGTGTTTTTTTAACAATCTCTCTAATGATTTCATCCAGTTTATCGGCAGAGGTGATGATGTAATCCGTAAGTTCATCATCATCATTAATGCCCGCTTTGATATTGGTTTTAAAAAGACGTATTAGCCCTTGTAGATTGGCTAGAGGAGCCCTTACTACATGCGATTGTGTCCAAGCAATATCTTTCAACACATTGTTTTGTTGCTCAATTTTGCGTATCCTGCTTAAAGTATCTGTTAGATCAATCATAGCGCCCAATGCTCTTGTAGCTTTTCCATTCACATCCCTTATAAAGATCCCTTTATGTTGCACACAAGTAATAGCTCCATTGGCTTTTAAAAATCGAAAATTAGCATTGAAATATTCTTGGGTTGGATCTTCTAACGCTTTGTTTAAATCATCCAATATTCTTTCACGATCCTCTGGGTGAATATTCTTTGACCATAAATAATTATCGTATTCACTGAGGTCATAACCAAATATAGTACTAAATCCTTCTCCCCAAATGGTTGTGTCATTTTTTATATCCCAATCAATAATAGCTTCATTGGTCGTTCTCGTAATTATTTTAAAACGTTCGTTACTCTCCGAAATTTCTTGCTCATAAAGTTTCCTTTTGGTAACGTCAAACACAATTCCATTTAATTTAATAGGTCTGCCAGTTTCGTCTTTAATCAAATGAATGCGTTCTAATATCCATTTTATACTACCCGAACCTGTTATAATTCTTCGTTCACTTTCTTTAGGAATATTATATTTAAATGCAGTGCTCAAATTGCCTCCAAATTCCACTCGGTCCTCTGGATGAAAACAATTTTTAATATTCTCTAACGTTAATTCAAAAGTTTGAGGGTCAAGCTCAAATATTTTATATACTTCCTCCGACCATTCAATTTTTGAATGGATTAAATCATTGGTCCAATAGCCTAAGCTCGCTATCTCTCCGGCTAATTGCAATTTAGAATTGATTTCTGTGAGTGCGTTTTGTGTATTTATTTCTGTAGTTACATCTACTGAAGTAACTAGGCGTGCTAATTTTTCTTTAAAATAGATAGAGGTAGCCTTTACTTTAACATAAATAATATCTCCATTTTTCTTCTTATGTCTTAAAATATTTATATACGTATGATTCTCATTTTCAGAATGATTAAGAGATTCCAAAATCAGTTGTTCCATAATAGGAAGGTCTTCTTCAGGACGAATATCTCTTATGGTCATTTTAGAATAGTCTTCTTGTGAGTAGCCGTAGGTTTCACAAGCTGTATCATTGACTAATAAAAATGCAAGAGTTTCCATATCATAAAGCCACATTGGTAATGAACTGTGGTTAAAAAACAACATATATTCCTCATGTGATTTTTTTAATTGAGTATCGGTAGTTTCTTTAATATCAAGTATTTGTTGGTAGTGAGAAGTTGCTTTATCAACGTTTCTTTTAACAAGGATATACAAAAGAGCTGCGGTGATAACTATGAACCCTGTTCCTTTGTAAGTTTGAAACTTTGTAAGTAGGTCAACATTTGTAACAAATGTTTCAAGAATATAATCGGAAGTATAGATGTATATAGCGCTGATAACAGCATATATAAAAACTATTTTTAAAGAAGAACTTTCGCTCGAACTTTTTATTTTTTTCATTTGATTGGGGATTACATGAAAATTTAATGACATAAATCTAAGTGTTTTTTATGCATTAACCGATATTAAATAGCATATAGTCGATAAACTACAAAATAAGACGCAATCTTGAAAGAAAAAACCGATTAAATATAGAATATTAAGAGTACATTGTTTTCTTAAATAATTTGAATAAAAAAGCCTTATCGGTTAGAGGTGACTATAGTTTTATTTAGTTTATGAGCATAAATCCATCTATCAAAGTGTTTTTTTTGGTACTGCACTTAACAAATGTCTTCTTTTCGCTAATTAGTTTACACAATCTAATGGCTACTCCCTGTGATTCATAACAAAGATTGCGGAATTGACCCCAAGAGTTTCGGGATTGACCCCAAAGGTTTCGGAATTGACCCCAAGAGTTTCGGGATTGACCCCAAAGGTTTCGGGGTTGACCCCAAGAGTTTCGGGGTGCACCCCAAGGGTTTTGGGATTGACCCCAAGCGTTTCGGGGTGCATACCAAAGGTTACGGGATTGACCCCGAGCGTTTCGGGGTGCATCCCCAAGGTTACGGGATGCATCCCCAAAGCCATTTTTATCAATAAAAGCTAAAAATTATATCTCCAAATGCACTCGTATAGAAAAAACATGCACTGGTCCTTTGCGGTCGGCATTGTAACCAGGGTTGACAATCATTTGATAGCCACCCGTTACATATAGTTGTTTCTTGGTCAATTCCGCCGAATAATAAAGTTCCGTTACTTGTTCCCAAGCATAGTTTAATTTGCCATCACCCAACATAAAACCATAACCCCCCGCTTCTAAATATTCTTTGTGCTGATTCGACAATCCAGAAGTCAAATAAGCCAAGCCTACTCGGTCATTACTTCTTTTCCATTGTTCTCCAGTAGCCGAAAGACCAATGCTAAAACTTCTATCAATTTCTGTAAAAGCCCAAGTTTCATTCGCACCATCATTCCAACTGGCTCTAGCAAAAGCACCCAAATAACTGTTTAGCTTTTGTTCGGCATTCAATCCAAAACCATATTTTTTACGACCATATTGTCTGTCTGAAATAATATCAGGGCTTGTAGGGTTAAGTGCAATACTCTCTCTGTAGTTTCCCATAGAAGCAGAATTCAAATAGCCCAAAACGCGTATAGCTCCTGGTCTTTTCATCCATTTAAAATGTCTTGTATATTCAACGTTTTGCGCCTGTTGTTTGGAAACATTCCAGTTCATATCATTTCCATTAGCCATCAAGGGAAGCAATGAAATGTTATAACGGAATTCGTTTTTTGGAGTCACATATTCTAACACTACTCCCGAAGTATACCCACGTGTATTAGCGGCATAATCCCAAGCACCATTCGCCATCAATCCCCAGTTCAAAAATTGAGTTCTAGGATCTTTGGCATAGGAGTTATCGTCAAAATAATCAGCCAAACTTATTTTTCCTACTGTAAATGCAAAATACTTGGCAGGGATTCTTCCTTGTACTTGATTCGAGCCATCTTCTTGAAAAACCGTAGCCTCCGATAATTTAAAAAGTTGTGTAAAATAAGCCCGAGCCAAATATACTTTTGGAGTAGTGCTCCCTACTCTAAACGTTTCACCATTAGTAGCATCAGCCATTCCCAACACTTGACTTAAACCAGCACCGCCCGAAATTTCGCCATTTACAAAGACACTAGCCCCTTTCCACAATCCAGCCCCAAGATATAAAGTAGACGTTATGGATGTTTGACTTTCGTGTTCTATAAGTAAACTATTGGTACCCGAATAAGGAGCAGTAAACCCCGATTTATTTTGATTGACAACTGTTGCTTGTGCATGAAAAGAAAAACGATTGGCTGTTATAGTATCTGTTTTTTCTTGGGCAAAGGAATACGCACAGATAAATAGGGTTAAGAACCAGTATATTTTTTTCATAGAAGTATTCCGTTATTGGTTAAAAAAAAGAATCCGGCAAAAGTAATAATTAAAATTACTTCTGCCGAATTATATTACTATTCAATAGCTTTGACTTGTGCTACTGTTTGTTTATTGTTATAAAATAGTCCCCTTTAAAATAATCGAAGCAATACTAAAGTAGATGACTAATCCAGTAACGTCAACCAAGGTCGCTACAAATGGCGCTGATGAGGTAGCAGGATCTATTTTACATTTTTTTAATAAGATGGGAATCATTGAACCACTTAAAGTGCCCCACATTACAATGCCTATCAAAGAAAAGAAGATAGTAATTGCAATTAAGAACCAATGCACACCATAATCATACCAGTGTAAGTTTTGCCATACTGCAATCCGAATTAAACCAATGGTTCCAAGTAAGGCTCCTAAAGCCAAGCCTGAGATTATTTCTCTTCGCATAACATACCACCAATCTTTTATTCCTATTTCTTTTAATGCCATCGCTCTAATAATTAAGGTGGCTGCTTGGGAACCGCTATTTCCACCACTTGAAATAATTAATGGCACAAATAACGCTAAGACGACTGCTTTTTGAATCTCTCCATCAAAATAGCCCATGGCAGTTGCCGTAAGCATTTCTCCTAAAAAGAGTACAATTAACCAACTGGCACGTTTTTTAAGTAAAGAGAATAGTGTTGTTTTTACATAAGGATAATCCAATTCTTCCAAACCCCCAATCTTTTGAAACTCTTTCGTGTCGGCTTGTTCCACAGCATCTAAAATATCATCAATAGTCACAACGCCTAACAATATATTTTCCGAACTAACAACAGGTAAAACATCACGGTCAAACTGCTTGAACTTAGCAATAGCATCTTCTTTAGTTTCAGTTATCGACAAACTCGGGCAAAAACCATCTAGAATATCCGACACTTTTTTATGGAAGTCATTCAACACAAAACGACGGATAGGAATATCATCAATAAGGAAATTATTTTCATCAACTACAAAAACAACATTGGTAGTCTCGTCATCTTTGTGATTGGTTCTTAAATGGGTAATGGCTTCTTGAATTGTTTTTTCCTGGTCAATAGTAGCTACATTCGTATTCATCATGCGTGCTACACTATTCTTTGGATACCCTAACACCGATTCCACATTCTCTTTGTTTTTAGGTGTAAGGAAATGTAAAAAATGGGTTTGTTCTAAACTTTTTAAAGAAGAAAAGAACATGGTTCTATCATCGGAAAGGGAGTCATTTAAGATGTGTTCCACTCGTTCTTTTGGCAGCGACTTTAAGATGTTTTTTTGTAACGTATTGTCAAAATAAGCAAAAAGCAATACTTGTTTCTTTTCGGGCAATGACTTAAAAGCTTTACTGGCTTTGTCCATTGGAATAGCACTGAACACTTTTGCTACTTCACTAGGGTGCACATATTGTTTATCGCTTCTTTTTCGCAATAAATCAGAATAGTCTCCTTTTATTATTTTTTCTTTAAGTTTCATTGTATCTATTTTTAGAAAGAGGTCTTTACTATTATTTATATAAACAAATAATGGCCTAAATATAAATATATAAATCAAACGAACCTCAAATAGCAATGCAACTATTTGAGGTTCGTTATAAATTTATAGTAGAATTAAAACGTATTATTCAATCGCTTCGTGTTTTGTTCTATTGAATATCCAGAAGATAATTGGGAATATCAAAAGCGTTAATACCGTTGCTGAAATCAATCCGCCGATGATTACAATCGCTAAAGGTTTTTGCGATTCTGAACCAATCCCTGTTGAAACTGCTGCAGGTAATAATCCAATGGTTGCCATTAAAGCGGTCATCACTACCGGACGCGTTCTCACTTTTACGGCTTCAAAAATAGCATCATTGAGCGCGAGATTTGCCTTTATGTTCTTATGGAACTCGGATATTAATATTACCCCATTCTGTATACAAATTCCAAAAAGAGCAATAAATCCAACCCCAGCAGAAATTCCGAAGTTCATCCCCGTTAGATGTAAGGCTAAAATTCCACCAATCAAAGCAAAAGGGACGTTGGCTAAAACCAAGGCAGAATCTTTGATGTTACCAAACATGATAAACAATAAGAAGAAAATCAAAATCAAACTAATAGGGACTACTTGGCTTAAACGTTTAGTAGCTCTTACTTGATTTTCAAATTCACCCGTCCATCCAATTGAATAACCTTCTGGAAGTTTTACATTTTTCTCTACTTTTTGTTGTGCTTCCGCAATAGTACTTCCTAAATCTCGGTCTCTAATAGAAAATTTTACTCCAATATAACGTTTCATGTCATCACGATAGATGAAGGCAGGTCCGTTATCTTTAATGATACTAGAGATTTCCTTCAAAGGTACTTTGGTATCTTTTAAAGTAGGCACCATCAAATTAGCGATATCTTCCGTATTTTTTCGATACTCTTTTTCATAACGAATTCTGACATCGAATTTTTTCTCCCCTTCATATTTTTGTGTGGCAGTTTTACCACCAAAAGCCATTTCTAATACCGCTTGCGCATCGGAAAGCGTTACTCCATAAGCAGCCATTTTTTCTTTATCCAAAACAACACTTACTTCGGGTTGCCCAATATTTCTAATTATTCCGGGCTCTTTAATACCATTAACGGTTGAAATTTGTTTCAATACGGCTTTCCCTAAAACATCCAATTTATTTAAGTCATCCCCATAAATTTTAACTCCATTCGCCGCTTTAAATCCAGCAACTGCCTCGGCAACGTTGTCAATAATCGGTTGCGAGTAGTTGTAGGTTATCCCTTGATAGCGTTTTAGTTTATGGTCAATCTCATCGATTAATCCATCCATGCTGATTTTACGTTTCCAATCTTCTTTTGCTTTCAAATTCACTTGAATCTGAATAAAATAGAATCCACATGGGTCAGTTCCGTCATTACTTCTTCCTGTTTGAGAAAGTACTCCACTCACTTCCGGGAATGTTTGAATCTCTTTCTTCAATATTTCCGTCATTTTTACGGTTTCTTTCAAACTAGTACTCATTGGTAATTCGGCTGTTACCCATAGAGCACCTTCATTTAAAGGAGGTAAAAATTCAGTTCCTAAATATTTGGCCGAGAATAAAGTAGCTACTAATATTCCCAACGCAACACCTAATGAAAGTTTTTTGTGTTTAAAAGTGAAAGTAAATCCATTTTCAACAATTCTATTCCAGAAATTCACAAACGGATTGTGTTTTTCTCTCACATTTTTATTCATTAAAATGTGAGATAATACCGGTACTAAGGTTAGCGTAAACAGTAAAGCCCCAAGTAATGCAAATCCTAAAGTATAGGCTAAAGGAGAGAACATTTTACCTTCTACTTTTTGGAATGAGAAAATAGGTAACAAGGCCGTTATGATAATCATTTTAGCAAAGAAGATGGCTTTACCCATTTCCGTTCCTGTTTTTTTAATCATTCCCGCTTTTGCCAGTTTGTTGAATTTTTCCATTCCGACGGCATGGGCTTTGTGGTCGAGCATCACATAGAGCCCTTCCACCATAACGACGGCACCATCAATGATAATACCAAAATCTACTGCTCCTAAGGAAAGTAAATTGGCACTCATTCCCATCATTTTCAAACAGAAGAAAGCAAACAATAATGCTAATGGTATAATAATGGAAACTGTTACTGTAGTTCTCCAATCGGCCATAAATAACAATACCATTAAAGTCACCAAAATGATTCCTTCAAGTAAATTGTGCATTACTGTATGTAAACAGAAATCCATTAATCTCGTTCTGTCATAAAACGGCACTAATTTTACATCTTTAGGAAGTATTTTAGTATTTAATTCGTTAATTTTTGCTTTGATTCTAGCCAGTACTTCAGGAGTATTTTCTCCTTTACGCATCACGACAATCCCTTCAACAATATCATCTTTACTATTTAAACCGGCTTGGCCTACCCGTGGCATAGAACTTTCAACCACTTTAGCCAGATTTTTTACCAACACGGGATTCCCATTGTCTTGAGTAACAATGATATTCTCAATATCTGGAATAGATTGTAATAAACCGATACCACGCACTACATAAGCCTGACCATTCTTTTCAATAACATCACCGCCAACATTTAGGTTACTTTTGCTTACTGCATCATATACTTGAAGCGGGGTTAATTCATATTTTTCTAATCGTCTTGGGTCAATACTTAATTCGAATATTTTTGTTTGACCACCAAAAGCATTAATATCGGCAACTCCTGGTACAGAACGAAGCGCCCTGTCTACAACCCAGTTTTGAAGGGTTAATAAATCTCTTGAATCTCTATTTTTACTTTCAAATGTATAACGATATACCTCACCTGTTGGACCATAAGGAGGTTGAACATCGGGGCTTATTCCATCTGGAAAATCGACGGTTCGCAATTGATTATTTACTTGAGCTCTCGCAAAAGCATCATCAACACCGTCTTCAAAAATGATTTTAATTACCGATAAACCAAACATGGTAGTGCTTCGAACGCTAGTCTTCTTTTGTACTGAAGCCATCGAAAGTTCAATAGGAGTCGTTACAAATCGTTCCACTTCTTCTGCACTTCTACCATTCCATTGCGTGATGATAATAATTTGAGTATTAGTAACATCTGGGAATGCTTCAATTGGCATATTTTCAAAAGAAATGAATCCCATTACAACCAATAATCCAACCCAAAAGAAGGTGAAAAACCTGTTTTTGAGTGAAAAAGCAATAATATTTTTAATAAATTTTGTCATGGTTTAATTTTTTATAATCCAAAAAATGGTTACTGCTTGAACTAATTAGCCAATAAAGATTGGTAATACAGCAATTGATTATGTGTAATAATTTGCTCGCCTTCTTTTAAACCAGACGCAATATAGGTTTGTTCACCAACTTCTCTAAAGACTTGTACTTCTCTAATTTCAACATGCTTTCTGTCTTTATAAACTACAACATAGTTTTTATTATTATCAAAAATAACCCCATCGGAAGGAACACTTAACATCTTTTTGTCTTCGTTATAATAGACATTAATTGTTGCTTTACTTTCAGGAACAAGTAAAGAGGCGTTGTTGTCTAATACGATTCTTACATTCATCGCATTGGTTTCTGGATCAATAATTTTAAAGATTTTATCTACTTTTCCATAAAACTTTTTATCTGAATTGGATAATGTAGAAACACTAGCTTGCATTCCTAATTTTACTTGATTAATATCTCCTTCGTTTACATTAGCAATGGCCCAAACATCTTTAGTATCGGCAACGTCAAAAATATTATCCGTTCTATCACTACGCAATTGCATATCTTGATTGATGTTTTTC
>CAIWKX010000067.1 GCA_903913315.1 uncultured Bacteroidota bacterium | reverse complement strand
TTGTAAAATATCATCGATTAAACAAAAAATTGAGATAATTTTGTCTTTGCAAAGCATTGGTTTTGTTTTTTGTCGTTCAAAAACAAATTTACTTAACCTTTGCTTTGTTTTTTATACATTCAAACTAGCAACTTGAATTAAATAAGATCTATGGACAAAAATTCCCAACAATGTTCCACAAACCATTGCAATAAGAATTTGAAAAGTAAGATTACTGAAAATCGATTTTTTTGTATTTTCGATTGAATTCATTTATTATTTATAAGTTTTGTTAATCAAATAAAAATCTGCTAAAACTATAGCTGTCATTGCCTCCACAATAGGTACAGCTCTAGGAACTACACATGGATCATGTCTTCCTTTTCCCTGCTGTTCTATGATTTCATTTTTATTGGTTAATACTTCTTGTTTTTGAATTAGAGTAGCAACAGGCTTAAATGCTACCCGAAAATATATATCCATCCCATTTGAAATTCCGCCTTGAATTCCACCAGAAAGATTTGATTTTGTTGTACCATCTTCATTATACAAATCATTATGCTCACTTCCTTTCATCATTGCACCACAAAAACCACTACCAAATTCAAAACCTTTTACTGCATTTATCGACAACATTGCTTTGCCTAATTCGGCATGAAGCTTATCAAATACAGGTTCACCAAGTCCAATGGGCACATTCTGAATCACACAAGTAATTGTTCCTCCTATTGTATCGCCCTGCTTTTTAATTTCCTTGATATAGTTTTCCATTTTTTCAGCACTACTAGCATCTGGACATCGCACTACATTACTTTCTATTTTTGAAAAATCTAAGTCTTGATAGGGTTTATCAATAAATATATTACCGACTGATGAGACAAAAGCATTAATTTTGATATCCTTTACAATTTGTTTTGCTACTGCTCCTGCCACCACTCTACTAGCTGTTTCTCTAGCGGAACTTCTTCCACCTCCACGATAATCTCTAATTCCATATTTTTTTTCATAAACATAATCCGCATGACTTGGTCGGTACGTATCTTTTATATGGGAATAGTCCTCTGACTTCTGGTTGGTATTAGGAATAATAAATCCAATTGGGGTACCTGTTGTGGTTCCTTCAAAAATTCCTGAGAGAAATTGGACTTCATCTTCTTCTTTTCGCTGAGTTACAATTGAAGATTGCCCTGGTTTACGACGTTGCATTTCAGCTTGAATTGCCATATAATCTAATTTGATTCCAGGCGGGCAACCTTCTATTATTCCTCCTAAGGCTTCACCATGAGATTCTCCAAAAGTGGTTATTTTAAACAGATTTCCGAAACTATTTCCAGCCATAAGTGCAATGTTTTTAACAAAAATAAGATATTTAGACTTTACTGATAATTTTTGATTACTTTTTTTTAATCAAAACTTTTATTACTTTAGCCCTCAAACTAATAACTTAAATCATTATGAAAATTAAATTTCTTTTATCTTCGCTTGTATTAGTGGTGCTTTTATCTTGTTCTCATAGCGACCCCACTGACAATACTGCTGCTGCCGATGCGGTTCCTACATTGTATATGCCTTTAAAACTAAATAATTTTTGGCGATATGACGTATCAACTACACTGAATGGAGGTACTGCCTCTATTAGCAAAGACTCATTATATGTTGGTAATGATACTCTTGTAACGTTTAAAAAAATGAAAAGCTCTGGGGTACAACCAGCAGCTACAACTCCTAATGGATTTTATTCAAATGTATTACATAACAATGCTCTTCGTATTGATGGAACTCGATTAAGAATGACTGGGATTGCCAATTTACAACTTCCTATCCCAGGAATAAGCCCTATAAACATAAGTTTAAGTGACTTCATAATATTTAAGGACAATGCAACCTCTGGAACAGAATTAAATTCGATTTCAAATTCTTTCACGCAAAATGTCCAAGTTTCATCAACTCAAACGTATCTTTTAAAATTTGATTACACTTTTAAAGCGGTTTCAGATGACAATATAGCCACATATACCTCTAACGGGCATACATATAGTGATATTAAGAAAACAAAGTTAATTTTAAATTTAACA
>CAIWKX010000066.1 GCA_903913315.1 uncultured Bacteroidota bacterium | reverse complement strand
CTCCACAAATTGGACAATCAATTTCTTGCCATCCAAGTCTTGCTAACTGCTCACCCTGCTCTTGCTTAGGTTGTGGTGTGGTGTAAACAGGAATTTCTCCCGATGAAAAATAAAACGCCCATCCGTGGGGAGGATTTTCTGAACAACCGACTTGCCTCAAATACCCTAATGGCTCACTTTGATTTTGCTTTGGTTGTGGTGTGGTGTAGAGAGGCGTTTCATGCCATCCTTCACGACCTGACTTATCCCAACGACTCCAACTCAAAATAGGATCATTGTCACCATTTCCGTAAACGTAAGCCACAGGCTCACCCTGCTCTTGCTTTAGTGCTTCTTCTAAAATTCTTTGAACTTCTGTAATTGCATAATTAACACACAAATCTTTTGATGCCTCAAGAGCTTGTTTTATTGCTTCTTTAGTCATAAGTTTTCACACAAAGTTTTAGCTAAAACCATCATTGTTTTTTTAAAATCTTCATCGGTTTCTATTTTTCGTAATTCCCAAAATAAAGTTCCATCTGGTTCAATTCTAAAAACTTCTTTTCCAAATTCATTTGTAATTTTAAAATAATGTTCTTGTTGAAGTTTAAGCGGCTCAATAATCATATTTTTCCTCTAATTCTTTTAATATTTCAACAATTAATTCACAATCTTCATTGTCAAATAAATTAATTACGTTTTTACCTTCAAACCAAATTGCTTCAATTTGATATTCATCTGGAGTATCTGGTTCATTAAGTTGACCCCATTCGTCTGTACTTCCTTCACATCCAGATTCAAAATTAAATTCTATGTCAATGCTTCCATTCTTCCATTCTATTGTTTTTGTAGTCATGCGTTCTCTCCTTGCAATATCGTTCGTTATTTGTTTTTTTCTCATTAAGAATCCTTAATACAATCCATGCAAACATTATGCAGAAAAAGTATGGAAAAGATTCTTGAGCCAATAATAAAAAAATTTTGTTCATTCTTTAGACCAAATGATTTCACATTCAGTTTTAGCAATTCCCCAACCTTCACATTCTTTTAGATATTTTTCTTTTAATGGGTTTTGCTTTTCTGGTTCAATTACCGTTTGACTGATAATTTCTTCTTTAAGTTCTGCGTTCTTGGCGGCGGGTTGATGGGTTAATATCACATATACAACTGCAACACCTGCAATCATAAGTAATTGCCGCCAAAAAACCATTGCCAACAACGCTAGGGCTATTGCGCCGTAATCAAAGTATTGGTTCACAATACACCCCAACTGGTACTAATACTTTGCCTTGCTCAGTATGAACACTCAAATAATTGATATTTGGGTGCATCTTGGCGTAAATACATTGCTTGGACTGCTGAACCACTTCATTGTTATCCATCGCTTCTACGCCCTTAAAATTAAGCAATGGGTAAACTTTTGGCGGAGGCATTTCTTGTTTTATTTGGCTTGCGCAACCAGTCATTAAAACAACCAATAATAATATTAATTTTTTCATTTGTTTTCCTCAAAATTTAACCCGCCATTTCCGCAAACACCATGTTTACGTTCGTGACTTGCATAAGGTTGATTTTCGTAATCAACAATACCAGTAACAAAGGAAGTTAATGCTTCTTTGCCGCATCTTCCAAATTCAATATTGCTATCTGATTTCATTAGAAAATGTTTGCAATCTTTACAAAGAACCATTTTTTCTTGAGTTTCAATTATTTCTATAATTTGCATTTAATTTCCTTTAAAGTTAATAAATTAAAATGGAATATCAGATTCCATATCATCAAATCCGCTTCGATCAATCTTTGGTTTTTGATCTTCTCTTGGTTTTGTTCTATCAAATGGTTCGTTTAAATAACACCAACCATCCCAACCCCCTTTAACAATTGGTATGTTGTCAATCTTAACCATGTCTCCGTATTTGGTTTCAATTAGCCGTCCAACAGTTCGATATACGTTTTTCTCTTGTCCATTTGCATCGGTGTATTTTTCAATTACCGCAACCAATTCCTTTTTTGTTTTTGACATTTTGTACCTTTTATAAAAATCTAACTACTTCAACACCCCGATCAATAATCCTGGTTGCATAAGTTCCTTTGCCCCAATTGGTAGAACACCAAGCACTTAAAGAACTTTGCAAATGTTCAGGTTCAAATTCACCATTTGGAATTAATACAGATTGACCTACGCCAATATCCTTAACATACGGAAAATAATAATTTTTAAGCGTACCCATAGCATATTTCAAAGGTCGTTTTTTACTATCATTAACTTCCAAATTACCCATCTTTTTACCATTTGGAGTAATAATTGCAAATTGACATTTCATATTTTGCAAAATCTGAATTGCTTTGTTAATTGCTACATCTTCGATGGTGCTGATTTCGGTTAATAAATCCATAATTATTTTGCCTTTTCTAAAATTTGTTGTTCCAATAAATCTACTTCAATTAAAAATTGATCTAACGCCTTTTCGTATGCCGCCAATTCCTCTTTACTTGGCACAAATCTAAATACAAACAACTTTAGCTTTTCGGGCATATCTTCGTTATAACTAATAAAGTCGCAATATTCAGCATCAGTAGTCAATATGTTGTGAATAACTTGTGCGTAATAGTTTGGCGGCACTCGATTTTCTTCGATGTATTCATAGTGAATTGCAGGTATTGGGCATTTGATTTCAATAATTCCCTTGCGGTTATCTACAAATCCATCAACCGAACATCCATACTGTTTACCATCCTGGTAACAAAAACCTGCTTCTTCAATCATATTGCCAGATTGAATTTCGTAAGCCATACGAGCAAACTTCTCAAGTTCGTTGCCCCTCTCAAGGTGTTTGTTCGTAAAGGTTTCTTCAGTAATTTTCTTTGTAATACGTTGTAAGGACAATTGAAATCGGTAATTGCGGCGGGTAGTTGCCTCAGAACCTTTTGTACGCCCTTGGGCGATGACTGCTGATGCGTTACTACCAGTTGCCTTGCCCAAACGATCTACGAACCATTCTGGCGTTCCCTGCTCATTTGCGGAAATGATTAAGTTACTCATTGTTTTCCTTTGGTTCTACGTCCGTAATAGTTTTTTCTTTTTCCAATTTCTCAAGGTAAGCCCTGCGCTCTTTGACCGCATCCTTAAAATCCTTGTTATTGGTCTTGTTGTCCAAAAATGCTTTATTGCCCTCTTGCCAAACAGAAGCCAACGCATCGAGGTTTTCTGACGTTTTAGCCGCTTCAATCCAATCTGCAATTTGCGAATCGTTCATTTGCACAATTGCTTGTGGTTTAACATCCTGGGCTTCTTTAATTCTCTGATATTCGTCTTCGTCAAAGATTCCAACGTAACCAAATGCAAGCCTGGCGCATTGAATCAATGCTTTGTGGCGCAACATTCTTTTGGTATGAGTTTGCCAAGCACCAGTTACCGTAGAGCCATATTTGGTTGTAAATTGTGCTCGGTAAGTTTCGTCCAAGTATTCACGAACCCGTATAGGCTTTTCCCTATCTTTTCGGCTTATGATGCACTCAATCCATTCAGGGCAGGGTTTTGCGCCTTCCATCGTGACCATCACATCAGACTGCGCAAACTCGATGCCGTCCAAAGTTTTGTTTTCATTGATGATTCGTGACCAACCATCAATTCCTACAACTGGAACGATGCCGTTGTTTTTGTCAGGAAAAGCGTAAATCTCTTTGGTAAAGGGATTCAAACCATACTGATTGGCAACAATTAAAAGGGCGGTCAACTGCGCTTCGGTAGCTTCGCCTTTAAATGCGGTTTGTTTAAGTGTTTGAACCAAGTTCGCATCTGAACCCATTCCAAAACGGTCGGCAAGTGTATTGCTGAGTGTAATTAATCCTGACATTTCATGGTCTCCAAACAAATGAATCAAGTACCATAACAATGATGGCAAAGGTATATGCAACCACAAATAATGCGGTTTCAACTTTTAAAAACAGGGGGGATTTTTCGATGGGTGCTTTCATTTAATTTCCTTTTTAATTTACTTTTGAATTTAACCAATGGGGAATTTCACCCCATCCAATCATTAAAACGTAAAATCGTAATATTTCTCCATTTGTCCAATTATTAATCCTTTAGTACCTTTTACCCATCTATTGGTTTCTGGATTTCTGTAAACCTTTGTCCAATAACCAGTAGCATCTTGGCGGTAATAGCTAATGTTGCCGCCATCGGCGTAAGGTAAGTATTCATAAGTTTGGGCTTCTGTAAAACCGCCGTTATCAGTTCTAATGGCGTTCATTTCTTCAACCGCTATTGCAGTTAATTTGCCAATCGTAAAAACTTCAGTAATCCTGCCAGGGTAGCGGTCAGTCCAACCAAGCATTGTTACGCCCATGCCTACTTCTGGGTTTGGTTGACCATTTGTGCTACGAGCATGAATGTTGTTGATAAAGCTTGCAGTTTGTGTTCCGATTTTCATTTTTTTTCCTTTTTAAGTTTTTATTAAAAACATCAGTTTCTGTCCTGATGCTTCTTATTGTCTACGAAATTTGACAAAATAAACAAAAAACCCAATAAATATTTAAATGTGTTGTTTTTTTATCAACATTTGTTGATACAATTACAAAATGAACATTCAAAAAGCAATAGAACTAGCAGGAAGCCAAAGCAAATTAGCCCGAATATTAGGAGTATCAAGGGCGGTTGTTCATTCCTGGACAAAAAGAAGTTTGCCTGAAATGCGAATTTGGCAATTAAAAGTATTGCGACCTGAATGGTTTAAGTTATAATTTTTTTCAAATACGGCTAGGGTAGCTCCCGAAAAGACGATTCGTTACCGTCCTGCCGACATTGTTTTAGTAACGACAACCAATTAACGTAAGGTTTAAATGGCAACATTAACTCTCAAAAAAGCCAAATCTATTGGCGAAATTTCTCTCCCCAATCTTGATCGCAAATTTGTCGTTATGCGACAGTCTCGCCATGTCAAATCATTTAGATTTACTTGCTACATGGATACGCATGAACAAGCCATGCGTGAAGCTAACAGGTTAACTAAAGCTAATCAAACAGAGCGTTATCTTGTACTTCAGGTACAAGGTTGGGCTGATTGGGAGGCTTGATGCACTATTACAAATTTAATATTGCCGATTATCGAAAAGATACGGTACATCTAAATACTGTGGAGCATGGTATTTATCGTCAACTTATTGATTGGTATTATTTGGATGAAAAGCCTATCCCAAAAGAAACCGAAACGGTTATTAGGCGGTTACGCTTGGGTTCTGACGAGGAAAAATATTTAGAAATAATCCTCAAAGAATTCTTTAAAAATACGTCCAAAGGATATGTACATACAAGAATTGAAATTGATATTAATGGTTATCAAGAAAATTCTGATAAAAATAGAGCCAATGGAAAGCTAGGTGGCAGACCAAAGAAAACCCAGTCGGTTATTTCTGGGTTATTAAATGAAACCGAACCAAAAGGCAACCATAAACCATTAACCATTAACCAAGAACCATTAACCAATATAAATACTATACAGGCGGGAAACAAGTTTCCCCCTTGTCCTAGTCAGCAGATTTTAGAATTATGGAAAAAGCATTTGCCACATTTAACTCAACCTAGAACATGGGAAGGCAGTCGGCAGTCAAACCTTAAAAACCGTTGGATACAGGCAAGCAAGCACTCCGATTACTCTGACGGCTACACAAACTTAGAAGAAGGCATCCATTGGTGGGATTCCTTTTTTGAGTACATCGCAAAAGATACAAAATTGGCAAGCGGGTTTGAGAGCAAGGATAGAACCTGGAAGCCAGATTTGGAGTGGGTGGTAAATGCAAGCAATTTTCAGAAAATTATTGATGGGAAGTACAACAAATGAGTTTTAAAAAATCAACAACGCAAGAATCAGAAGTTGACGATTCAAAGTATTATTGTTCTGTATCAGGATGCGGGGCAAGATGGTCAATTAATCTTGGAATACCAAAATGTTCGTATCACCAATGGAACAAGGATACGCATAGTGGATACGAAAATATCTATATGAAGTTGGAAACCCCAATTAATGACGGCAGGGATTGGGCACGATTGATACTTCAAAAATATCAGATGGGTTATAAAGTCAGACCTATCAGCTTAAAATTTGCTAAAGAAGCATTAAGGATTTCAGTTGAAACTTGAACAAATGACTTGGTATGAATTTGAGGATGAACTATTACAGTTTTATGCTCAATTGGCAATGTCACCAGGTTGGATTGAAGAAGCTAGGCGGGCGGTCAAAGAAGTTGAAAGGTTATTTCCTGGTTTTGGTAAACAAGTAGCTAAACGAATGAAAGAACTTAAAAATGAATGATGAGATACGCAAAAAAATAGTACATATCAATGCTGATATGGCTAAAAAAACGCAAACAATAACCATGTCAGTTGATGAATGGTTTATGGAATATTCTGAAAAACTTGCAAATGAAGTATTAGAACATTGCATAAAAATAGTTACCGAAGAAGAATTAAAAATATTTAAAGGCATTTCAAATCCCAATGTTGGGACTTTTACGCCATTTATTGCAATGGAATTAAAAAACAAACTGGGGGAATTATGAACGTATTATCAACAGCAAATGAATATATTTCTCAAAAAATGATGATGAACTATTATTTGTTTCTTGCTGAAAATGAATTTATTGAAGGTAATGAGCAAACAAGTTGGGAATGGTTATTTAAATATGCTCAATATAGATACAGTATTGACCAAATGGTGTTTGATTAATGCGCAGGGCGGCTAGGCGAGATGAAAATGAGCCAGATATTGTTAAAGCACTCAGACAAGTTGGAGCAAGTGTTTATTCAATGGATGAACCATGCGATTTATTGGTTGGATTCCGTAACCAAACAATTTTGATGGAAATTAAAAATCCAAAAAGCAATTACGGTAAAAAAGGATTAAATAAAAATCAACGTGAATTTTTTGAAAGTTGGCGAGGAGGTATTTATTGCGCAGTTGATTCAGTTGATGCCGCACTCAGGGTTTTAAATGTAATAAAGGAAATTAAATGAATAAAAATGCTAATCAAATTGAATTTGGTGATTGTCGTGAAATTATGCGTAAATGGGCATCAGAGGGCATCAAAGCTCAGACTTGTGTGACTAGCCCACCCTACTACGGATTACGAGACTATGGAACTGGAAAATGGACAGGCGGTGACGAAAACTGTTCACATAAGCGAGATTCCAAATATTCTGACAAAACAATAACTGGTCATGCAAATAAGGATTTGACTGTTGATGACGCAATTTACAAGTCTGTATGTCATAAATGTGGTGCTGTGCGTGAAGATAAACAGTTAGGACTGGAGGAAACACCAGAGGAATACATCAAGTCAATGGTTGAAGTTTTCCGATGCGTTTGGGATGTTCTAGCTGATGACGGTACTTTGTGGGTAAACATTGGAGACAGTTATTACAACTATCGACCCGGCAAAGGTCAATCACTTGTAAAACAAACTGTGGCAAACAACGATCAAGATTTACCTCAAAATTGTGCAAGGCGAGGAAACAAGTTGGATGGATTAAAAGAGAAAGACCTTATTGGAATACCTTGGATGTTGGCTTTTGCACTTCGTGCCGATGGATGGTATCTGCGCCAAGACATTATCTGGCACAAACCCAATCCTATGCCTGAATCAGTACAAGATAGATGCACAAAATCGCATGAATACATTTTCCTTTTGACAAAACAACAAAAGTATTTTTGTGATATGGACTCTATAAAAGAACCAGTAAAAGAAGATTGGGGTACTAGAAATAGAACTAACGGCAAATACCATAACAAAGGAACTGGGTTACAACCACATTCTGGGCTAGATAAAACTTATGATATGGCTAATAAAAGAAGTGTTTGGACTGTCCCAGTTAAACCATATAAAGGGGCACATTTTGCAGTATTTCCTGAAGAATTAATTGAACCTTGCATAATGGCAGGATCAAAAGTAGGTGATATTGTTTTAGACCCATTTATGGGATCAGGTACAACAGCCAAGGTAGCTCAAGATTTGGGAAGAAAATACTTGGGATGTGAATTAAATCCTGGTTACGAAAAATTACAAAAGGATAGAGTTAAACAAATGTCTTTGGAGTTGCTATAAAAAAGGAATAAGTATGACTGAATCACCCCACAAAGCTGTTGATTTTATTAGAAACAAAGCCGCAGAATTTGGTAAAGCCAAATCAAAAAGAGTATTTTTAGAAGAATTTAGAAAATCAAAAAAAGCATTACTTATGAAGGATGCTCTTTTAAAAGGTATTGAAGCCGCCAACGCCCAAGAACGTGAAGCCTATGCAAATCCTGAATACGAAGAACTTCTACAAGGACTTGCCGAAGCCATCGAAAAAGAAGAAACCCTGAAATGGCTAATGACCGCCGCAAGCCTAAAAGTTGAAATCTGGCGATCCGAAGAAGCCACAAACAGAGTTCAAGACAAGGCGCACCAATGAACTCCAAGCTAACCCAAGCGGACAGGGATTATTTGTTTCATGTGAAACAATTACCCTGCGGAGTTTGCGAAGCACCCCCGCCATCGTCCGCACATCACATCAAACAGGGGCTACACCATACCTGCATACCCCTTTGCGCCGATTGTCACCAAGGCGGTTTTAACGGCATACATGGGCAAAGACGAATTTGGAACGTAAAAAAATTGGATGAACTAATAGTTCTTAACAACACCATCAAAAAGCTATTTCAGAAGTATGATATTATTTAAAAATAATATATTAGGAGGTATCCAATGGCATCATTCAACGCAGTTCAAAAAGTAGAAAAGTTCTTATTAACAAACCCAGGCAAGAAAACCCTTGCAGAAATCAGGGATGGTAGCGAAGCGTTAAGATCACAGGACGTAAGCATGGCACTTAATTACCTGCTACGCAAGGAAAGGGTAACAAGGGAAGTGGTTAAGAATACCAACCCAAACGGTCGCAAAACAGTATTTTTGTACACCTACAAAGAACCAGTAACACAATAATATTATGGGCAGAAAAAGCAAGCTATCACCCGAACAATGGGAAGAAATTAAAAGAAGGCACATTGTCCTTGGGGAATCTGTTAACTCGCTTGCCAAAATGTATGGTGTTAACGAAAAAACCATTCGGATATATTTAGGACAAAATAAAACTCCGAACCGATCCGAAACTCCGAATTCGGAACAAAAAACCATCAAAGAAGCCATTCAGGATGCTTCAATAACGGTCATAGAAGCCCTCAAGTCAACTGGATTGCCCGAAGATGACCAAAGGATAGCTTTGGAACTTGCAAACACTCTAACAAGCGTTAAAAGCAAGCTAAGTGAGACTGCAAACAATAATCTAATCGTAGCCCTTGAGTTGTCCAAAATATCAAGGGAAGGCGTTAAGCACATAAAAAGTGAAACAGGCGTTGATGTTGATATGCTCAAGCAATTACAAGTATTAGGAAATGTCACAAACAATTTTGCTTTCTTGGGCAATGAAGTAAACAAATCAGCCAAAGCCAAAATTGAAGTTGATAACGACTTGGTAATTGAAGGTGGATTACCTTTGTGAAAATAATACTACCAACCCTGCATAGCGGTCAAATCGATATATTTAAACAACGTACCAGGGCGAATATTGTCAGATGCGGTAGGCGATGGGGAAAGACCAAATTATTGGAAACCATTGCTTGCAATTCGGCGGCGTTTGGCGAATCGGTAGGAATATTTGCCCCTGAATATAGGCAGTTGCAAGAACCTTGGGATCATATTAAGGAAATCCTGCAACCTATTATTATTTCGTCCTCCAGAAGTGAAGGAACAATCAAGGTTAGATCAGCCAACGGCAAACAAGGCAAAGTCGATTTTTGGATACTGAACGACAATGAATTAGCAGGTAGAGGGCGAGAATATAACAAAACCCTGGTGGATGAGGCGGCGTTTACGAAGTCACCCCAAATGCTCGATATTTGGCGCAAGTCGATTAAACCCACAATGTTGACCACTAAGGGCACTTCATGGGTATTTAGTACGCCCAACGGTATAGATGCCGAAAACTTCTTTTATGATGCTTGCAACAACCCCGAAATGGGATTTACTGAGTTTCATGCCCCAACCAGTACAAATCCCTATGTACCCGCAGATGAACTTGAAAAAGAACGATTGGTCAATCATCCTTTGGTGTTTAAGCAGGAGTTTTTAGCCGAATTTGTAGATTGGTCAGGAGTTGCGTTTTTCTCGATGGATAAAATGCTTGTTGATGGCAAGCCAGTACCCTACCCTCAAAAATGCGATGGTGTTTATGCGGTGATTGATACTGCGGTGAAATCAGGCAAAGAACACGATGGAACTGCAATTATTTATATCGCAATGAATAAGTATTATGGTCATCCCTTGGTAATACTTGATTGGGATATTGTGCAAATTGATGGTGCAATGCTTGAGAATTGGATGCCAAGCGTTTTTGAAAGACTAGAAGAATTGTCTAAGGCAACAAGTTGCAAGCTAGGCGTTGTTGGTAGTTTTATAGAAGATGCGGCGGCAGGTTCAATACTTCTTCAACAGGGGCGCACTAGGGGGTGGAATACTCATGCAATAGATAGTAAACTCACTTCAGTTGGAAAAGATGAACGTGCAATCAGCGTTTCTGGTCATTTTCACCAAGAAAAGATTAAAATCAGCGAATATGCGTTCGATAAGGTAGTTAATTTCAAAGGCGCAAGTAGAAATCACTTGATTACTCAGGTCACAGGCTTTAGGATTGGCGATAAAGATGCGCACAAAAGAGCAGATGATTTGCTTGACGTTTTCACTTATGGGATAGCAATTGGAGTTGGTGATAAATATGGCTACTAAAGGATAAATATGTCATACGTTACAGTAAGTAATACTGCCGTTAATTCGGAATTGATGCAGATTTTAGAAGCCAATGAAATCCAACCTGGTTCAGATATAGGCTATCAACTATGTAAATTATTGTGGGAATTTCACCCACTTGGCGGTAAATTGGTTGAAAAGCCAATCAAATTAGCTTTATCAAAGCCCCGAATCATTGCGGTGGATGCCGAACCCAAAGATATGCTTGTTGATGCGTTTAACAGGGAATGGGAAAGTCTTGGCGCAACGGCGCACATTCGTGACACGATGTATTTGAAAAGGGTTTACGGCGCATCAGCTATCGTTTACGGCGCACCCAACATTCCAACGACAGAGCCAATTGACCCTTGGAAACTTTCCGAACTTAACTTGTATTTCAACCAATTAGACCCGCTAAACTTGGCGGGTTCTATCGTCACTAACCAAAACCCCAATGCTCCAGATTTTCAAAAGCCATTACCTTACACAACTGCCGCAGGTCAACCTTATCATCCAAGCCGTTCAGTTGTGCTATTTAATGGCACTCCTATTTATTTAAGTTTCCAATCATCAGGATTTGGTTTTACTGGTCGTTCGGTATTCCAAAGGGCTTTGTACCCAATGAAATCGTTTGTTCAGTCGATGGTGACTGATGACCTGGTGACGTTCAAGGCGGGACTATTAATTGCCAAACAAAAACCCGCAGGTTCAATTGTTAATCGTTTAATGCAGACAGCCGCAGGTATCAAGCGCACCTATTTACAGGAAGGCGTATCTGGAAATGTATTATCAATTGATATTGACGAAGCCATTGAAGCGTTAAATTTAACCAATACTGATACGGCGATGACAACGGCAAGAAATAATATTATTGCAAATATTGCCGCCGCCTCAGATGTTCCCGCTTTACTGTTAAAGGACGAAGCGTTCACCCAGGGATTTGGAGAAGGTACAGAAGATGCAAAAGCAATCGTCCAATACATTGATGGAATTAGGGAGGAAATGCACTCTCTTTATAAATTCTTTGACAAAATCGTTCAACATAGAGCATGGAATAAAGGGTTCTTTGAAGCCGTTAAAAACAAATATCCTGAAACGTATGACAACAAAACGTATGAAGAAGCGTTTTACCATTGGCAGGAAAAATTCGATGCTTCATGGGAATCCCTCATGGAAGAACCCGAATCAGAGAAGGTCAAAGTTGCGGATATTAAATTAAAGGGAATTACCGAAGTATTACGCACTTTGATGCCAGTTATTGACCCGATGAACAGGGCGATGGTCATAGAATGGGCAAAAGATAATGTTAATGAAATGCCTGATATGTTCAAAACTCACTTGGATTTGGATATTGATGCAATAAAAGATTATGAGCCGCCTACCCCAATGCCTGAACCTAAAGAACCTGCGGCAAGGGATTAATTGTGCTATTTAAAAACTTAATAAATAATACATTTGTTGTTGCAATTGATGGATTGGAACAAGATTATTTGCGAGATAAAAATTATCGAATAGCTAGGGATTCTGATTTTAAAGAATTGGAACATCCAAGAGATGCTGACGGTAAATTTGCATCATCTGGAAACACCAAAAACCAAGAAGGTACTTTGGAAAGGATGAAAAAAGAAGTTCCAGAATCAGTTGAGAATGAAATATTTGGTGAAACTGGATATATATATTACACACCCCATAGACCAATTGAAAATTCTCAAGAAAAAATGTTAGGCACAAAAATTAAACCTTTACATGAAAGAGTTTTTGTATCTGATAAACCATTAAGTTCTGATAAATTAAATGACATTGAAGCAATACCAATTTCTCAAGAATCAAAGCATCAATTCGCTAAAGAATTAGCCGATTCGGGAGTTGTAGGAATGATGAACAAAGATGGTAAAAGATTTTCTTTTGTTCATGAAAGCACAAAACACGATGGGAAAATACAAATAACCTATTATGATAAAAGTGGTGCAATTCTTGACAGTCAACATAATGATAGAGCATCGGCTATTGAAGAATTGATTGAAGGTGGATTCATGAAAATTTTGCCTGAAGAAAAAGTAGGTTCATTGATTCAAAAAGTTATGGTGGGTTAAATGAAATTTAAAAACATAAAAACTGGAAATATCATAAATGTTCATCATAGGCTTATGCCTATTTTTAAGTTTGTAATTCGTTCAGATGAATATGTATTTTTAAACGATGATAGCGAAAGCGATGAATCTGATGCAGGTAAGCATTGGGTTACGTTGCATGGTAAAGACCCCAGAACTGGTCGAGGTGGGCCTGGTCAGCACGTTTTAATAAGTGGTTCTGGTGAAGTTCTATCTGGCGCAGGTGGAAAACTAAAGGGTGAAAAGTTAGAAAAAGTTAAAAGCGAATCCAAAGATGTAACTGGCGAAGACAAAGTTCCAACCGCCAAAGAGCCTGAAAAGCCAAAAATTACTCAAGAACAACACTATGAAAATGCCCTTGAGTTAGGTAAACAGGCACATGAAGAAGGATTTGAAGGAGACTTTGCAAGTAGTGAAGTGTTAAAAAATTACTTGAAAGAACACGATTTAGTAGGAACTGAAGGACTTCATGCGTTTGCGGGATTCAAAGGCGGATACACAAAAGCTAAAGAAAAAGCTGATTTCAAGAAAAAAGAACTTTTAGCCACTCAAGAAAAGCATAAGGAAAATGCTTTTAAATTGGGCGGTGAAGAATATGAAGAAGGTTATAAAGGTGATTTTGACAACAATCCAGAGTTAAAGCACTATTTAAAAACTTATGGTCTTGAGTTCGGAGAAGAAGCACAGGTAATTCAAAAATTTAAAGAAGGCTACAACGAAGCAAAAGAATTTGCTGAAAATGAAAAGAAACAGGCAGAAATAAAATCGCAAGAAGCCATTGCTAATAATCCTGCAATTGTCAGCGAGCCAAAGAAAACTATTAGTTCTGAACAGGCAAGCATTTATTACAAAACAAATTTAGCAAAATCCAAGAATAAACTTTTGGATTTGTTTGAAAAAGGAAAAACTTCACTAGAGCAGAAAGAAAAAGCGCTTTTAGACTTTAAAAACGAAAAAAACAAAGCAATTGCGCAATATTCCGAAGATGTAACAGGTAATTTTAAAGCACCGACAGTAGAAACAAAATTATTTGAATCTGATAAAAAATTATTAGAAGAATTGACTAAAAACGAAGCCGATTACGTTTTTGCAACTATAAATTTTGAACAAAAATCTGAAAAAGACGAAAAAGCATTTAAAGAATGGAAAGACAACACCGCATTAGAAAAAGCAGGTAAATATCCTCCAATTGAACAACCAAAACCAGATACAAAGACAATTGAAAATGTTCTTGCAGATTGGAACAATACTATTAATTCAAAGGAATTAGTTCCAAGAAAAGATTATGCGAAATTAGTTCCTAAAGATTTTGGTCATATTCAAGCAAAAGAAATTGGTGAAACCAAATTTATGAAAGAAATGACCGATTTAAAAGGTAAATTACAAAATTTTGGAACAAATAGCGCAGTCGGTAATAAAAAATTAGTCGAACAAAGATTAATTGAGGAATTAAAAGACAAAAAGCATTTTCAAGCATTTGCTCAATTGTGGAAACAAAAAAATCCAAATAAATCAGAAAGTTTGGAAAGGGTTTTAATAGCGCAATGGGCGGGTTCGTCTGGAGATGGTCACACACTATCATGCGCTATGCAATTGGGCGTTAGGGATGCTTTTAGCTTGCCAGATAAGGATTTGGAGTTCAAGGCTTTAAGTGCCGTAGAAAATTATGGTGAAAATGAGGTTTATAGAAAAGCGGCGGGGCAGTTAAATGTCGGATTAACAACACCAGAAGAAATTGATGGGTTTAAGAAGGTATTGCAAGAATTTGCCCATGCTCAATATGAAAATACGCAAAAAATGTTCAAGGAATTGGGCGTAGATCATGTTTATTTGGCTAGGGGAATGAAGGTAAAACACTCACAAAAGAAAGAAGCAAGTAAACTAAAGTTACAACCCGCTTCGTCTTTTAGTACAGATTACAACATGGCAAAAAATTTTGCTAGTTCTGGCGGTACTGTATTTTTAACCAAAGTGCCAGTTAGCCAGGTTTTAAGTTCATTTAATACAGGATTTGGATGCACAAACGAAAATGAAGTGGTAGTATTAGGGCATAAGCAATTAAAG
Source organism: uncultured Bacteroidota bacterium (assembly GCA_903913315.1). Taxonomy (GTDB): domain Bacteria; phylum Bacteroidota; class Bacteroidia; order Flavobacteriales; family Flavobacteriaceae; genus Flavobacterium. The sequence goes on along the minus strand of CAIWKX010000066.1, from coordinate 1,516 downwards.
GCATTTGCCGTAAAAGGCTCAACAACTGCTAATGAAATTGCGCAAAAATTTAAAGAGGCGGCATGATGGAAGATTGGGACAACATGGAAGAAATTAGCATTGATAACCCAGAAAATGCTGATTGGACTAAAACCACTTGGGATTTGCCCCCTTATAAAAGCAAAGAATTCTTTGATGAAGTTGGAAATATTCCATTAAATATATTCCGAGCTTCGATTGTTTATAAAAGTGCGGTAAAAAAAGGGCTAATATTTGATGATGAATGGATTGGTCAATGACCTTTTTTGAAGTTTTAACGGAAGCCATAAATTATTTTATGGAATATGGCTTTAATTCAGAAAAAAGTCTTGAAGAATGGATGCAAAAAATAAAAATTGCCGCCATTCAAAGCATGATTCCTGAATATCAAGTTGAACAAGAAATGGTCAAATCTATGACCGCCGCCTACAATCGTTTGGTTGTTAAAGGTGGTTTGGTCAACAAGAACGTATCAAAGTACGATATAGAACGATTAAAGCCAAAACTAAGATTAGAGTTAGACAGGAGAATATTGGTTTCTGCAAACCTAATAAAACTTAATCGACAAGAATCAATCAGTAATACATTACGAAGATTTCAGGGTTGGGCTACTTCAATTCCTCCAGGAGGTACGGAATTAACAGATAGAAATAAAACAAAGAAGGATATTAAAAAATCCTTGAGTGCTATTACTTTTGAACAACGCAGGGTTGTAATAGATCAAACACACAAACTGGTTTCAAATATTAACGATATTGTTGCAGTCGATAACGGCGCAATTGCGGCGAAATGGCATAGTCATTGGCGGCAGGTGAATTATGATTATCGAAAAGATCATAAAGAACGTGACGATAAGATATATATTATTCGCAACTCATGGGCGGACGAAAAGGGATATTTAAAGCATCCCAATGGTTATACCGATGAAATAACGCAACCAGGAGAAGAAGTATTTTGTAGGTGTAATTATCAATACATCTACAATTTAAGTTCGGTAAAAGAATTGTTGACAACTAAGGGTGAAAAAGCATTACAATCTGCCAAAATTACTTTCAAATAATTTATGCCCTTTGAATCAGAATCGCAAAGAAAAGCTATGTATGCCGCCGCAAGCGGTCGTAGCAATATTGGCATCCCTAAAGAAGTGGCAAAGAAATTTATTAAACACTCAGAAGACGGCGATATTCCTGAAGAATCTACGCCCCTTGCAACTCCCGAATTTAAAGAAGATGATGCTGACCCTTGTTGGGAAGGTTATAAACAATTAGGGATGAAGCAAAAAGGCGGCAAAGAAGTGCCCAATTGCGTTTCAGAGGATGATTTAGCTGTAGAAAGAATTGCAACTGGGTCAAAATCTGATGCTATGCCAATTGACAAAGATGCCGGTGCTTTTGGTCGTGCAGCTGGAATAATGTTTTTGACCAATGAAGGCAAAGTATTATTGATTCGCAGAGGTGATGGTGGAGATTATCCGCAAACTTGGGCAGTACCAGGCGGT
>CAIWKX010000065.1:0-2500 GCA_903913315.1 uncultured Bacteroidota bacterium | reverse complement strand
TAAAAAGAAATCCATTTCTTACTTTATATTTCAATAATTTGCTGTTTTATCTTCACATGCAATTTTGACTTGTCTGCCTAAACTTTTTTTTTTTTTTTTTTGATAAACAATATAAATTTTGTTCTTAATTTTCTCCTTACTGGAGAAAAGAAGTAATTTGATATGGTAAAGCCACATATAATTAATTTAATACTGACTTTCCAAATTATATTATCAAAAAAAGAGCAAATTCAAAATTGGTGGTATCACTGGATCTTAAATTTATTATTTTTATTATTTTTTTTAATTTCGAATATATATATATATTCATTTGAAATAAAAAAAAGTTAAGTTTATTCCATTATTAAATATATTTAAATAAAGTACGCTAATGCAAATGAAATATATAAAATAAAAAAAAATAGATTAAAAAATAAATTAAATTTAGATTGCCAATTTGAAAATGTTTAATTTAAAATATAGTAATTTTATTTTTTAATCTTTTTTTTTTTCAAAAAAAAAAGATTAAAAAATAAAATCTGTATATTTTATTTTTTATTCACTTTCATACTTTTGTTTTATTTTTATTTTTCTCGGTATGGTTTTGACACTAACAATAAGTTTAAAACGTCTCACATGCACAAAAAATAAATAAACGAAGTATTTTAGTTCTACAATCTTTTTTTTGGCTTATTATTTTTATTATTTTTATATAAAAACTGAATCATATTTATACTAAAAAATAAATACTGAAAGGTTTTTATTTAAAAATCGAAAAACTATCGGATTACTAAATTCCCAAATTCTTTTTCTATAATCCAAAATTTCCTGCTATACATTGATTTTTATATTTAAATTTTCATATTAATAAAAAAGTATTCCATTTCTTATACAATTACATAATCTATTTTATATAGACTGAAGTTATAAGCAATTTGCATTTCTTTATTAATTGAAAATAAAAAAAAAATTTGCCTTACAAAAATAAAAAAAAAATTACGTTTAGGTTTTTGGTTGTAACTACTGCTCTTCTTGGTTAAGTCGCATAGGTAAAATCAGTTCAAAAAATAAATAAATTAATCACAACTAAAAACATAAATTTGATTCTTTCTTTTTCTCTTTGATAACAAATGTCGTATAAACAGGACCTTAAACCCAAAAAAAAAGAGAAAAATTGAAAAAAATAATATCTTACCTATACTTAACATATCTATTTTTTTCTTTCTACTCTCTTTTTTCAAATTCTCTTGTCTAGATTTCAATACCTAAACCAAAAACTTGAAAAATAATAATTACGAAAACATAATCTTAAATTTCTATTTTTAGTTGGACACGAAATCATTTTTTTTCTTCTTTATATTTACTCTACTTAGTTGCCATCAAATAAATTTAAAACATATTATATCTATAAATTTGGTCATTTTTTTTATAGTAATAGTATTTATGCTTTTTTGTTTACTTTAATGTCAAGTTACGCTTTACGTTGAAATATAAAAAAACCAAGAGATATATTTACTTTTATTTATTATGTTCTTCTTTTTTTCTACATATTAGTCATGTATTCAATTACTCATCTGGTTAAATATTATTTATTACAACGGATATAAGTTTTTTTAAAAGGGCCTATTTTTCTTTTTAGATAAAAAATAGTAAAAAAAAAAAGTTTTCTTATTTTATCTGATACATATATATTTTATTATTTTAAATTTTAATTTTTTTTAATAAAAAAAATTAAAATTTAAAATAATAAGCAATGTATGCTAGTTGCTTATAAAATAACTCAACATTATTTAATTTACTAATTTAAGAATAAAAGTATTTAATGGCAACGAAACGAATCCAAAAAGAATTAAAAGACCTTATGCGAGATCCTCCATCAAATTGTTCAGCAGGTCCTACTGGTGAAAATTTATTCAAGTGGACGGCTTCGATTATTGGTCCAGGAGATTCTCCTTATACTGGAGGTGTATTTTTTTTATCGATATCTTTCCCACCAGATTATCCCTTCAAACCTCCTAAGGTACAATTTATCACAAAAATTTATCACCCTAATATCAATTCCAACGGAAACATATGTTTAGATATTTTACGTGATCAATGGAGTCCCGCTCTCACGGTTTCAAAAGTCCTGTTATCAATTAGTTCTTTATTAACAGACCCTAATCCGGATGATCCTTTAGTTCCAGATATTGCGCGTGTTTTTAAAGAAAACCGATCACGTTACGAAGCAACAGCTCGAGAATGGACACAACGGTATGCTACCTAAATAATATACATTTAGCTTTATATTTTTTTGTTTGAATTTAATGCCTTTTTATTTTATTTATAATAATAGTATTACGAAACGAATTTTATTTTCATATACACTTTATTCTTTTCTTTTCATATGTCCTTTTATATTATTAATACTAGATCGTTTTTTTTTTGGATTAATTATATTTATATTTATCCCTTTATTTTTTTATTTTTTTTTAGTTTATTTCTAAACAATCCAAAAATTTCATGTTATTAAACGAAAATT
>CAIWKX010000064.1 GCA_903913315.1 uncultured Bacteroidota bacterium | reverse complement strand
CTCGGCCGCGTCCGGTAACAAAAACTCCCGCTTTGTAATTGCTGGTCCCGTATGGGCCGTTACCATTATTGCTGCTTCTCCTTGTTGATTGATCCACTCCATGGTTAACGATCGCCGCAAGTGCGTTATCAAGCGTATCTAAGTTGTCTTGAATTAGGTTTCTCTTAAAATTGCTCTTGAATTCTGAATAGACGTTTCTGTTGAGTCTTTCGATAAAGTGCAGCACCTGCTGCGCCACGCTGGGAATTCGCGCCGCCTCACCAGCTCTCTCGGCTGCTGCGGTTAGGGCCGCAAGTTGTACCTTAAAGCGTCGTAGGAAATTGTGAACGTTTTCCCCATCACCCATTTGGAGTTGATTTCGATAGTTGGTCTCTGCCAAGTAGTAATTTCGGTCATCATCGGCTTCTGGTGCCATTATGTGGGATCCGACGATGGCCCTGGTTAGCCTTTTTGGGCTATTATCCCTTAACGCTGCCTGTCCGTCCGCGTTTTTGCTTATGAGGTCAACGACTCCGAGTCCAATCTGGCCTCTGATTTCTCCAAAAAGTTTAGATTTTTCTTCTCTCAGTCTTGTCATATTTCTATCGTAGTTCCGGTAAACTATTTTCCATTTTTCCCTTACAGCTTCGTTGGCGCCTCTTTCTGGGTCGTCCGGTTCTTGGAATACCGGGTAGTCCCCGTCATGATCCCAGATTTTGTGCATCCCATCTATGTAATTCGCGATGGTGTAAGTTCGAAAGGTAATTCTAAAGTTTTCGGTTTCGTCTCCCCGTAGAGCGCCCCCTGCCTTCGTTTCCAGATAGGGTAGTGTAGCATTTAGTCCTTTTGTAGGAGGTGGGGTGTAATATCCCTGATGTTTGCTACTATTTCCTCCTCGGGTGCCACCATAGCGCCCTTTGCCATCTCCTCTGGCTCCTCCTGACCTACCACCGCCAGTTTTGGTGTTCGAATCCATTTCTTGGACTTTGACAATTTATGTTGGTAAAAACGTAATACCTAACGTTATTGTACTACCAATGCCTACTGTCGTGCGAATATCGTACAGCTGTACCCGATTACCAGTTGATCTGAAATTTGCCTAAGATCTGTGTTCGCACAAATGAATAATTACCTTCCCGATAACAACGTCTAAACAAATAACAATTGATCACAATCAATGATTATTATTATTTATTAAACACGGGTAAATTGTCAAAGTGAATTCTCCTTCCAGGTAATTTTATAATGATTCAGAATTGACTTTCTTTCTAGACTTCTAAAACATCCACGATTTTCTCTCTTTTGCCAACCACATGTATCCTACACCACTACACACTACCTTTTTGTATAATTGTAGGTATAATTGTCGATAAAATAGTCAGAACAAGTACGAACAGGGTAAAACCAACAAAGGGCGTTTTGTTACGCCATTTCGTGTTTTCCCGCACGAATTCGAAAATTAGAATTAGGGTAATTTAGAAATCGAAAATCAAAGGCAATACTCATCCGTTCTGAGTAAATGAAATTTCAAACCTGACTAAAATAATGATGAACGACACAATTCCACAATCAAATTCTAACATCGCAACAACAGAAGGTAATGATTTTTACCCTTGAAGTAACTTTTGCTAGGAAATTTCAACATTTTGGCATATACATCATGAATCTACCTCATTACAAATGCCTTACTGAATAGAATTTAATTCTTTACATGTACAGTGAACACAATCGACGAAGAAAACATATCTCTGCAACAAATAGAGGCTTAGAATACGTCTAATTCGAACCTGAAAACGGTATGTATATTCGAAATGTCTTGATAAAAATTTTCAAAACTCCAAATGAAGATATCAACCACTTAAATTTTCACTAACGTGATAACTAGTTACCATTTTACTAATTTTTTCGCTTCCAATAAATGCATATTGACTTCAAAATGCGAAATTTGGATGACTTGGCGAATGGTCACAAATGATGTGGCCTCAGATTTTTCATACGCATACTTTAAGTAAGGTAGAGTCATTTTTAACTTCACTATACCTATATAAAGTCAAAATAAATTACTCTAGAGTAACTGGCATCAAGGAAATTTTAAAAAAAGCTCGTCAAAAACTACATGTTTATACGGCACATTTTAATGTATAAAATACGGGAAAAAATTAAATTATAATTTGCGCACACAAATTTTAACTTCACACTCATGTTTTTCATGTAGTAATTATGTTGAAATGATTTGCAATTTGTTTTTTTACTATATAATATAATACATAATTCGTGATTATCATCACGCTTAACGGGGCGGAAAACAGCCACCTGTCTCATTTTCTTGCCAATAACCTTTTAGCTTCAATTATAAATTTTTAACTCTGTGGAGGGCGATAGTAATCAACGTATCTT
>CAIWKX010000063.1 GCA_903913315.1 uncultured Bacteroidota bacterium | reverse complement strand
CATTATTACTGCTTTTTTTATCGGTGGAATTATTGCAGGGTTGCTGTTTTCGAGTTTTAAAATGAAAACGTTATTGATTGCTTCACTAATACTGATTCTGGGTTTAATTACGGACTATATCAACATAAGAATTAGAATGAACCGCTTGAAGCAGAAATATGGCGCAGAACATTTGTAGCCATTGCTAACTAAAAAACCTCGTTTAATTTTCTTAAACGAGATTCCTGAGGTTATCATTTTTTACAAAACGCCCAACTCTACCATGCATTCTTTCATTGATTGGTAAGTTCGTTCGATATCATTATCCAATCCTATAGAAAAACGAATTAAGCCATCGGTCAAGCCCATTGCCTTTTGTTCTTCCAACGGAATTTCAGATGAAGTAGAAGTTCCCGGAGCACTAAATAGTGTTTTGTAAAATCCTAAACTAACGGCAAGATACCCAAGGTTGCGTTCTTGCATTAATTCCATTAATTCGTTGGCTTTGTCAATTGTTCCTACATCAATGGTCATCATACCACCAAAACCATATTCAGGATTAATCATTGAAGCATACAATGAATGACTTGGATGGCTTGCCAATCCTGGATACACCACTTTTAATCCGTCTTTCTCAAATTTAGTGGCTAAATACAATGCATTATGACTGTGTTGTTTCATTCGTATGTGTAAGGTACGTAAGTTTTTCATTACACTAGCGCTACGCAAACTATCCATGGTTGGACCAAGAAGCATACTAGCACCCGAATTAACATCTTTTAAGCTATTGATAAATTCTCTTGAAGCACAAGTAACTCCACCTACAGTGTCGCTACTACCATTAATATATTTAGTCAAACTATGAATAACAATATCGGCACCAAGTTTTATAGGGGCAACTGATAACGGAGAAAAAGTATTATCGACTACTAGTTTAAGATGGTGTTTTTTAGCAATTCTAGCCAAGCCTGCAATATCGGCAACTTCTAATAAAGGATTACTCACGGTTTCACAATACAAAACTTTAGTAGTAGGAGTAATGGCTGCTTCCACAAGGTCTAATTTAGTAATATCTACAAAGGTTGTTTTGATCCCTAACCGTGGGGTAAAGTTCTTTAAAAAAGCATAGGTTCCACCGTAGATTGTTCTACTGGAAACAATATGATCGCCATTGCCACACAATTGAAGTAATGTTGGAGTTATGGCTCCCATTCCTGAAGCTGAAACATTAGCGGTTTCCGTTCCTTCCATTGCCGCCATCGCTTTGTCTAAATATAAATTGCTAGGCGAGGAGTGACGCGAATACAGATAACATCCTTCTGCGTTACCTTCAAAGGTGTCAAACATGGTTTTAGCCGAAAGGAAAGTGTAGGTGGAAGAATCTGAAATAGATGGGTTAACACCACCAAATTCTCCAAAGTATTGTAAATCTTGTATTTTATCGGCAGGATTGAAGTTGTTCATCGTTTTTTGTTTTAAGTTGTGAGTTATCAGTTATCGGTTGTCGGTTGTCGGTTGTCGGTTGTGAGTTATCGGTTATCCATTTGTAAATCTGATTTCAAAATTGACGATTGTTAGATTAAAAGTCAATATACTATACTAAAATTAGATTTTTAAACGGTTTAAATTATTTTTTAAAGAAAAAAAACTATATTTGAATTTAAATAGAACTCAAACTAGTTTTTTATTCATAATCTAAAACGGGTAACCGATAACTCACAACTGCTAATTCACATGGACGCAATTGATAAAAAACTCTTGCAATTATTGCAAGCGGATACAAAAAAAACCACGAAGGAACTTTCTACAAAATTAAATTTATCTGTAACAGCAGTTTATGAACGCATTAAAAAACTAGAACGGGAAGGCATTATTGATAAGTATGTTGCTGTTTTAAATCGAAACAAAATCAACAAAGGATTTGTAGTGTTTTGCCACATCAAACTCATTCAGCATTCCAAAGATTTCTTGACCAAATTTGAAAGCGAAGTAGTAAAACTACCTGAAGCCTTAGAATGTTTTCATGTTAGTGGTGACTATGATTATATTCTAAAAGTTTGTGTTAAAGACATGGAAGAGTACCGAGAATTTATGGTAACTAAGCTAACTACATTACAACATATTGGCAGTACGCATAGTACTTTTATGATAGGGGAAGTGAAGAATACCACTGCTTATGTATTGTAAATTGACAACCTTAAGTTAAAATTAGTTACAGTTTAAAATTACTACTTAAACAAATCATAATTTTAAAAGTAGTCAGTTATTTCCTAATATAGTTATCGATGGTTGCATCCATCAAGGATAGCTCTGCTTTCAAAACTGCAGTAATAATAGATGATTTTGTTTGTAATCAGTGGATTAGATAGGTGAATTAAGCATAAAAAAAGGTTGTAAATAGATTTAAGAATAAAAAAAGAATTAAATTTACGCAAACATACTAAACTAATTTACCATGAAAAAATCCTACTTTAGTATTATTTTGCTAGTACTTTTAATGCTTATAATCGTTCCTCAACGAATGGTTGCGCAATCAAATTGTATTGCTCCAACAGGAGTTACTGTTACAGCCAACACATTAAATACAGCTGTTGTCACATGGGCAGTACCTAGTGCATCATCCCTTTACAATCTTCAATATCAGGCTTCAGGAACTACAACTTGGACTACATTAAATAATGTAACTAGTCCACTAACGCTTACTGGACTTACGTGTGGTAGTGTTTATGTAGCCCAAATTCAACAAGTATGTGCTAATTCAACGGGTACAACACCAACAGTAAGTCCGTGGTCTGCGAGTGTCACCTTTACAACAGTAGCTTGTACGCCAACATGTAATGCGCCAACGGGTTTAACATCGACCAATGTGAGTCAAGCCGGAGCTGTATTGAATTGGACGCCTACAACTACAGTGGCGAATTCTTATAACATTCAATACCATAGCGCAACAACTACGGCTTGGACTACAGTAAGCAATGTTTCGATGCCCTATCAATTAGGAAATTTAACGTGTGGAACAGGCTATGAATGGCAAGTACAACAAATTTGTTCTTCTGCAACAGTCAATGGAAATGTAACAGTAAGCCCT
>CAIWKX010000062.1 GCA_903913315.1 uncultured Bacteroidota bacterium | reverse complement strand
TTTCTTTTTTCCTTTGTTTCTTTTTTCCTTGATGAAAAAAGAAACAAAAAAATCAAGACTGCGAATACTCATCGGTCAAATTAGTTTTTGAATGCTAAAAGAAAAGAATTGTTCATGCGTTTATATTTTATTGGTATTCACGAATCTTCGATTTCGGCTTGCAGCCTCAAACAACTTTTCTTTTGAAATGGGTTTGGGTTTTGAGTGGAAAAGTGGGATTGGGTTTTTGGTTTAATTTGATGGGGTTTGGATAGTAATGGGTAAAACAAATTTACAAGAGACTGTCTTACCGTCTTTTGTGGCGGGGATCCATTTTGGGGATTGTTTTAAAACTCGAATTACCTCTTCGGCTGTACCATAACCAATATCTTGTAACACTTTAATATTGGATAATGTCCCATCTATTTCAACTGTAAAAGAAACAATAACTTTTCCTTTTAAATTTGGGACGTCGGGAGCTTTAAAATTTTTCATAATGAATTTATAAAAGGACATTAATCCTCCTTTGAACACGGGAGGTACTTGTACGTCTGCGGTTGAAGGTAACTCTTGTTCTTTTTGTTGAATGGCTTTTGGCGGTGGTGGTTGCAACGTTAAAGGTAAATTATATCGCACTCTCACTTTAGCGCCATTCGCTTCCCCAGGAATCCAAACGGGACTGGCTTTTAGTACTCTAACTGCTTCTGCTCCGGTGCCAAAACCGACATCGCGTAGGGCCTTAACATCGGTGATTGTACCATCTTTTTCAATAACAAAAGAAGTAAATACCTTACCTCCCGTAAATTCTTTATCAGCGGGTAGATTAAAATTATCAGAAATGTATTGGTAAAATGCTTTGATACCACTTGGGTAAACGGGTTCTTTATCTAAACCCGAGTTGTTATATTCAAGGGTATCATTCACCGCTGTAGCAGTTTGTGCCAAAATAACGATAGGGAATACTAAAATTAAAAAGAACCATAGCTTATGATGTAGGCTTGACTTTACATTCTGAAAATTGTTCATAGTAGTATTTTTTTAGTGGCTCTATAAAGGATGCTGTGTATTCTATTATTGTATTGAAGTTCTTTCTACTCTTTGTAATAAAAAGCCAAATTTAAAAATAATAAAGTCGCTAAGATAAAAATAAGGTTATTTTTTTGTGAGAGGTACCTTCGATTACGATACTGCTAGCTAGGAATTGGTGGCTAACCCATGATCTATCAGAGCCCGGCAAGACTAATTTCCGCACAACGCTACTAGCCAAAAACCGATGGCTGATCCCGAAAGCTTTCGAGTCAAATACACCGGATTATAATTTAATCACTAATTCGATGTTTAGGAATTTTTACTAGAAAAGATATCTTAGCCTTAAAATAATTGAGATGTCAAGAAGAGATAAAACAAAAGACCTGCCTATTTACCAAAAAGCGGAATTGATCTGTCAATTGGTGCAGGGATTAGTGGCGTCGTTACCGGAAGACGATGAGTACATACAAGGTTCAAAACACTTTATGGTGGAGGATGCCATGATAATGAATGCTAAAATTGCGGGGGCAGAAGGCGGTGATTTGTACAGCATCCGAATGCAAAATGCGGCCATCATTAGAGACCATGCCATGCATTTGTATGTGCAAGTGGGTAGCCTGCGCTTTCATGAAAGCTATAAAGATTTAGAATACGTCCAGTTGATACGCTCTGAAATTGACGCATTTCGATTGTTGTTTATCGAATGGGTAGAAAGCTTTGATACCTCCAATCACATTTGGGACGATTGGGGATTATTCAATCCTTCTGGAGCGGTTCCTCCTGATGATGGGGAGGATTAAAAGTAACGGTGGCTTCGAGAGCCAGAACCGATGCCTTCGTGTGCCTCAGGCAACGGTTCTTACTTCCGGTGAAGAACTTCCGGTGGCTGAGGTGTCACATTGAGGCTCTCGAAATGCTCTCGAAGCCACATTCCCGGTGAAGCACTTACGGTGGCTGAGGCTCTCGAAGCCACATTGAGGAACTCGAAATGCTCTCGAAGCCACCTACAACTTATTAATATAATTACTATACAAATCCTTAAACTGATAGCCAACCGCTACTCTATCCTTACTAAGCTTGTCGTATTCTACAAGTCCCCAAAGAAGGAATTCCTTTAGGAAGTATAGGTCTTCTTTTGGAAAATCAGGTTGGTATTTTTTTAGTAAGGCGTCTAGCGGTGGGATGGCATCCAATTGATTTTGGTAGGCGGCATCGGTGGCATCGTCTAATAATTCGAAACCGGTTTCGGCAAAAAACCATTCCAATAGGTTCGCATAAGGACTGGCATTGGCATCGCGTTCTAGTTTTTCTATTTTAGGAAAAAAGGCAGGGAAAAAAGTATGAATGGCATCGCCAATCAGGTGTTGCGCTACTACCGCTGCACCTTCTTGTTCGCCTTCGTAGACCAATTCGACTTTGCCAGTAATCGCGGGAATGATTCCCATAAAATCGGACAAGCGCACAGTAGTGGTAGTACTTCCGGCACGCAAGGCTCTGCGCTCAGCAGTACTCACTAAATTTTCATACATGGTGATGCTCATACGGGCACTCACCCCACTTTTGGCATCAATGTATTCGCTTTCTCGGGCTTCAAAACTGATTTGCTCGAGTAAATCTTTGGCCAAGAAAGGCACATAAACCGCTTCGGATTGTTGCGCATCCAATTTGGATTCCTGATGGGTGATGGTTCTGGCAATGGCAATCGTTTCAGGGTAATGCGTTAAAATTTGCGAGCCTATACGGTCTTTAAGGGGGGTAACGATACTACCTCGATTGGTATAATCTTCGGGATTGGCAGTGAAGACAAATTGCATGTCCAAAGGCATTCGCACTTTGAAGCCGCGAATTTGGATGTCGCCTTCTTGTAGTATGTTGAACAGCGCCACTTGAATACGCGCTTGTAAATCGGGTAACTCATTGATCACAAAAATGCAGCGGTTGGCTCTGGGAATCATTCCAAAATGAATCACACGATCATCGGCATAGGATAATTTTAAATTGGCGGCTTTGATGGGATCGACATCGCCTATTAAATCGGCAACGGTCACATCGGGAGTGGCTAATTTTTCAAAAAAACGGTCACTGCGGTGGAGCCATGCTATAGGAGTGGCATCTCCTTTTTCAGCAATGAGATCCTTTGCCAATCTTGAGATGGGCGCCAAAGGGTCGTCGTTGATTTCCGAACCCGCAACTATAGGGATGTATTCGTCTAATAGTTCAATCATCTTGCGTGCCAAACGTGTTTTGGCTTGCCCTCGAAGTCCCAGTAAATTAATGTTGTGGCGGGATAAAATGGCGCGCTCCAATTCGGGGATAACGGTATTCTCAAAACCATGTACGCCCTCAAAAACAGGCTGTCCTGCAATGATTTTAGCCCGTAAATTGTCACGCAATTCGTCTTTGATGCTTTTGGATTGGTATGCCGCTTTTTTTAATTCGCCTAGCGTTTTTATGTTTTGTATTTTCATGTTTTTTTGTTTAACTATACTTTTTTTATTACTTTAAACTATGTAGGTATGTAAGAACATTTGTGTTTTAAATTTTCCACCTCGTCCTTCGGACACTCCTCCAAAGGAGGAGAATTGTTGCTGCATTACATTATTTTTTGAAATTGACCTTTGAAATTGACCTTTGAATTTGATTTTTGAATTTGAAACCTACTTAATCTTCTTCTTCCTATTCGTTTCATAATCCTCAAAAATCATTTCACCAAGACCTTTCAATCCAGTATAGAACGCTTTTCCCTGATTGGCTTCTGTAAATCGGTTGACGAATTGCTGCAAATAAGGGTCGTTGGCAATCATAAAGGTCGTAATGGGAATGTGTAATTTTCGGGCTTGTGCCGCTTGGTTATAACATTGTTCCACTATGTATTCGTCGAGTCCATTACTGTTCATGTAATAGGTGCCGTCTTTTTCACGAACGCAACTGGGTTTGCCATCGGTAATCATAAAGATTTGTTTGTTGGTATTGCGTTTTCGGCGGAGCATGTCCATCGCCAATTGCAAACCGGCAACGGTATTGGTGTGATAAGGTCCCACTTTTAAATAGGGTAAATCCTTGATGGCAATAGGCCAAGCATCGTTTCCGAAAACCAATATGTCGATGGTGTCTTTGGGATAGCGAGTGGTGATGAGTTCCGCCAAAGCCATCGCTACTTTTTTGGCAGGTGTAATGCGGTCTTCGCCATATAAAATCATACTGTGGCTGATGTCGATCATCAAAACGGTACTCATCTGGGCTTTGAATTGAGCGTCTTCGACCACCAAGTCGTTTTCGGTCAACTGAAATTCAGCTACCCCATTGTTGATTTGGGCATTACGCAAGCTCTCTGTTAGTGATATCGTATCTAAAGCATCGCCAAAATTATAAGCTCTAAATTCGCCAGTTTGTTCATCGCCATTACCCGAATACTTGGTTTTATGGTTACCACTCCCCGACTTATTGAGATTTCCAAAAATTTGATCCAACGCTTGTTGGCGGATGGCTCTTTCGGTTTTGGCGGTAATGCCGGTTCCTGAAGTACCATCCTCTTTGAGCTCTTCGCGGATGTATCCTTTTTTCTTTAAATCTTCAATAAAATCATCGATGGTGTAGTTTTCATCAGTCAGTTTGTATTCGACATCCAATTGCCGCAACCAATCGATGGCTTCTTCAAAATCGCCTGAGGTATGGGTGATTAACTCTTTGAATATCTCAAAAAGTGTCTCAAAAGGCGAACGATAGGGCGCTTCGTATTTCTTAAAGAAAAATCCTTTTCTAGTCTTGTTTTCCATAATGAAGTCGTTTACACTTTTTGATTCAAGCGAAAAATTAGGTTTTTTGTTTCAGATTTCATCTCTTTTTTTCATTTCATAGTGGTGCTACAGAATTAAAAAAAGAGGTGATAGGGGATAAAAATACAATTTTGCAGCCAATTGAAAAAAGCGTAAATGACTACATTATAAAAGTACAGTATAAACGTTACTCCTCTATAAAAACGAATATTAATTTTAAGTTAAATTGGATTTTGGAGCGTAATCAGTGGCTGGTTGGCTATCTATCCATACTGTAATGTGACTTTTGCAGTCAATGCTGAACAGATAACAGATAACTGATAACAGATAACTGATAACAGATAACTGATAACAGATAACTGACAACTGGCCAATCGAAGCTCTACTTATCCTCAATCCTATAATCAACAAAAGAATAACTACTATCCTTTAGTCCCATCAATTCGACCGATTTAAATTTTACATTTCCACCAGAAACCTCATACGTATAAACATCGGTCAACCCATCATAATTGTGTAATTCATAATAGTTGCCGTTTTCAACCCACCACTTCCCATTCTCGGTGATCTGCTTCACTTTTCCATTTTTGTCGATGACAATAAACAACAATGTACTGGTACCATCCTCAAACCGACAAGAAACCCAATACTTGGTAAGTCCTTTGGCTTGTTGTCCAACTTCTGAACCTCTCCAACAACCCACCAATTTTGGGTCAGTGGGTTTGTGTTCCATTTTAGTAGCGGTTTGGCTATATCCAAGAGCAACTAATAATAATAATCCTAAAGTAAAAATGGCGTTTTTCATGATAGTATGTATTAGTATTCAACTCAAACTTACCAAAAAATCCCCAAACTAAAAAACATTTTCAAGAATAAAACCCTATTCACTAAAATTTTAGCCTTAGAAATGTGATTAAATTAATGCAAAAAAAATATTTTTCAGTTAAGTATTGTTTTGTATATTTGAAATACTATCTCAAAGTATTTCAACATATTTCCCCTGCTCTTGGATAAAACCACACAAAAATACATCATCCTATTCAACCTAATAGTATCGCTATTGATCACTTTGGATTTTTATATGCCAGGAAAAGAACAACACATAGCGAAATTAGAATCTTTTCATAGCACCGTCCGATATTATGGTGGAAGCCAAAAAAGAACCTCCGAACTCATCAGTTTAGTAGAAATACAAAATGGGCCGCTTTATAGAATAGGCAAACTACCAACCAAAGACTATAAACCGGGGCTACGTATAAAAATTATCAAATCCCCCCTATTCCACAAAGTAAATGAAATTCAAGTCCTAGATAAAAATTGGGAATACCAGTATGTTGGATTCATCCCTAAAGAAGTTGTCCTCATCCCAATACTAGTAGCCATAGTATCTGCTACAGCCGCGAATCGTATCAACCATACCCTAATCGATTTAAGTCTAGTGGCCTCTATGTTATTTGTTATTATAGCCTCAATCATCTATATTTTTGTGTATTAAAAAGAATAAACTGTCATTCCCTCGAAGGCGTAAACAATTGCAATTCCCACGAAATAGCATCATTTTCGATGGCTGGCGTGTTACGTTGATGTTCTCGAAATGCGCTCGCAACCACCTTACACGAAGCACATCCAACTAATAAAACTCTGCAGAATAAACCCTATATTCTCCGTATAAAGCGAAGCGCCTTTGTGTCCTTTTCAAAGTAAACATTGTTGTACTTAGTCTTTAAAACTTTGTGCTCTTCGTGGTTAAAAAACTTTTGTGTCGAGCCTCTACCAACCTTCGACGTATCGTTAAAAAAAAACGCTGTGAAACTTTGTGCCAAACTTCGTGTAACTATGTGCAACCAAAACGTAACAGAAGACTCAACCAACTAATAAAACTCTGCGGAATAAACCCTATATTCTCCGTTTAAAGCGAAGCGCCTTTGTGTCCTTTTCAAAGTTAACATTGTTGCACTTAGTCTTTAAAACTTTGTGCTCTTCGTGGT
>CAIWKX010000061.1 GCA_903913315.1 uncultured Bacteroidota bacterium | reverse complement strand
TATACAAATGACCGATATAGAACTTGCACAATTTGTTAATTCAAGATTTGAAACGTACTTGGAAGAAATACTTAGATTTCTTGACCCAGAAGAAGAGGGGTATATGCTTTTGAAAACCTATACTCTTTTCTATGAACAACCTTTGGAACCAAATCCTGAAACTAGTTTTGATTTATTTGAATATGCTGCATTTCTTCCTGCATTAATGCAAATGAGAAACTATGTTATAGAGAAAACATTCACTACTACATAGATAAATTTCAGAATAATCATTCATTAAATCGACAAAGTTATGCTTCATAAACTACTATTCCTTTTGGTTCTTCTTCCTGTGACCAATTTTAGTCAAACAAAATTCACCAGTGCTAAATATAATTATTCCTTTATCATACCAGATGGATGGCATGTAAAAGACAAAATATTTAATCCTGATGTGGATGCTAAAATTGTTGATGGAAAAGGGAACTCATTTTTCTGACCTAGAGAATAAAAAAATAAAAGCAAACTTTTAAATTTCTAGGGTTACCTTTTCAATTTTGGATATTAACAATTAAAGAGTAGCTAATCTAACTTGATTTAGTTAGTGGCTCAAAAAAATTATTAAAAACAAATTTAACTATTTTATTATGAAAAAAACAGTTGGTATTATTATGGTTGTCATTTCGTTAATGGCATTTTCAGGATGGTTTATTTCCTTTTCACAAGGAAAGACTGGTGCAGAGTCACCAGTATTTTATATTTTTCTACTTATCCTTTTCTTTTCTGGTATTTGGATGAGTGGAGGTTCTAATAGCAATAAAAAATAGTTATGAAAAGTAAAACTATTATTCTAGCATTATTACTGTTTGTTTCAATTCACTCTTTTTCACAAAAATTTTATTTGGGAGATCGATTAACTCCAAAATCAAGTCAATTCAAATTATTAGGGATTTCATCTGTTACAGGAGTTAGAACTTATAAATACATCGGTGCTATATCAGATAAATACTTTTTTGACAAGAGAGTTGGTGAGATTGTGGTGGGTATTAAAAACGGTATCATAGTGACTACCATCTATAACCTTATCCCCGAAAAGGGCGATATAGGGGTTCCAAAATCAACTTTGAATCTGGTACAAAGTGGCATTCCATTTCCTTTGGCCTATGTTAATGGGGTATATGGTGCCAATATAGATAACACTTCAATTACATTGAGTAGAACAAATAATGCAATAACATTTCACAAAGACCGCATTATGTTTTTTACATCTGTGAAGAATAGTCTTTTGAGACAGTAAATTAATATTAATTATGGAAGCTAAACAAAAAGAACTTTTAAAACAACTTGCCCAACTAGGTGAAGTGATTCTTATTCATGAAGAAGGTTCAAGAGTTTTATTGAATGAAGAAGGTGAAATTCCCCTACAAACCCAGCTTGATGCAGTTTTATATTTTTTACAACGTTTGGATTGTTCGATGTTAAAATTGATTTTAGATGACTCAATAACCTATCAAAATTTTGAAAAAACTTTATTTATCAAAAAGCTTGATGCAGCCCTAGATGAATTTATTGAAGCTGGCGACACCTATTTGAATCGTTATAAAGGTTTTTGTAATTCTAAAAGGTGTAATTATAAATGTAAAGGGTATTCTTTTGTTGGAAATAATTCTAGGAATTATTTTGATTTGATAATTGATGTTAAAGATGAAGTTGTAAACGATATTTATGAGTGTTTCAGTTTTAAATGTGAAGACGAAGGAATTCATAAAAATGAACATATCGTAATAGACAAATCCGATGATCCATTTTAAAAAAAGTATATTATGAAAAACATTGTGGGGATTTTGATTGGGATAGTTTTGTTTGTATTATTAATACCAGTAGTCTTTTACATTCTAAAAGCAGTATTGATGATAATTGTAAACAGTATTTTGTACGTTTTTGTACTTGTAATTATAGCAATAGTGTTGATGATTATTGGCAGTTTGTTTAATAAGAAATAATTGAAATGACACCAAACGATTCTACTATTACCTATCGAATATATATTTTTGCCTTACTGATCTTTTTGTTTGCTATTGGAATTATTGTAAAGTTAACAAACATTCAATGGGTTCATGGTGAACATTATAGAAAACTAGCTAAACAAAATACTATAAAGACATTTGTTGTAACAGCAAATAAAGGAAGTATCTATTCTTCGGATGGTAGCTTACTTGCGATATCAATTCCAGAATACACTATAGCGTTTAATGGTACAATACCTAGTGATAAAAACTTTAATGAAAAAGTTGATTCCTTATCCACTTCGCTTTCAAAATTATTTGGTAAATCAAAGTCACATTATTATTCATTACTTACTAAAGCAAAGCAATCGAAAAGGAGGTATGTTGTTATTCAGAATAAAGTAATTTATTCCAATTATGTATTAGTAAAAAAAATGCCATTGTTCAACTTAGGTAGCTACAAAAGTGGATTAATTGCAGATTTACATACTATTCGAGCTTATCCACTTGGAAATATTGCACAGCGAACTGTAGGATATACAAGTATTGATAACAAAGGGAATACAATATCTGTTGGTATTGAAGGGTCTTATGACAACTATCTCAATCGTAAAGATGGTAGAATACTAAAACAAAAAATTGCACAAGGAGAATATAAACCCATTAGAGATGAAAACGAAGTTGAACCAATAGATGGCTATGATGTTATTTCAACGATTGATGTTTATATTCAAGATATTGCACATCATGCTTTGTTAGATGCTCTAAAAAAGTTTGATGCCGAACATGGTTGTGTAATTGTTATGGAATCCAAGACAGGTTATGTGAAAGCTATTGCAAATTTGGGTAAAGGAACTGATAGAAAATATTACGAGCAACTAAATTATGCCATTAGAGAAAAAGGAGAACCTGGCTCTACCTTTAAACTTGTCGATATGATTGCCTTGTTGGAAGACAAGAAAGTTGATACCACTAAAGTATATGACCGCAAAGGAGGTTTGATTACTTATTTTGGAAAAGATGTTGTTGATTCGCATCGCGATGGTATTCAAAAAGTAACATTAGCACAAGGATTTGAAATGTCTTCTAATACAGTAATGGTTCAGGCGGTCTATGAAAATTACAAAAACAACCCAAAGCAATTTATTGACCGAATCAATGCCATGGGATTGAATAAGACACTAGGGTTGACTTTGAAAGGAGAGGGTATTCCGATTATTCCTCAACCTAATACTAACAAATGGAATGGACTTTCATTGCCATGGATGGCTTTTGGTTATGGTGTGGAAGTTACTCCAATGCAAACCTTGACGTTGTATAATGCCATAGCCAATAATGGAGAAATGGTAAAACCACAATTTGTTTCCGAAATTAAAGAATGGAATAAGACCATAAAGAAGTTTGATAAGCAAGTTATTAATTCAAAAATCTGTTCTGAAGAAACCATTAAAAAGTTAAAAGCGATACTGAAAAATGTTGTCAAAATAGGAACGGCAAAAAGCATTTATTCTAAAGATTTTTCTATGGCAGGAAAGACTGGAACTGCACAAGGAAACTATGCTGTGAATGGAGGTGCTGATAAACATTACATATCCTCTTTTGTTGGTTTTTTCCCTGTTGAACATCCTAAATACACTTGCATTGTAGTGGTTCATAAACCGAGTACCGTAAACGGAAATTATTATGGTGCTGATGTTGCTGGTCCTGTTTTTAAAAAAATAGCTCAAAAAATATTTACAGATTCCCCAACAACTTTGGATATCAAAGATTTGAATAAGAAGATTGCTAAACAAGAAAATCAGTATAATGAATACTCTTTAAAGGCTCAGAATGATAATAATAGAGTTCCTAATGTAAAAGGAATGCCAGGAATGGATGCTATTGCTCTATTGGAAAACATGGGATTAAAAATTAAATTGAAAGGAAATGGAGTAGGTAAAGTGAAAAGGCAATCTCTAAATCCTGGAAATCCTTTGATTAAGCAAGATGTTATAGAGTTAGAATTGAATTAAAGAATACTATTTACAAATAAATATATGAATTATTATTTAGTTATCGGTTTCGTTATTTTGATGGTCATTAGATATCTTTATTCTAAATCTCAAAATAATATTGTTGTTCTAAATGTAAAAGAATCTGAAACAGCAAACGATATAAATCAATTACCTAATGAAAATAGCAATAAAGATGCTATTATTTTAGATAATGAATTATCATCTTATCCTGAGATATCTAAAAACATGCTCCTAAATCCTAATGAAGGATTTATCAAAGAGATTAATGATAAATCAAATGATGTGTCAATGATTAGCATTGATAATTATGACATTGTATCGGATGTAAGTCAATCAAAAGAAAATATAAATGAACCTGACGAATCAATTGATGCAACCGATGAGCTTGAAATTGAAAAAGCAGTAATTGTTCAAACGAGTAAAAATAAGTGGTTATATCCCGATGATGAGTTTGGTAAACTAGAGAGAGGGAGTGAGCTTTAGTATTTATTTTTACAAACATAAAATTAATCCAACAATTAAAAAAATTAGTATGAATAAAAGAATGACACATCCAGAATTAGTAGTGGTTTTATTATAAACCTTATTATACATTGCTTTTTTAGGATTAGTTATCCACC
>CAIWKX010000060.1 GCA_903913315.1 uncultured Bacteroidota bacterium | reverse complement strand
TTCATCCCATTTGATGGACCAAACAATAGGAACAATGGTGCCATCTTTTTTAATATAATGATTTTCAAAGTCGGTGTATTCTCTACCATTCATTAATTCTCCTACCGTAAAAAGAGTGCGTTCTCTATCTTCTTCAATAACTAAATTAATAAAAGGTTTTCCAATAATTTCCTCGGGTAAATAACCCCATATTTTTTCAGAAGCACTGCTTACAGTAAGAAAGTTTCCAAACTCGTCAATAGTACAAATCACGTCCAAAGAAGAATGCATAATTTTTCGTAGCTCATTGCTTATTTTTTCACGATCCATTAATGTCATTCGTTCTGCAGTAACGTCATGGATTGTACCAATTAACTGAGTGCAAACACCTTTTGAATTAAAAATTGGAGTAACAGAAGTAATTATTGTTTTTACCCCTGTTTCATAATCCCTTTCAAATTCCCATGATACTTTATTTCTAGTGGAAATGGCTAACTGGTAATTCATTATTATGTTACTCAAAGTTGGCTCTGGAACAAAATCATTTAAATAATGACCTATTACTTCTTCTTCTTTTAATCCAGAAATTTTAAAATAAGGTTTGTTGATAGAAGCTAATTTGAATTTATTGTTACCTTTATTTTCAACCAGAAAAATAACATCATTAACATTGTTATAAATTAATGATAATTCTCTTTCCCTTTTCACTAATTGTCTCTCAGTATTTTTACGATTAGTGATATCAAACGCTGTAACAAAAATGCCCGTAATAGTATTATTCTCGTCTCTTGTTGGATGGTATTTCAATAAAAAGGAAGTTTTAATATTATCCTTTACTATCGTAAATTCATTTTCTTCGCTAGATCCATTGATTACTCTATTACAAATTTCTCGCTCTTTTTCTCTATCTAAGGGATGGGCATATTCAAAAAAAGAACCTCCTACAGCAATATCAACCCCAAAATAATATTTATATAATTTTTTAAATTGCTTATTAAATGAAGTGATTTTAAATTCAGAATCAGCCATGACAAACAAAACTTCGGAATTGTTCATTAACTGATTATTTTCACTTTCAATTTTTTTTCGTTTTGAAATATCATTAACAAATGAAATGGCTCTAATGTCACCATTATTATTTTTAAAAATAGAAGAACTACCTTCTATAGGAAATCGTTCTCCATCTTTTTTGATACCTATTAATTCAATCCCAGTAATCCCTGCTTCTTTTCTTTTATTTAATATTTCTTGAGAATAATTATCATGAACAATAAATGCTTCACGTGAGAGTTTACTAAATTCTTCTACTGAATAACCAAATAATTCACAAGCCGCTTTATTGGCATCAATAACCCTTTCAGTGATTGGGTCTGAAAATAGAATGGGAACGATGGAATTTTCAATCATTGATTTATATTTCTTCTCGCTTTGGTCTAATTCAATTTTTTTCTTGTTCAATTCGATCAATTGCACTACTTGATTGGCTAATAATTGTAAGGATTTAATCTGCATTTCAGATAAAATTCTAGCTTCATGATCATAAACTCCCAAGACCCCAATGATTCCATCTGAGGGAGTGATCAATTGGATACCAGTAAAAAAAACAATTTTAGGGTCATCAATAACGTAAGATTTACCTTTAAAACGATTATCAAGCCTAGTGTCTTCAACACTGAAAATAGGGTTTGACTGATTGAAAGTATACTTGCATAAGGATTGATCTATTGGATCTGGTAGTGAAGTAAAGCCGTAACATGATTTGTAATATTGTTGATTTCCAATAATTAAAGATATTGCAGCTAATGGGGTTTGACATAAAATGGATGCTAATTCTGTTATTGCATCATATTCCTTTTCAGGAAGGATATTAAAGACATCGAAAGAATCTATTTTGTTAGATGCGTCAAAAGAGTATTTTTTCGCCATATTATTAGAATTAAAAAAATTGTATTAATCTACAGCAGAATTAGGTATTTCAAATCTAAGTTTAATTTAAATTAAAACCTAGTCATGAAAATGATTAATCTATTCTTAATAATTAGAAAAGCTCAATATGAAAATCAATAATTTAATATAATCTATTGAAAACAAAGTTATTAAATTCTGTAGAATTAATTCTACAGAATTACAATAAATTATTTAAAGATATATTCTATGTTGTTTTTTTATAAAACTTATCTGACAATTAATTGGTAATGATGTCGTTTGTCAATACTATTTGCACATTTTTAGTACAATAGTATTTGTTTATTTTAATGAAAACTTTTGACATTGAGTCATTATAGAAGTAAATAGAATGCATTTATTTACTAAGAACTCTTTATCTTTGAGGCTTCTTAAAAAAGAGAAATATAAACTTAATACCGCATAAGGTAGTATTATTGTAAGCAGAATCTTTATGGATAATAACAAACAAGTTTTTCAAAATAGTTCTAAAAAAAGATGGACGGCTTTCAAATGGTCAAGTAGAATGCTTATCTTTTTTGGTTTGTTACTGATTCCTATTTTTTATATTACACTCAAAGAAGGAATTAAACCGTTATTACCAAAACTAACAAATGAAGCGCAAATAGGACAATCTTTAAAACATCCTATAACTCCAACTGTATTAGACAAAAGAGAATTAAAAAAATACAAAGGATTTGATGCCTTCTTACGATCTAAAGCGAAAATTGATGCCTTGCGAAAAACTCCAAGACCAGCACCCAAAGACCAGATAAGAGCTGCCTTTTATGTAGATTGGGATCCGCAAAGTTATTTTTCGTTGCAAAAAAACATTAAGAAACTGGATATGGTGGTTCCAGAATGGTTCTTTATTGATCCTAAAACCGATTTGTTAAAAACACAAATTGATACTTCAGCCTTAAAAATAATGCGAAAAGGTAAAGTGCAAATAGTACCATTAATTAATAACATTGATAAAGAAAAAGGAGTCGGTGAGTTTGATGGTGCCTTATTACATCGAATTTTACATAATCCTGCCAAAAAGGAACGTCTGATAAATGATATTATAAAAACCCTAAAACTATATAAGCTTCAAGGAATTAATATTGACTTTGAAGAGTTTCAAGAAGATAGTGATGAACCTATTATTGCTTTTCAGAAAGAGTTGTATGATAAACTACATGCTCAACACTATTTAGTTACACAAGATGTAATGTATAGCGATACGGATTATAATATGAAGGAACTCGTGAAGCATAATGATTATATATTTCTAATGGCTTATGATGAACATTACCCAACAAGTACTCCTGGAGATATTAGTAGTCAAAAATGGATAGAAAGTATTCTCGATCAAAATGCCAAAGATATACCTACTAACAAGATTATTCTTTGTTTTGCAGGGTATGGATACGATTGGGAAGAAAATATGCAAGCCGTTACATTAACTTATCAACAAGCATTATCCAATGCTAGACAATATAAATCCTTAATCGACTTTGATAATAACACATACAATAACAACTATAGTTATATAGACGCTGCTAAACATAAACATTATGTGAATTTTACTGATGCAGCTTCCAATTTTAATACGATTAGGTTTGCCGATGAATATGGAACTGCTGGAACTGCTTTATGGCGTTTAGGTAGCGAAGATGAACGTTTGTGGAGTTTTTATGAACGAAGTT
The DNA here is from genome assembly GCA_903913315.1 of uncultured Bacteroidota bacterium. Lineage (GTDB taxonomy): Bacteria > Bacteroidota > Bacteroidia > Flavobacteriales > Flavobacteriaceae > Flavobacterium. The sequence continues at coordinate 7,980 of CAIWKX010000060.1, read as the reverse complement.
TAACCAATGAAAGTATAAAGAAGAAACCTTTTGATTTTAGAAAACTTGAAAATGTTGACTTCGGATTTTCAACACCGGATTATATTGGGGATGGTGAAATATTAAATGTAGTTACTAATCCACAGCCCGGAAAAATTAAATTAGACATCAATAAAAATGAGTATATAATCTCAGAACAAAACTACATTCAATTACCCACTAAATATGTAATTAAAAAATATGGCAACGTAGATCATCAAGTTATTTTAACGTTTGATGATGGACCAGATCCAGAATATACACCACAAATTTTAGATATCTTAAAGAGAGAAAAAGTACCTGCCACTTTTTTTGTTATCGGACTACAAGCCGAAAATAATTTACCATTATTACAACGAATTTATGATGAAGGGCATGAAATTGGCAATCATACTTTTACACATCCAAATATAGCGACAGTTAGTCTTGAAAGAGCGGCTTCCGAAATGGAAACTACCCGCTTGCTTATTGAAGCCGTCACTGGCAGAAATACAATATTGTTTAGAGCTCCCTACAATGCCGATTCCGAGCCAACAACTGAAGCTGAGCTGCGCCCAATAGAGTTAAGTAAACAACAAAACTATTACACTATTGGAGAAAGTATTGATCCTAATGACTGGGAAGTTGGGGTAACTGCAGACACAATTTATGCTCGAACTATTAGACAATATAATAGAAATCCATATAAAGGAATAATTCTTTTTCATGATGCTGGTGGAAATCGACAAGCCACTGTGGATGCTTTACCAAGAATAATTCAGTATTTTAAAAGCAAAGGGATTAAATTTACCACTGTTGCTCAATTATTAGGAAAAAAGAAAGAAGATGTGATGCCTATTGCTACCCAAAACTATTTAGATGTAGACATTTTCATATTTACACTAGGATATTGGTTTGGTATTTTTATTACCGCCACTTTTTGGGTCGCAATTATTCTCGGTTTTATTAGAATAGCTTTGATGGCAATTATGGCATTTATTAAGAAATGGAAAGATTATAAATATCCCCATAATTACGTAGTAGATACAACTAATTCATATCCTAAAGTGAGTATTATTGTGCCTGCTTTTAATGAAGAGGTCAATGCTGTAAAAACTATTAATAATTTATTATTGCAAGATTATCCCAATTTTGATATTGTCTTTGTTGATGATGGTTCAAAAGATACTACGTATCAAAAAATACAGGATGCATTTAGTTCCAATCCTTTGGTAAAAATACATACTAAACCAAACGGAGGTAAAGCATCTGCATTAAATCATGGTATAGCACTAACCAATAGTGACTATGTAGTTTGTATTGATGCCGATACGCAACTTAAATCAGATGCCGTAACCCATCTAATGAAACAATTTACTATTCAATTTAAGAATAACGATGTTGTTGGGGCCGTAGCAGGAAATGTAAAAGTAGGAAATGAAAATACAATGTTAACCAAATGGCAAAGTATTGAATATACCACTTCACAAAACTTTGATAGAAGGGCTTTTGACCTAATCAATGGAATAACTGTTGTACCAGGAGCCATTGGTGCTTTCAGAAAAGAAGCTATTGAAAAAGCGGGAGGATTTACTTCCGATACTCTTGCTGAAGACTGCGACTTAACCATTCGAATTTTAAGAAAAAAATACCGTGTCATTAATTGTATTGAGGCAATAGCTATTACAGAAGCACCTGAAACTTTGAAGGAGTTTATGAAACAACGCTTTAGATGGAGTTATGGTATCATGCAAGCTTTTTGGAAAAACAGAGATGCCTGTTTTAATCCAAAATATAAAGGATTAGGAATGGTATCTTTACCAAACATTTTTATTTTCCAAATTATATTACCCATTTTTGCACCACTAGCAGATTTAGTATTGATAATTAGTCTAATTTGGAATTTTAACAATCCAGAAAGTATGCATAAAATTGGACTTTTTTATGTAGTTTTTATGGCTGTGGATATGTTAATAAGTATTGTAGCTTTTACTTTTGAAAAAGAAAAGTTTAGCAAACTATTATGGCTTATTCCTCAACGATTTATCTACAGACAATTAATGTATGTAATCTTATTTAGATCGTTCAAAAAAGCAATTAAAGGAGACGGACAGGGTTGGGGCGTATTGAAAAGAACCGGAAATGTGAAAACAATTCAATAACAATTACGAATAATTTTTTTATTTCTTATCTGTATTTGAGACATTAATACTGAATAGTAAATTGTTATATTTGCGCATCAAATAAACAAACAAAAAAAACTTTTATATGAAATTACTTGAAGGAAAAGTAGCTATCATTACAGGGGCAAGCCGTGGTATTGGAAGCGGAATTGCAAAAGTATTTGCACAACATGGAGCTAATGTAGCTTTTACTTATAGTTCTTCTGCTGAATCGGCTTTGGTCTTAGAAAACGATTTAAATGCTCTGGGAATTAAAGCCAAAGGTTATAAATCTAATGCTGCAGATTTTAACGAAGCTCAAAAACTAGTAGATGATGTGATGGTAGACTTTGGAAACATTGATGTTTTAATCAATAATGCTGGTATTACTAAAGACAATTTATTGATGAGAATGAGCGAAAATGATTTTGATAAAGTAATTGAAATCAACTTGAAGTCGGTTTTCAACATGACCAAAGCCGTTCAAAAAATAATGCTAAAAAACCGTAAAGGTTCCATAGTAAATATGAGTAGTGTAGTAGGAGTAAAGGGTAATGCGGGTCAAGCAAATTATTCAGCATCCAAAGCTGGAATGATCGGTTTTACAAAATCTATAGCTTTAGAATTGGGTTCCAGAAACATTCGTTGCAATGCTATCGCTCCAGGATTTATTGAAACTGAAATGACGGGTAAATTAAATGAAGATGTAGTGCAAGGTTGGAGAGATTCTATTCCGTTAAAGCGTGGCGGAACTCCAGAGGATGTAGCCAATGCTTGTCTATTCTTTGCCTCCGATATGAGTGCTTATGTTTCTGGACAAGTATTAAATGTTTGTGGTGGAATGTTAACTTAAAAAAAGTATACAGCCACAGTTATTAGATAACTGCTAACTGTGACTGCGACTGAATACTAGAAATATGAACAAATCAACTTTATTATTATTACTTCTATCAGTGTTAATTGCTGCTGGTTTGTCTTATTTTCAATATTATTATAAAGCTAAAAGTCAATCAAAAACAAGATTGCTTTTGGCTTTTTTGCGTTTTCTTGCTGTTTTTGGTTTATTACTTTTGCTAATCAATCCCATCATTAGCAAAAGCACCTATGAAACAACCAAAACACCACTTCCAATAGTTGTAGACAATTCAAGTTCTATAGTTGATTTAAAAGCTAATGAAACAGCTAAAGAAGTTTATACAAAACTCGCCTCGAATAAGGAGTTAAAAGATAAATTTGATATTCAATCTTATAGTTTTGATTCCGAATTCAAATCGGCAGACACTTTTGATTTTAAAGGTAAGCAAACTAATATTGATGCAGTAGCTAAAAATTTAAACACCATCAATAAAAACCAAAAATATCCAACTGTTTTAATCTCTGATGGAAATCAAACTACGGGTTCTGATTTTATATTTAGTTTTAATCCTTCTAATAAAGTATTTCCATTGGTAGTAGGCGACACCACCACTTATTTGGATTTAAAAATTAATCAGATAAACGTTAATAAATATGCGTTTCATAAAAATAAATTTCCAGTAGAAGTCTTTTTGCAGTATTCGGGAACGAAATCAATAACTGCTAATTTTGCCATCTCACAAGGAAACAATGTTCTTTCTAAACAAAGTATTTCCTTTTCACCATCAAGAAAATCACAAGTATTAAATATATTATTACCTGCTGATAAATCAGGGTTACAAATTTATAATGCTTCGTTAACTTCTCCTGAAGCCGAAAAAAATACCTACAATAATGTCAAGAAATTTGCAGTGGAAGTTATTGAACAAAAAACAGAAGTAGCTATTATCTCTGCTATAAATCATCCTGATATAGGTGCTTTAAAACGAAGTATTGAAACTAATGCACAGCGCAAAGTGACTATTCTTAAACCTAACGATATTAGTAAATTAAACAATTATAATGTTGTGATTTTATACCAACCCACAGCCGCATTTAAATCTGTTTTTGAAACTAGTAAAAATCTAAAAATAAATACTTGGATTATCACAGGAAACAAAACTGATTTTGACTTTTTGAACCAACAACAAACCCAGTTAACCTTTAAGATGTCCAATCAGAAAGAAGATTACTTGGCCAACTTTAGTAGCAATTTTAATTTATTTGCTATTGATAATCTAGGTTTTGAAAACTTTCCTCCTTTGGAAAATTCATTTGGTTCGATAACCACGTCTGAAAAAATAGGTGTTTTATTATCTTCACGTATTAGAAATGTAGCTACTAACAATCCCTTGTTAGCTTTTTCGGATAATCAAGGAAAACGGTCTGCCTTTTTACTAGGCGAAAATATATGGAAATGGCGGGCTCAAAGTTTTGTAGATAAAAAATCATTTGAATCGTTCGATATATTTATTGATAAAATTATACAATTTTTGTCTTCTAATGATGCTCGCAAGTCTTTAATCGTAAATCATGAACGTTTTTACAACTCTGGTGATGCTTTAGAAATAACAGCTCAATATTTCAATAAAAACTATGAGTTTGATGATAAAGCTCGTTTGTCAATTGCTGTTACCAATACTAAAACAAAGCAAGTTAAGCATTATGACTTGCTAAAAACGACCAATAGTTTTAAAGTAAATCTTGATGGACTAAGTGCGGGTAGCTACTCCTTTATAGTAAAGGAATTAAACACAAATGCTAGCTATTCCAGTACTTTTGAAATATTAGATTTTGATATTGAAAAACAATTTGTAAATCCTGATCTTCCTAAATTAAAGCAATTGGCTACCCAGACCAAAGGGGAAATATTTGTTCCCAATCAAGTGGAAGAATTGATTAAAAACTTATTGAATAACCAAGAGTATAAAACCATTCAAAAAACTATCGTTAAAAAAACTCCTATAATTGATTGGTATTGGTTATTAATTCTAATTGCCTGTTCGCTAGGTGCAGAATGGTTTATTAGAAAATATAATGGATATTTATAAACTCTACTTTATTAGATTTTATTAATTTCTTTTAAAGTCATTTTTCTATATTATTAAATTAAAATTTGATTAAAATTACTCATTTTGAGTGTTTCATCGAATTTATAAGTTAGTTATCCACTTTATTATTATAATCATAGTTTGGTAAGTAATTTTGATTACCAATAATTCACACTATGAAAATAATAGATAATAATATAAGTAAGCTTATTTATTTGATGCTGGATACTTTAGAATCAAATTCGTTTGTTGTTATTTTGATTTTTTTATTGTCTATTAATAGTAACGCTCAGGTTACTACTATAGCATCTACTGTTACAAATTCTTCAAGTACTTATTCGATTCCAACAGGAGTTACTGCCGTAAACGTTCAAGTTTGGGGCGCTGGTGGCGCTGGTGAAGGAAGAACAGCTTCTGGAACAGGAAGTGGTGGAGGTGGGGGTGGTTATACTACAAAAACATTTAGTGTTACAGCAGGAGATGTAATTTCTTATACTATACCAGCTTATCTAACTGGAACTTCTGGTGTTGTATCAACAACAGCATCAAGCACTACTGTTACTCATATACCATCTGGAACTGCTTTAGTGGCAAATGCTGGTGGTAACGGTAGTAGTATTATTGCGGGTACCGGAGGAGTAGGAGGCACTGCCACTGGAGGTACTTCCAATACCTCAGGATCAAGTGGACTCAATGGGTCAGTAGGAGGAGGAACGGGGGCTGGTGGAGCTGGTGCCAATGGCGGAGCTGGAGGTGTTGCGCAAGGCACAAACAACTCTCCTGGAAATGCTGGAAATAATCCTGGAGGAGGAGGCAGTGGTGCAAAAAGAATCAATTCAGGAACCTCATTAGGAGGAAATGGTGGATATGGACAAATCATTATCACTTGCAGTCCAACCATTACGGCCCTAAGTGCCACTAGTGGTTGTGTGGGTTCTACATTAACAATTACTGGAAATAGTTTTGTTGGAATCACTGCAGCGAATGTAAAAATAGGAGGGACTCCAGTCGCCTCTATTACGAGTTTTACTCAAACAAGTATTGTAGCTGTTGTGGGCACTGGTACTTCAGGAACCGTTAGTGTTACTAACATAGCTGGTACTGGAATTAGTTCTAGTACCTTTACTGTAAATCCATTGCCAACTACGCCTACAATAGTAACTCCTACCTCGGCAACTTCGGTTTGTAGTGGTGCAGGAACTTCATTAAATCTTAATGCAACTTCTGCTGGAAATACTATTTATTGGTTCACTGTAGCTAGTGGCGGTGCAAGTATAGGTAATGTAGCTAGTGGTGCTAACCTATCAGTTACTCCATCTAGTACTACTACCTATTACGCAGAAGCCCATAGTGCTTCAGCTTGTGTTTCTTCTAGAGCAGCCACTGCAACAGTAACTTATGTTACTCCAGCAGCTGTACAAGTAGAGTTCACTCAAGGGCAAAATGACAAAACCTATTCCATAAGTGGAAGTGCTTGTGGAACGATAACTGGTGGTGGTCAAAATGATTTGGATATTTCTAGTGGTGATCCAGGAGGAAGTGCCACGTATCAATGGCAAGTTAGTTATGATAATGGAATAACTTGGGTAAATGGTCCCGGTCCTACAGCGACTACGACACAATATGTATTGGACCCAGTTTATACTATTTATGAATCTACTGCTGGAACTTACAAATTCAGAATTATCATCACTAATCTAGGCTGTTCAGCTGTCAGTGATGTACTTACTTTAACAAATTCAAGTAGTTATACTTTTACTCCTGGTACAATTTCAGGAAATCAATCCAGTTGTACCACACCTTATACTCCAAGTGCTTTTACACAAACTGCTCCAACTGGAGGAGGTACGACTTACACCTATCAATGGCAACAATCACCAAATGGAACTAGTGGCTGGGTCAATGTAACTGGAGGGATTGGAGCTACTTCTGCAACTTATACAGCACCAAGTACCACTACTACAACTTATTATAGAAGAATAGTAAAATCTAGTAATGGTTGTAGTGGAGTGAGTAATACATTAGTAATATCAATTGGTGCAGCAGCGATTTCAGTTACTACTCCATCTTCTATGTGTTATAGTACTAGTACACAATCTACAACATTAAATTATTCTGTTACTAGTGGTACACCAACATCTTATAGTATCACTTGGAATAGTACTCCAACCAATAGTTTTGTGGCTGTAACCAATGCTACATTAGGAGCTGCAATTTCAATAAATATTCCTGCAGGTACCGTCGCAGGTACCTATACTGGAAATATAACGGTAAAAAATACAGGTGGTTGTGTTAGTACTTCTGTACCCTTTTTGGTAACAGTAGTGGCTAATTTACCTGCTAGTGTCATCATTGGAGCAAGTGCCACTACTATTTGTTCTGGTACAAGTGTTACCTTTTCAACAACTCCTACAAATGGAGGAGTACCAACTTATCAATGGAAAGTGAATGGCGTAAACGTTCCTGGTGAAACATTATCAACTTTTACAAGTACTACTCTTGCCAACAATGATGCGGTTACTGTAGTGATGACCTCCACAGCTTCGCCATGTTTAACAGGTTCACCTGCGACATCCAATAGCATTACTATGATTGTAAATTCGCTGCCAGCGGCCCCAATAATTGATACTATTACAGCACCTACTTGTGCTTTACCAACAGGTAGCTTTCATTTTAATAATTTACCAGCTTTAGGAAGTTGGTCTTTAATACAAAGCGGAACAGTTAGTGGTTCTTCTACTGGAACAGGTACGGCAGCTTCTATTACTGGATTGGCAGCAGGGAGCTACACCTTTACAGTAACCAATAGCAATGGATGTATTTCACCTGCTTCAAGTACGGCTACTATGACGGGATTAATAGCCACTACTTGGAAT
>CAIWKX010000059.1 GCA_903913315.1 uncultured Bacteroidota bacterium | reverse complement strand
CAATTGGAAAGTACCATTGATAGTAGTCGTACCACTATTAACATATTGAACTGATGAAGCCAAAGTACCTCCGGTATTAACGGTAGTGGTTGTTCCAGAATTTCTTGTATTGATACCACCAGTAGTTGTATCCATAGTAACTACATGACCACTAGCAATAATAACATTTGCAGATGAACTAGGCACAACTCCCCCAACCCATGTTGAAGTAGAAGACCAGTTTCCAGTTTGTGCAGAAGTAATAGCTACTGGTGAATAAGTTACGGTATAACTTTGTATATATAAACTATTAGTAGTACCATTAATAGTTAAAACCACACTTTGTCCTGAAGTAACTGTATATGCAGTTACAGAGGGTGTAACAGTAGAATAAGTAGTTGTATATGCGCCATTCCAACTAGCATTATTAAAAGCTAGGGGCGTTCCACTTGATCCAATAGTTGAAAATGTTGTAGAACCACCAACTGCCGTAAAATAACCACCACCTGCACTACCATTTGACTTCATACTCATTGTAATACCAGTTATCTGATAACCAGCATAATTAGTAAGTGTAATCGTTGCTGAATTACTACTAGTAATTTGCCCTGCAGTAGTAGCATAAGTTTGACTATAAGTAGCACTTGAACCAGAAGGTGCCGTACCTGATGTAGTAACAGTACTAGTTGACGCAACAGTATACGTCGCTGTTGTCTGTCCAAAAGAAACAGAACTAACTAGCAACACTATCATCAACCCTAAAGCTGATACCAATTTGTTAAACGATTTTCTGCTAAAAATAGCACTAAGTGGAGTAGAGTTATTCATAAAATAAATGTATTTAATAATCAAAGTCTAAAGTCTATTCGTTTGAGTATGAACAAACTTTAGAAGCTGGTAAAAATACATTTAAATTTGGAACAAAAAAATTCAAAACCTGTAGATTTATGACTACATCGACAAACTACACCATCTTAAGCAAGATTTAATCATTTTTCACCTACAGTTACTTAATATTCATCGAAAATTTATGAATGTATAGTTTTTAATTTGTAATGAAATCTGATAAAAAAGAAATCTTTCTTTTTGTGAATAATGAGCTTTTTTAAGTTTGAAAAGAACTCATATTTATCGAAGAAGCTCCTTTTTGCGCTAAAGGAGTTCCCTTAAGTGCTTATGGAGTTCCCTTAAGTGTTTATGGAGTCCCCTTAAGTGCTTATGGAGTCCCCTTAAGTGTTCATGGAGTCCCCTTAAGTGTTTATGGAGTTCCCTTTAGTATTTAAGGAAAATTAAAGCTATTACACCATAAGCTTTAACATATACTCTAAAAGCTTTAACTTTCAATTCAAAAGGAACTCATTTGGGTAAAAATGGCCTTTTTCTACTTTAAAATGAAGAGACAAAACAGAATTTTTGTTAACTCCAAAAAGGGTTATTGTTTAATTTCACACCTATTCACAAATATAATTAAAACTTCATCATAAATCAACACTTTCAAAAAGAAATTTACTTTTTTATAATTTATACAAGATGTGTTTTTTCTATACAATATCAAGTATAAAAATAATAAATCGTCTTGTGAAAAGACAGAAATCCAAAAGACAACTTAACTCCTTTTTGATAAAAAAACACTTAATTTTACAAGTTCTCTACACGTCAATAATTGATATAGGTTGTAACAAATCTACGTTTTTATAGACTAGTAGTTTACAAACAAATTAACCTTATCAATTTTAAAATGAAAAAAATTATTGTATCCCTAATCGTAGCGATTATGCTTAATCCAATGAGTGTTAAAGCCGATGAAGGAATGTGGTTTCTAATGTTCATCGAACGTTTGAATCACCGCGACATGGAAAAAATGGGCTTGCAATTGACAGCCGAAGAAATTTACAGCATCAACCACCACAGTTTAAAAGATGCTATTGTGCAATTTAATGGCGGTTGTACTGCCGAAATGATTTCTAAAGATGGCTTGGTGTTAACCAACCACCACTGCGGATATGACGGAATTGCAGAACTTTCTACACCAGAACACAATTTACTAAAAGACGGTTTCTGGGCAGCCAATAGAGCTGACGAAAGAAAACCATCCAGCTTGTACGTGCGTTTCTTTGTTCGTATGGACGACTGTTCTAAACGTATTTTAGCAAAAGTAAACCCATCGATGAGCGAGGCAGATAGAGAAAAAGCCATCAATGCCGAAATCGCTTTAATTGAAAAAGAAAACAACGAAGGTGGAAAATATACCGTTTCTGTTCGTCCGTTCTTTCAAGGAAACGAGTATTACTATTTTGTATATCAAGATTACAAAGATGTACGTTTAGTGGGAGTGCCACCAGAAAGTTTAGGGAAATTTGGTGGAGACACCGACAACTGGGAATGGCCACGTCAAACTGCCGATTTCTCTATGTTTAGAGTCTATGCTGATAAAGATGGAAATCCAGCCGATTATTCTCCAAACAATGTTCCGTTACAACCAAAACACTATTTACCTGTTAATTTAAAAGGAGTAAAAGAAGGAGACTTTGCTATGATTTTGGGCTATCCAGGACGAACCAACCGTTGGATGCCAGCAGGTGGAATTGAGCAAAACGTGAAATTTGCTTATCCTGCTTGGGTAGAAGGTGCTAAAACGGGAATGGACAATATGAAGAAATACATGGAAATGAGTGCTGCACTTCGTTTGGTATATGCTTCTAAATATGCTTCAACAGCTAACTATTGGAAAAACCGTCAAGGGATGATTGATGCATTGTCGAAAGCGCAAACCTCAAAATCAAAAGCTGCACAAGAAGCTAAATTTGACGCTTGGGCAAACAAAGCCGAGAACAAAGCCAAATACGGAAACGTAGTAGCAACGATTAATAAGTTCTATAGTTTAACTAATGAGAAAGCACGTCACGATAACTACTTACAACAATTATTCAGAACTTCTGCTCTAGGACCAGTAGCTAGAACATTAGGAAAACAATTGGATAACTTTGTGAAAGCGGATGCTGCAAAACGAGCAACATTGGCACCACAAATCATTGAAGGCGCAACCAAATTTTTTGAAGATTTATATATTCCAGCCGAGAAAGATATTTTGGCGGCTCAATTGAAATTGTATGCTACAAAATCTACTGGATATGCAATTGCACCAATGGTTAAGAAAATAGGAGACGAAAACAATAATGATTTTACAAAATATGTAAATTCAACTATTGATTTAAGTTTGTTCTCTTCTTTGGACAAAGTAAAAGCGTTTTTACAAGCGCCAAGTCAAAGCCAATTAGACAGCGATCCATTATATATTTTATCGAATGATATGTTGATGCATTTCAATTCAAAATCAGATGAAATTACAAAAGCCCAAAACGATTATAGTGCGGCGTTCCGTCTTTTAGTAGAAGGATTACAGGAGTCAAAAATTGGCACTGTTAAATATCCAGACGCTAATTCAACATTGCGTTTAACGTATGGAAAAGTTCGCGCATTGCCAGCAGATAAACGCAATCCAGTTGCAATTAACAACTACACTACTTTAGACAGTCAAGTAAAAAAATACAAAAAGGGAGACGAAGAATTTGACTTGCCAACCAAAGTTTTGGATATGGCAAAAAACAAAGACTACGGTCGTTATGGAGATAAAGATGGTTCACTTCACTTGAACTTCTTAACCGATAATGATATTACAGGAGGAAACTCAGGTTCACCGGTTCTTAACGGAAAAGGAGAATTAATTGGTATCGCTTTTGACGGTAACATCGAAGCTATGGCGGGAGACGTAATCTTTGATGAAAAACTACAAAGAACCATCAATGTTGATATTCGTTATGTTTTATGGGTAATTGAGAATTTCTCTGGTGCTAAACACATTGTAGACGAAATGACTTTGGTGAAGTAATTAAACCAAATAAAAGTAAAACTCCAAAGTAAGAAATTAGTTTGGAGTTTTTTTATTTAGGTTACTCTATTACATTCACTCTAATTCCTTTGGTATGGCTTGTGAATTCAGGAGCATACATACTTTCAATTGTTGTTATTCCGTTTGAGAAATCACCTACGTTATTTACTCTGATATCATATTCTAACACATACGTACCTTTGTTTATTTTATCAAAAAAGAAATGAGTTGCTGCATCTTTAGTACTCATGT
>CAIWKX010000058.1 GCA_903913315.1 uncultured Bacteroidota bacterium | reverse complement strand
GTGGTACAATAATGACTCAGATAAAGCTGAAGATATTTCAACTTTAGTTGCTGTTTTCTCAACAGAAGGTAATACGAATGTAAATGCAGTTTGCGATGATAACATTGCCTCTTTTTCAGCAACTGAATGGAATGCTTATTCGTCAGAAGCACAACAAAAAATACTTTTACAGTACAGATTAACCTATTTGGCAGAAACCGAAGTGAATTGGTGTCCGGCATTAGGAACAGTTCTAGCCAACGATGAAATTGTAAATGGTGTATCAGAACGTGGAGGTCATCCTGTGATTCGTAAAAAAATGACCCAATGGTCGATGCGAATTTCTGCTTATGCTGAAAGATTATTACAAGGTTTGGAGACTATCGATTGGAGTGAATCTATCAAAGAATCGCAAAGAAACTGGATTGGGAAATCGGTTGGTGCGTCGGTTAAGTTTAATATCCTCCCCCCAACCCCCTCCGAAGGAGGGGGAGCCAAAACTAAACTAAAATCGGATCCAAAATATTTAACAGGCGACGATTCAATAGCTAGAGATTTGCTTCTTCATGCTAAAGAAATGCGAAAAGAACCAACATTATCAGAAGCTATTCTTTGGGACAATTTACGTAGAGATAAATTAGATGTTCGTTTTAGAAGACAGCATTTAATTGGAAAATATATTGTTGATTTTGTTTGTTTGGAAAAAAAATTGATTGTTGAAGTTGATGGAGAATATCATAATACTAAAGAACAGATTGAACTTGATAATGAAAGAACTTTAGAATTAGAACAAAAATACAATTTCAAAGTAATTCGTTTTTCAAATGATGCAGTAAATAATCAAATGTCAGAAGTTTTAACTAAAATTGAATCAGAGTTAAAATCAAGAATATCTTACCCAGCTTCTGCTCCCTCCCCTTCGGGGAGGGTTGGGGAGGGGACTTTTATAGAAGTTTTCACCACCCGCCCCGACACTATCTTCGGAGTAACCTTCATGACGTTAGCACCCGAACACGAATTAGTTTCCCAAATCACAACACCCGAACAAAAAGCGGCGGTTGAGGCTTATGTGGAAGCTACTGCAAAACGTTCGGAAAGAGAAAGAATGGCGGATGTAAAAACCATTTCAGGAATGTTTACTGGAGCTTATGCCGAACATCCATTTACCAAAGAACCAATTCCAGTTTGGATTGGCGATTATGTTTTGGCGGGTTACGGAACAGGAGCAGTAATGGCAGTGCCATGTGGTGATGAACGTGATTATGCTTTCGCCAATTTCTTTAAGGGTACTAACGGAATGCCTGAAATAAAGAATATTTTTCGTTTAAGTTCCCCTCCCTTGGAGGGGTGCCCAACGGGCGGGGTGGATTTTGCTTATGGAGAAAAAAGCGGTTTTGAATTAATAAATTCTGATTTCTTAAACGGATTGGGTTACAAAGACGGAACCAAAAAAATCATCGAAGCACTAGAAAAAATAGAACAAGGAAAAGGCAAAACCAATTACCGTTTGCGTGATGCTGTGTTCTCTCGTCAACGCTATTGGGGTGAACCTTTCCCGGTGTATTATGTGAATGGATTGCCACAAATGATTGATGCCAAACATTTGCCAATTGTATTGCCTGAAGTAGAAAAATATTTGCCAACCGAAGACGGTCAACCGCCATTAGGAAACGCTACCACTTGGGCTTGGCATGTTGAAAAGTTGTCGGTTGTCAGTTGTGAGTTAATTGACAATGTGAAAGTTTTCCCTTTAGAATTGAATACCATGCCGGGTTGGGCAGGAAGTTCGTGGTATTGGATGCGTTATATGGATGCACACAACGAAAACGAATTTGCTTCAGCGGATGCTTTGAAATATTGGGAAAGTGTGGATTTATATATTGGTGGAAGCGAACACGCCACCGGACATTTATTGTACTCACGTTTTTGGAACAAATTTCTAAAAGATAGAGGCTATGCCCCAACAGAAGAACCCTTCAAAAAGTTGATTAATCAAGGGATGATTTTGGGAGAGGGCGCTTATATTCATGAGCTTAAAATTGGGTTTGTTTGGCATTATGAAAGGAATACTAACCTGTTAACAGAACAAATTAAAGAAAGATTAAAAATAATTTATAATGAATCAATTCCTAAAGTTCTAATTTCTTACGAAAAAGAAATAAATTTTAAAGAATTAGATTGTTTTCTAAATTCCTCGGATCTTTTTATTAAAATCAAAGAAAATTATTTTACAAAGATTAAATCTGAATTTCCTGAAATTGAAATTAATGAAAGAGATAAGGAAATTTGGGCACAGAGTATTCAAAACATAAGACTTGATATTAGTTTATTAATATTTGGTACAAATGAACTTGACGTAGAAAAGTTCAAAAAATATTCGCTTTATAAAGAATTTTCTAAAGCAATAATAATTGATAAAAATGCAAATGTTACTGATAAATACACGTGCATGAGAGAAATAGGAAAAATGTCTAAAAGTTGGCTAAACGTAGTCAATCCCGATGATATTTGTAATGATTATGGTGCCGATACTTTGCGTTTGTATGAAATGTTTTTAGGCCCATTGGAACAAGCCAAACCTTGGAATACTGCGGGAATTACAGGGGTTTCAGGGTTCTTAAAAAAACTTTGGCGTTTGTATTTTGATGACAATGGTTTGATTGTCACCAACGACGAACCAACCGCCGAGATGTATAAATCATTACACAAAACCATCAAAAAAGTAACCGAAGACATTGAGAATTTCTCTTTCAATACTTCCGTTTCACAGTTTATGATTTGTGTCAACGAATTGGCGACTTTAAAATGCAATCAGCGAAAAATTTTAGAGCCATTGGCAGTCGTTATTTCGCCTTATGCACCGCATATTGCTGAAGAATTATGGAGTCAATTGGGGCATGAAGGTTCTATTTCAACAGTAGCATTCCCAATTTGTGAAGAGAAATATTTGGTAGAATCCGAAAAAGAATATCCTGTTTCTTTCAATGGAAAAATGCGTTTTACCATTAAGTTGTCTTTAGATTTAACCGTTCCGCAAATCCAAGAAATTGTGATGGCAGACGAAAGAACCATCAAGCAATTGGACGGAAGAACACCTAATAAAGTGATTATTGTTCCCGGGAAAGTGATTAACTTGGTGGGCTAAATAAATATTAAAATGTATTAAAAATCCAAATAGTAAGATTATTTTCTTGATATTTGGATTTTCTATTTTATTTAATTTTCTAAAAACATAAAGACATGAAAAAATTATTATTCTTTTCATTACTTGCAATTAGCACTATTTCATTAGCTCAAGAAGCCAAGCCTAAGGAAAAAGAAGGTAAGCATAGTATCTATTTGGGTGGTGGATTTGTGAGCAATAGTAAGTTTGCCATTGACAATCAATTAGAAGCGAGTAATTTGCCTCAAATTCAAGCCAATGTGCCCGAATTTGTATTTGGTATAAACGAATTTTTCAACAAGGGATTTCTAGATATGGAGGTTTCTTCTAATATGTTTAAAAAATCAAATTCTGCTACGACTAGCAATGGGGCTAGAAGTAATTTACGTTTAAGAGGGCATTATAATATCGTCAACAATTCTGATGTTGTTTTTTCTGGAGGATTGAATTTAGCATATACGGCCAATGATTTTAATGTATATTCTCAAAGCAATCAAGTTGATATGAATAATCTGGCTGCTAGTACTTCCAGTTATATCCGATTGAGAAACAATATGTTTTTTGCAGGACCTTCCCTTGGATTTGCAATTAAAAATAAAGGCGAGCAATTCGTGCGTTTAAATGTAGGTTATGAATTTGCATTGATAACTGGAAAATGGAAATCAGATTATGCTAATGTTTCCAATTCAATGAATGAAAATGGACAAAGTCGTTTGATGATTGGAGCTGTTTTTTTTATAAATAAATTCTATAAATAAAAGAACCATCAAGAAACTGATTCTCATCTAAATGAAAGACCATATCTCAATAGCATAATTTCTTGAAATAACTTAAAAGGGCTGTAAACACTTGTTTTTACAGCCCTTTTTGTATTTGTCAAATTTAAAAATAATAGTTTCGGGGTGCACCCCCAGAACTTTGGGATGCACCCCCAGACCTTCGGGATGCACCCCAAAACCTTCGGGGTCCACCCCAAAACCTTCGGGGTCCACCCCCAGACCTTCGGGGTCCACCCCAAAACCTTCGGGGTGCACCCCAAGACTTTCGGGGTCCACCCCCAGACCTTCGGGGTCCACCCCAAAACCTTCGGGGTGCACCCCAAGACTTCTGGTATTCATACCCTAGCTTTTGCTAGTAATACCAAGTCTTTCGGTATTAATCCCAAAACGAAAAAAAAATATAAGATAGAAGAATTTTTATTTGGCGAAAGTCGATAAAATAACCGCAACCGAGAGCCATACAACCCCGTGGATGAGTAAACATTTGGCATAACTTTGATTGCCATACAATTGTTTAATCAAGTGGACCATAAAATAAATAATACTGATGGGGATGAATAAATATAGCATTAATACCCCGCCATTAGGGGTGTTGCCATGCGTTGGGAAAAGCTGATAACAAGCACCCGCTATCAAAATATAGATTGTATAAAAAGCGATGGTAATGTTTTCTTTTGAGAATTTGTTGAGGTTCATTTATTATCTAAAATTTAATAGCTAATAGCTACAATTGTATCTGTCGTTCTATTTGTTGTTCTAAAGAAATAAAAGTTTCCGTTCTAGAAACGCCATCAATAGGTTGGATTTTTTTATTCAAAAGCTGCATTAAATGTTCGTTGTCACGACAAATGATTTTGATTAAAATGCTCCAATTTCCCGTAGTATAATGGCATTCTAATACTTCTGGAATTTTTTTTAATTCTTTTACGGCTTCCGAATTGCTGGCTGCTTTTTCAAGATAAACGCCAATAAATGCCATAGTTTTATAGCCCAAAACTTTATTATTGACAATAAATTTAGACCCCGATATCACACCCGCATCTTCTAGCTTTTTCAATCGCTGGTGAATAGCAGCCCCTGAAATTCCTATTTTTTTAGCGATTTGAAGAATAGGCTTGCGGGCGTCTTCCATCAAGTCACGAAGAATTTCTTTGTCGATTCCGTCAATTTCTATTTGAAGCTGATTGATTTTCATGGGTTATAAATTTATAGCAAAAGTAGAAATTTTGTTTTAGATGATAAGAAAAACTAATTACTAGTCACTAATTTATCAGGATTATAACCAATATAAGGCATTTCAATTTCTTTAAATATCACTCCAAATTCTTCTAACTCTTTCAATATAGGTTCATAGACTTCTTTGCGAATAGGCAATTGCACCCCTGGCGTTTTGATGTTGCCGTTTAAGATTTGTAAAGTCGCCATTGCTACTGGTAGTCCTACTGTTTTAGCCATGGCAGTATAGGTTTGATCATCGCCGATACATACCATTTTAGAATCAATTTGGTGCTCCGTGCCGTTGAGTTCATACCCAAATTTGTGGTACATTACAATCATATCTTTATCGTTGGGTTGTAATGTCCAGCTATCGTTTAAGATGCGTTCTAAAATTTGAGCGGGTGTAGCATTTTTCAATCCAATAATTTTATCTGGGTTGAACAAATCAAGTTCTAGAAGCTTGTCCCACATGATATCGTCTTGCTCAATGTTGAGTGCTAAGCGAGCTTTTATTTCTACTGAATCGGTTGGATGATACGGTAAAAAAGAATTTATAAAATCGCGGAAACTCATGGTTTCTGAATGTTCCATTTCATAAGAATCATCAGTCATCCCCAATTGTACAAACATATTCCATGCTTTTGAAAATCCAACTCTTCTGATAGTACCTCGGTATAAGGTTAAGGCATCATCCAAACCATAAACACTTCTGTATTTTAAAGAATCTCTATTGGCATATCCTTCAAATTTGCCATAGCCTTCAACCAATAAAAATTCGGTTCTTCGGAATAATTTAGTATAGGGAATGTATTTGTATTTTCCTTCTTGAATGAATTTAGCTGCCCCACCTTGACCTGCTAAAACCACATTTCTAGGCGCCCAAGTAAATTTGTAATTCCACAGATTATTGTCGCTTTCTGGAGCTACTAATCCACCACAGAACGATTCGAACAATAGCATTTTTCCACCTTTTTCTCGAATGTCATCAATCACTTTCATAGCGCTCATGTGGTCGATACCTGGGTCAAGCCCGATTTCGTTCATAAAAATCAATCCGTTTTCTTTGGCGGCTTCATCCAATCCTTGCATAGCATCGGAAACATAAGAAGCAGTCACCATGTGTTTTTTAAAAAGGATACAATCTTGTGCTACTTCAATATGCATGTGGGCGGGCAACATCGAAATGACAATATCTGCTTTTTGAATTTCTGCGTGACGCTGACTTTCATTGTTGATATCCAATTGAATGGCAGTGGCATTTTTGTGATGGTTGGTTTTTCTTTGTGCCAATTCTAACGATAAATCCCCAATGGTTAGATGAAGATTTTCTTGGTCAGATTTATTTAAAAGATATTGAATTAAAGAAGAAGCCGAACGACCTGCTCCTATGATTAGAATGTTTCTCATGGTTTATTTAAAATAGGATACAAAGCTAAAGAAATTTCAATAAAAAAATTCCAAATTCCAAGTCAATCTCGGAATTTGGAATTTTGTGTTGGGAATAAAAAATTACTTCAAATCCTTTTCTAAATCTTCCAAGTCTTTTTTAGCTTCTTGTTTGGTTTCTACTTTCTGTTGTTCAAATTTGGTGTCTTTGGCTACTTTATCTTTCATAAGAAAAGTTTTTCCAACCACAACAATTGCACAAAGATAAGCAACGATAAAAAGTCTTTTAGGTAATTTTCTTTGGTCAATTTCTGAATTTTTAAAAGCAATAAATATAGCTATTAGTGCTAAAACTATAGGAGCTAAAGCCAATGTTCCTAAGGGTAAAACTGAAAAAATTACACTTAAAATGGTTAGAAGAATAGCTAAAATAATGAATGTTTTTCTCATAGGGATACTATTAAATTCCAGATGCTGAAGTTAGCGCCAATTGACCAGTCCCAACAGAAATACTAAATTTCATTAAGGCAGGAACTTTTTTAGCATCGGCAGTTAAGTAGATTAAATTTTTGTCTTTTCCTTTTAATACATCTGTTTTGGCTCCAATTGAAAGTTTATAACAGTTTTTAGACCCTAAATTTCCAGCAGAAACGGTTTCCATTCCCAATAATTTAACGGTAACTGGAATTTGTGTTTCGTCAAAAACTATGGTAAAAGATTGTGCTTGTCCTGTTTTCATTTTAGACAAATCCATGGTTCTTAATTTATACATGATAGATACAACATCTTGAGTGGATGCACCAATAGTAAAGGTTTTTGTGGTTTCTGGAGTAGTTCTTTTTTTAGTAGTACTAGTGACAGAGTTGCCTTTAAAAACATATTTTTCTTTTTTGATATAGCCTCCTTCATCGATGCTTCTTTTGTATAAACTTGGCTTCAAAGTAATGGGATCAACATAGGATTCATAAAGATCGCGAATTTTAAAAAATTTATCCCATTTGGCATACGTTGCTAATTCGCAATTCAAATGCAAGTAGGCATTTTTTGAAGTAGTGACAATATCGGTAGACAAAGTTACTTGAGCTAATTGCGTCATTAAGCCACTCATGTTATAGGAACCTGCAAAAACCAATTTCTCCCCTGATGGTATTCCAACATTGCTTTCAGATTTAAAAGAACAAAGTGTCAAAATTGTAGCGATGACCAATACAGCTTTTTTCATATCTAAAAAATTAAGTTGCAAATATAAAAGTTTAATATTGTTAAAGACAAAAAGAAAACATAAAATCCTTTATAGTTCAATACATAACAGATAAATTTGTCGAAAATATAAATTGGACTACCAATGGATAAAAAAATTCTTTCGACCGCAGGTTTTTTTGGAATGACCGCAATAGTACTAGGGGCTTTTGGTGCTCATGCTTTGAAAAAAGTATTGTCAATAGATCAATTAGCCACTTTTGAAACAGGGGTAAGATACCAAATGTATCATGCTTTGTTTTTACTTTTTTTAGGATTAAATACTCATATAGTTGATAAAACAAAGAAAATTATTTTAACCCTAACGATCCTTGGTGTTATGTTTTTTTCGGGATCTATTTATTTGCTGGCAACTGACAGTTTAAATACTTTTGATTTCAAAGTTATCGGATTTGTAACTCCAATAGGAGGATTACTATTGATACTAGCTTGGGGTATCTTAATGCTACATTTCTTAAAGAAAAAATCATAATTTATTAATTTACTACAACGTTGTAATAATTAATTTTTACCTTTGCGGTCTAAATTATTAATTGCAACAAACTAATTTTCTATGGAGAATACTGCCCATTTTACGAAATCGATTTCGTTAGAAAAATACGGAATTAAACATGCTCAAGAAATTATATACAATCCATCGTTTGAATTTTTATATAATGAAGAATTAAGTCCAAGTTTATTAGGCTACGAAAGAGGCCAACTCACAGAACTTGGTGCTGTAAATGTAATGACCGGAGAATTCACAGGTCGTTCTCCAAAAGACAAATATATTGTTAAAGATGCAGTTACTGAAAACACAATTTGGTGGAATTCTGAAAAAGCAGTTAATGATAATAAACCTATTTCACAAACCACTTGGAATGCCTTAAAAGAAACAACGGTTAATCAACTTTCTGGCAAAAGATTATTTGTAGTAGATGCTTTTTGTGGTGCTAATGAGAATACTCGTTTGAAAGTGCGTTTCATTATGGAAGTAGCATGGCAAGCCCATTTTGTTAAAAATATGTTCATCCGTCCAACAGAACAAGAATTGGAAAACTTTGATGAACCCGATTTTGTGGTGATGAATGGTTCAAAAACAAGTTTTAAAGATTATGCCGCTCACGGATTAAATTCTGAAGTTTATGTTGCTTTCAATCTTACTGAAAAAATCCAATTAATTGGAGGTACTTGGTATGGTGGTGAAATGAAAAAAGGATTATTCTCTATGATGAATTATTACTTGCCACTTCAAGGAATGGCTTCTATGCATTGCTCTGCCAATAAAGGTAAAGATGGTGATGTTGCTATTTTCTTTGGATTGTCAGGAACTGGAAAAACCACTTTATCTACAGACCCAAAACGTGAATTAATTGGAGATGATGAGCACGGTTGGGATGATGAAGGAGTGTTTAATTTTGAAGGAGGATGTTATGCAAAAACCATCGATTTAAGCAAAGAAAATGAGCCAGATATTTATGGAGCAATAACTAGAGATGCCCTATTAGAAAATGTAACGGTTGATTCAAATGGAAAAATTGATTTCAAAGACGGTTCTGTTACACAAAATACTCGTGTATCCTATCCTATAAATCATATTCATAATATTGTTAAACCCATTTCAAAAGCGGGTCACGCCACTAAGGTTATCTTTTTAACAGCAGATGCTTTTGGGGTAATGCCGCCGGTTTCTAAATTAACTCCTGAACAAACCAAATACTATTTTCTTTCAGGTTTTACAGCAAAATTAGCTGGAACAGAAAGAGGCGTTACACAACCGGAGCCAACATTTTCGGCTTGTTTTGGAAAAGCTTTCTTGTCATTGCATCCAACACAATATGGTCAAGAATTAGTTAAAAAAATGGAAGAGCATAATGCTACTGCTTATATGGTGAATACAGGTTGGAACGGAACTGGAAAACGTATTTCAATTAAAGATACACGTGCTATAATTGATGCCATTCTTGACGGGTCAATTGAAAAAGCAGAAACAAAAGTGATCCCGACATTTAATTTTGTTGTGCCAACTGCATTACACGATGTGAATCCTGCAATTTTAGACCCAAGAGACACTTATGCTGATGTTGCCGATTGGAATACCAAAGCTGCAGATTTAGCAGCAAGGTTTGTCAAAAATTTTGTTCAGTATACAGATAATACTGAAGGACAAAATTTAGTAAAAGCAGGTCCGCAATTATAAAACAATAAACAAAACCATACCTAAACAAACGGAAAAGTTCGACAGTGATGTCAGACTTTTTTTATAAGAAAAAATCCCAAATTCATAAAGAGTTTGGGATTTCTATATTGTATAATAGGTTTTATTTTCCTTTATTGGCTTCTGCTACATAGCGTTCTAAAGCCATTGTCATTGAAGGTGTTTCTGGAGTTGGAGCTAAAATATCAATTCTTAGTCCATGTTCCAAAGCTTCTTTTTGGGTAGTACTTCCGAAAACAGCAATTCTAGTTTCATTTTGTTTAAAATCTGGAAAATTCATGAATAATGATTTTATTCCAGTTGGACTGAAGAAAGCTAAAACATCATAATATACATCTGCTAAATCAGATAAATCACTCATTACAGTTTTGTAAAAAACCGCAGGAGTCCAATTAATCTTTAAATTGTTTAAAGTAATAGGGGCGTCTGCATTTAATTGATCGGAAGCAGGTAATAAGAATTTCTCATCCTTATATTTTTTGAAAAGAGAACTCATATCAGCAAAATCTTTTTGACCAACATAAATTTTACGTTTTCTATACACCACATATTTTTGAAGATAAAAAGCTATAGCCTCTGATTGACAAAAATATCTTAAATCTTCTGGTACTTTATATCTCATCTCCTCGGCAACTCTAAAATAGTGGTCGACAGCGTTTCTACTAGTTAAAATAATCGCAGTAAAGTTATTGAGGTCAATTTTTTGAGCCCTAATATCTTTAGCGCTTACTCCTTCTACGTGAATAAAAGAACGAAAATCAACTTTTACCTTATGTTTTTGTTGAAGTTCAAAATAAGGTGAATTCTCTACTTTTGGTTCTGGTTGTGACACCAAAATTGTTCTCACTTTCAAATTTGACATGTTTAAGCTCTAATTTTTTGTAATCAAATAATAAATGAAATAGTAGGGCGCTATTTCAAGTGCGCAAAGATACAAAATAAAATAAAACAACTTACTAAACACTAAGTTTTGATAAATTTTTAATGAAATGAGATAAGTTAGCAAATTTATTATTAATAATATAGAAATTATAACGATAATTAAAGAATATGTTGTGTAATTACTATAAAAAAGAATAATAGAAATCGGCAAAAGTAGTAATCCTATATAGGTTCTAAATGTAACTTTCTGTAAATTAAATTGCTCAATGATTTCTTCTATTCCAAAAGTAGCAGCAATAATTTTTTCTATCAAAAATTTAGATAGAATGAAAATGTTTAAAAGAGTAAAAATTCTAACAAATAAAATCCAATCTGATTTGGTGCCATATCCAAAATGGGATAGTATTATTTGAATAAAAAATGTGAAGGAAATAATATTAATGGTGTATAATAGAATATTAAATCCACTCATTAGATGACCACTTTCTCTATAAATTTTGGTGTATTTGTCGGAAACGATTAAACGAATGTAATCATTAAATCTTGATTCAAAAGCTGATTTTGCAATTACAATCAGAACCAAAGAAAAGACAAAAACTAGAGTTGCCCAGTCATTGGTTTCCAAATTTCTAGTGTGTAATTGTATCTCCATCATTGGCAACAAAATTACTAAATTTTATTTGTCGATTACTATTATAATATTATTAAGATTATCAAGTTATAAAATGAGTATTTTTGCACAAACTATTTAAGCTAAATATGACTTGTGGTATTGTAATTATTCCTACTTATAACGAAATAGAAAATATAGAAAGTATTATTAGAGCTGTTTTTTCGTTACATAAAACATTTCATGTACTCATTATTGATGATAATTCGCCAGATAAAACTGCTAATAAAGTTGAAGAGCTTCAAAAAGAATTTCCAGATAAATTGTTTTTAGAAGTAAGAGCAAAAAAAGCTGGACTAGGGACTGCTTATGTGCACGGATTCAAATGGGCATTGATCAGAGATTATGATTTCGTTTTTGAAATGGATGCTGATTTTTCTCATAATCCAAATGATTTAGAAAAATTACACGACGCTTGTCATTTTGGAGGGGCAGATTTAGCCATAGGTTCAAGATATGTTACGGGTGTTAATGTTGTAAATTGGCCTTTAAGCAGAGTGCTTTTATCTTATTTTGCATCGGTTTATGTAAGAATGATTACGGGAATGAAGATAATGGATGCCACAGCAGGATTTATTTGCTATAAACGGAATGTTCTTGAAACTATAAATTTGGATAAAATAAAATTTATAGGTTATGCATTTCAAATAGAAATGAAATATAGATCTTTTTCAAAAAGATTTACTATTCAAGAAGTACCAGTAATTTTTACTGATAGAACGAAAGGGCAGTCTAAAATGAGTAGTTCTATAATAAAAGAAGCCATCTTTGGGGTTTTGTCATTACGAATAAAAAAATTATTTAATAGATTATAAAAAATATGAATACCGTTTTAATAAAAAATGCAATGATTGTCAATGAAGGAAGAATTTTTGAAGGCGATGTTCTTATTGAAGGTGAGTTTATTAAAGAAATTGCTCAAAGAATAAGTCATAAAAGTTCCAATTGTAAAGTTATTGATGCTGAAGGGAGTTATTTGATTCCTGGGGCTATAGATGATCAAGTCCATTTTCGTGAGCCTGGATTAACACACAAAGGTGACATTGCTTCTGAAAGTCGTGCCGCTATTGCTGGAGGAATTACTTCATTTATTGAACAACCCAATACTGTTCCTAATGCAATTACCCAAAATTTATTAGAAGAAAAATATCGTATAGCTTCCGAGAAATCCTATGCGAATTATTCGTTTATGATGGGTGGAACAAACGATAATCTGGAAGAAGTTTTAAAAACTAATCCAAAGAATGTAGCTGGAATAAAATTATTTCTAGGCTCATCAACAGGAAATATGTTAGTTGATAATCCAGAAACACTAGAGAAAATATTTGCCAATACTAAAATGCTTATTGCGGTTCATTGTGAAGATGAAACTACCATAAAAACAAACTTGGAAAAATACAAAGCCGAATATGGTGATGATATTCCTGTTACAGTTCATCATTTGATTAGAAGTGAAGAGGCATGTTATTTATCTTCGTCAAAAGCAATCGAATTAGCAAAAAAAACTGGAGCTAGATTACATATTTTCCATCTTTCTTCTGCTAAAGAAATGGATTTGTTTACCAATAAAATACCTTTAGAAGAAAAGCAAATTACAGCAGAAGTTTGTGTACATCATTTATGGTTTTCTAATGAAGATTACGCTACTAAAGGAAATTTTATTAAATGGAATCCTGCAGTAAAATCAGAAACTGATAGAGATGCTCTTTGGAAAGCTTTGTTAGATGATAGAATTGACGTTATTGCAACGGACCACGCTCCTCATACTTTGGAAGAAAAATCACGTAGCTATTTGAATGCGCCTTCTGGAGGACCGTTAGTTCAACATGCGGTAGTGGCAATGTTTGAGGCGTATCATCAAGGTAAAATTTCGGTAGAAAAAATTGTTGAAAAAATGTGTCACAACCCTGCTAAAATATTTAAAATTGAAAATAGAGGGTTTATTAAAGAAGGATTTTATGCCGATTTAGCTATTGTAAATCCAGCCAAGCCATGGAGTGTCAATAGGGATAATATTTTGTATAAATGTGGTTGGTCTCCTTTTGAAGGAACCAATTTCAAATCAAGAATTTCACATACTTTTGTAAACGGACAATTGGTATATGAAAATGCAAAAGTGAAAGAAATAAAAGCAGGAAAACGTTTGCTTTTCAATAGATAAATTTTAACAATGAAAAAAATAGTTTTGTTTATAATAGCATTATTATTCTTTACAATAAGTTGTAAAGATACTACCGTAAAAAAACCAAAAAACCTTATTGAAAGAAAAAAGATGGTTGACATTATCTATGATTTGGCACTTTTAGAAGCTGCAAAATCACAAACTTCTGGTACTTTAATTTATCCAAAACCTATTGAGTTCATAAAAAATAAATATAAAGTTGATAGTTTGACTTTTGCACAAAGTACCCAATATTACGCTTCAGATATAAAAGACTATAAAAAAATGTATAATGAGGTCAAGGAAAGATTAAATGCCAATACTATTAAACTTAACGGGGGAAAGCCTTTGGTGCCTAATACAGATCAACCCATTGTAAAATAGTTATTTTCTGAGCGGAGCAAGAATTGTATCTAGATAAGTATCTATTTTTTCGAATGAATAATTCAAATAAGTTTGTATTTTTTCATTTGAATATTTCTCAGTATTTTGTAATGAAATAGAACTATGTTTTGATAGTTTTCTTTTTCCTCTGAATATTTTTGAAATAAGGAAATCCATTCTCCACGCAAGATTTAATAAAAAAGGACTAGCTTCTATTCTTGGATTTTTAACTTCCAACTTTTTAGCAATTGTAATTATGATGTCTTTATAAGTTCTGTTTTCCGAAATTAAAATAAAGCGTTCCCCACTACAATCAGCATCCATGAGTTGATTCATTATAGTTACCACATCAGTAACAGCAATATAACTAGAAGATCCATATGTATAAAAGGGGAATCCTTTTTTTATAGCTAAAATCATAGTGCCACTTCCATGATTCCAAAAACCAGGCCCAAAAATAATACCAGGGTTTACAACAATTACTTGTAAACCTTCTTGAAGTCCACGCCAAACTTCCATTTCGGCACCATATTTAGAAATGGCATAATCACTATGCGAAATTTCAGGATTCCATTCTGTTTCTTCGGTTACTTCGATTTCTTTTAAGGCAACATTACCAAGAGCAGCTATTGAGCTTACATGACATAGTTTTTTAACTTTTTTGTCAATACAAAAATTCACAATGTTTGCTGTTCCTTCTATATTTGTTTTTCGAAGGTTTTCTTCATCGTTTGGATTGAAAGAAATAAATCCAGCACAGTGAAATACATAATCTACATTTTCAAAAGCAACTTCCAAACTCGGAATATCAAGAATGTCTGCCAATACCCATTCAATATTTGAAAACAATTCGCCTTTATCATAGTATCCAAATAGCGATTTTGTTTTAGCAATATGTTTCTGATTTCTGTAAATAGCGCGAATGGTTTCTTCTTTGTTTTCCAACAAATGAAGAAGCAAATGTGCTCCAACCAAACCAGTACCGCCTGTAACTAAAATCATGGTCGCAAAGATAATTAGATTGTTTGATTTTAGAATTTTATTTTTCAGACAATAATTGAATTGCCATTGCCAATGACAATTGTTATATTTGCCCAAATTATAGTTTTTACGATGGGATGAAATTACATCTAACAACTTAATACAATATAATCAAAGTAAGATGAATAATTTAGTAGAAGAATTAAAGTGGAGAGGATTGGTGCACGATATTATGCCGGGCACTGAAGAACAACTTTTAAAAGAAATGACCACTACCTATATTGGGTTTGACCCAACTAGTGATTCTTTACATATTGGAAGTTTGGTGCCAATTATTCTATTGGTACATTTAGAGCAGTTCGGACACAAACCTATTGCTTTAGTTGGAGGAGCTACAGGTATGATTGGTGATCCTTCTGGAAAATCTGATGAAAGAAATCTACTTGATGAATCTACTTTAGAAAAAAATGTGGCAGGAATTAAGGCGGTATTGTCTCGATTTTTAGATTTCAACTCTACAGATGTTAATGCTCCAATTTTGGTAAACAACTACGATTGGATGAAAGATTTTTCATTTATCAATTTTGCTCGTGATGTTGGAAAGCGAATTACTGTAAATTATATGATGGCAAAAGATTCGGTAAAAAAACGCTTGGCCGGAGAAGGCGAAGGGATGAGTTTTACGGAGTTTACTTACCAGCTTATTCAAGGGTATGACTTTCATCATTTATATAAAACACATCATTGTTTACTTCAAATGGGAGGGTCAGATCAATGGGGAAATATTACAACCGGAACTGAATTAGTGCGACGAATGAACGGAGATGGAGCAAAAGCGTATGCCATGACATGTCCATTGATTACTAAAGCAGATGGTTCTAAATTTGGAAAAAGCGAAGGAGGAAACGTCTGGTTGACTGCTGATAAAACGTCAGTTTATAAATTCTACCAATTTTGGTTGAATACTTCTGATATGGATGCGGAGAAATATATTAAAATTTTTACATTTCTAGATAAAAACACAATTGATTTATTAATTGCAGAACATCTTAAGGCACTTCATTTAAGAGCTTTACAGAAACGCTTAGCAGAAGAATTAACCACTTTTGTTCATGGAAAAGAAGAATTAGAAAAAGCAATTTTCGCCTCTAATGCTTTTTTTAGTCCTACAATGGATGATCTAACAAAATTAGATGACATTACATTTGTTGAAGTTTTTGATGGTGTTCCAAATGCAGAAATCACCAAAGAAGATATTGCAAGAGGTATTGATATGATAGCTGCACTTTCAGCTAAAACAGGATTCTTGGCATCTAATAGCGATGCACGACGTGAATTGAAGCAAAATGCAATATCCTTAAATAAAGCTAAAGTTGCTGAAGATTATAAGATTACTGAACAAGATTTGATTAAAGATAAATTCTTGGTATTGCAAAAAGGGAAGAAAAATTATTATTTGATAAAAGTTATATAAATAGAAAGGTTGCTTTAATCAGCTCCTTTTTAATATACCATCAAATTGCAACCACGAATATCAGAATTGTCAAAACGTCCCAAGACTTCAAATGAATTATTAGTGTATTTCTTTCCTAAATCTTGTGTAGCAATAAACGAACAAGAATTGATATTGGATAAATCAATTACATTTATTCCTCCTGTTTTTCCCACTTCTACATAGGTTAAAGCATCTTCAGTATCGCGAATTAAAATGTTCATCCAATTTGGACATTCAAAGATTCCGTTTCCAAGAGAATAGGCTTGTGATAACAATTCTGTCATTCCATATTCCGAATGAATACTAGAAACACCGAAGCCTTCACAAAGAATTTGGTGTAATTCTTCTCGAATGATTTCTTTTCTTTTGCCTTTCATTCCGCCAGTCTCCATAATGATTGTATTTTTCAATTGCAATTTTCGTTTCTCAATTAGATCCAATAAAGCATAAGTGACTCCAATTAAAATTACATTTTGACCTGCCATGTCTAATTCAATTAATTTTGAAATCAGTTTTTCATAATTATTTAAATAAAAGCCACTATTTTCATTTTTGGAAAGTGTAATTAAGTCTTTTACCATATAAATCAAAGACGAGCCACTGCGTTCTAAATAAGAAGGGAGTAAAGCTAAAACTACATAATTTTCTATGTTTCCGTAGAATTCCGAAAAGGCATTGCGATAGCTTTTTTCATATAAAGTAATATCAGTAATAAGATGTTTACTTGTTATCATACCAGTGGTTCCACTACTTGTAAATGTTTCTTGAATGGAATCTAAGTTGGAAAGAATAGTATGACTTTTAAAAAATTGTATTGGTAAAAAAGGGATTTGTTGTATATATTTTACGCTTCCTTTTTCGATATTCAATAATTCACAAAATTCTCTATACACAAAATTGTTTTCGTATTGAAAGCGAAAGATTTTTAACGCTATTTTTTCAAATTGCTTTTGGTTGGAAATAGTGAATATATCTTGTGAAGTAATCATGTTTTATTAATTTCTAAATCAATTTCAGAGTAAATACAAAAGTAATGAAAATAAAAAAGCTCCAACATAAATTGGAGCTTTCAAATATAATTTAAAACTAATTATCTAATAACTAATTTTTTAGTTGCAGTTTTACCTTCTTCACATATTTTTACCATATAAACACCCGAATGGAGTGCGCTTACATTAATAGCAGTATTTGAAGTAGTAGTGTTTAAGACTTCTTTTCCTAATACATCAAATATTGCAATAATTCTTTCAGCATTAGCATCTGATTCAACAAATAAAGTTCCATTAGAAACAGGGTTTGGATATACTTTTAGGCCAGCAATAGCACTAACTTGATTTGAAGATAATAAATCAGTAATAGCCGTAGATATTCTTAATTCGTCAAAAATAATAGTAGGAGTTGTAGTTGCTGTATCTTGTCTTAAAATAAAGCCACCTAAATCAGCAATTGCAGTAGTTGAAGTTAAAACTTGAGTTAAAGTAGCAGGTGTAGTTATATTAAATGTTGATAAATCAGGGTTGATCCATGCACTTAATGTCATAGCTGTAAAATCATAGCTCATAATTACTAAAACAACATCTCCAGCATTTCTTAAAGTTGTGTCTAAATTTGTTGTAGTTCCAGCAACGTCTAATCCAAATTGATATTGCGTTCCATTTTTAGTAATAAATAAACGTTCTTTATAACTTTGTGCTGCATTGGTAAGTCCTGCAAAATAAGTTGATGGAACTGTCGCTGTCATTGTAGATAAGTCAGTTACATTTACTAAGAAGGAAGCATATATTGCGCCTGATGTAGTATCAGTAAATGGTGTAAAACAATCAATACCTGCGCCAGTAAAAGTAACTGAATTACCAGTTGAACTGTATCCTGGATAATTTAAACTTCCAGTAGCTGAAAGGATATCATCTCCAGAATTCACATTAATCCATTTTTGAGAAGACCCAAGAGCACTACCTACAGAGTATGGAAATGGTTCGCTATAAGGTAGTGTGTTAATAGGTTTACAAACAGGAGCTATTAATGAAGCAGAGTAGGAGCAAACGCCATTAACAATAGTTAAAGTTAAATTTGTTCCTTCAGTAATTCCTGTAATAATAATATTCCCAGCAGCAACGCTATTTGGATTGTCTCCACCGTTTACTGTCCCCGTAGAGGGTGTAATAGTATATGTTCCAGAACCTCCACCAGTATAAGGAATTGTAGCTGTATAAGTATCTATTCCAGATGTTACGGCATCACAAACTCCAGCCGGAGTCCCTAATACTAAAGTGCAAGAAGGGTTATTGTTAAAAACTTTCAAATCATCAATTCTGAATTGTGCAGTATTGGGAACTGCTACTGTTGATGGTTGAGTAAATCTTAATGATAAAGTAGTTGAAGATGGAATTTGAGAACCTGTTACAGTAACTAATGTCCATCCTGTTCCAGAAGGAGTAAATGTTATTGGGGTCCAAGTAGTGCCTCCATTCGTGCTTTGCTCAAGTGTTAACTGTGCACTCGTTGTGCTTGAAGTATTATATCCAAAAGACAGTTGAAGCGTTGAAGCTGAATAAGCAGAAGTGTTGATCCCGTCTACTTGAAAAAAATGTCCAAGATTTGTTGTTTGTGATAAAAACAAATTTCCATTTCCAGACGCTCCAGAATAAACACTTGAAGGAGATGTTATTCTAACACTCGTTGCTCCAGTGGTTCCAGTGTAAACTATTGGTGAAGAATTTTGAAATGTTGCTGGAGCTACACCTGTAATGTAGTTCGCTACAGTTGTACTCCCAGTTGGAGTCCCAAAATTTTCAGAATAGATTGTTTGTCCAAAAGAAACTGAGACAACTAATAATAATAAAGAGTAAATTTTTTTCATGTTTTGAACATTTTTAAATTAGCTTACAAATTTAAGTAAACTTTAAGTTAAAACAAAACAGTGAATATGAAAAAATAGTTAAATGTTAATTTTTAGCTATCTAACTATTAATTTTCTAGTAGCACTAGAATCACCCTCTTCAACCTTAATGATGTAAACGCCAGGAGTTAGCGAACTAATATTAAGTTCTTTTGATGATAATATAGTTTGAAGTACCTTTTTACCTAGAACATCATAAATGGTAATGTCTTTATCATCATTTGATTTGGTAGTAATGTAAATTCTGTCCCCTGTAGTTGGATTAGGGTACACATTCAAGCTCTCAATAGTATTTTCTTGTACTTTTGATTGTTGTTTTCCATCTTGAGCTAAAGCACTAGTAGTACTAAAACAAAGGAAAAGGAGAATAATATAAAAGTAATTTTTAGTCATGAGCACAATTTGGTTAAAGCAAATATATTAATATTTTTTTAATAACAAGAAAAGAATGTTAAATTTAACATTTTGATAATTTATTATCTTAATGTTAACATATTAAATTACTGTTAACTCAATTTCAAAAACAGTTTAATATAGTATTAATTTCTATATTTACATTTCCAAAATAGCTAATATTTTTGCGTTATGAAGAAAAAAGACATTAAGATTTTATTGGTTGATGATGAACCAGATATTTTAGAAATTGTAGGTTATAATTTATCGCAAGAAGGCTATAAAATAGTGACGGCAAGCAATGGAAAGGAAGCGGTTTTGATGGCAAAAAGAGAACGTCCGCAATTAATCATAATGGATGTAATGATGCCGGAAATGGATGGGATTGAAGCTTGTGAAAACATCCGTAAAATCCCAGAATTGAGTCAAATTATTATTGCTTTTCTTACTGCAAGAAGTGAAGATTATTCTCAATTAGCAGGATTTGAAGTTGGAGCGGATGATTACATTACAAAACCAATTAAGCCAAAATTATTAGTTAGCAAAGTTAAAGCCTTGTTGAGAAGATTAAAAAATGAGGAGAGCAAAAATTCTGAAACTTTAAATATTGGAACTATTGAAATTAATAGAGAAGAATATAAAATAATTAAAGATAATATTGAA
The DNA here is from genome assembly GCA_903913315.1 of uncultured Bacteroidota bacterium. Taxonomy (GTDB): domain Bacteria; phylum Bacteroidota; class Bacteroidia; order Flavobacteriales; family Flavobacteriaceae; genus Flavobacterium. Next base: position 35,619 of record CAIWKX010000058.1, on the reverse strand, counting down.
ATTATTTTACCACGTAAAGAATTTGAATTGTTTTATTTATTAGCTTCTAAACCAGGAAAAGTTTTTAAAAGAGAAGAAATTCTTGATAAGGTATGGGGAAATGAAGTTATAGTTGGAGGTAGAACTATAGATGTTCATATCCGAAAGCTTCGTGAAAAAATTGGCGAGGATTTATTTAAAACTATAAAAGGTGTTGGATATAAGTTTGAATTATAAATGTTAATAAATTTTAAAAAAACATATAAGTTCGCAATAAAGTCAGCTCTTTATATTACTCTTTTTGCTACAGGATTAGTTAGTCTTTTGACTTATTTTTTCTTCAATTTTTCCCTACTTTTTTCTTCAATTTTTGCCATAGCTATTGCTGCATTTTCTTTTTTTGTAATACAACATCGTGTAGAACATTTTATATATAAAAAAGTAAAAAAAATATATGATGATGTTTCCTTATTAGAATCGAGTTCTTTCAGAAATCAACCCATTACAACTGATATGGCAACCCTTACAAGAGAAGTGAAAAAATTTGCCACAGATAAAAAATTAGAAATAGAAACATTAAAAGTTCGTGAAGAATATAGAAGAGAATTTTTAGGTAATGTTTCACACGAACTTAAAACCCCTTTGTTTACTGTCCAAGGTTATTTATCTACATTGTTAGATGGAGCTATGAATGATAAAAGCATAAGAAAAAAATATTTAGAAAGAGCTGAAAAAGGAGTTGAAAGACTCATATATATCGTTCAAGATTTGGATATGATTTCAAAATTAGAGACAGGAATTCTACATTTAGAAGTTGTTCCTTTTGATATTGTTAAGGTTATTCAAAATACATTTGATTTGCTTGAACTTAAAGCTTCAAAGAAAGATATTCTATTAATGTTTGACATGAAATATAGTAAACCTATAATGGTTCTTGGAGATCAAGAAAAAATTCAACAAGTTTTAGTTAATTTAGTTGTTAATTCGATTAAATATGGAGAAAAAGAAGGTTCTACAGAAGTAAGTATTGAAGACTTAACAGACAATAAAGTATTAGTTCGAATAAAAGATAATGGTGAAGGTATTGAAAGGCAACATATAACAAGACTTTTTGAACGTTTCTATAGAGTTGATAAAAGTGGCTCAAGAACAGAAGGTGGTTCTGGATTAGGATTATCTATTGTAAAACATATTGTTGAAGCCCATAAGGAAAGAATTTATGTAGATAGTGAATATGGCATAGGTTCGGAATTTTCATTTACCTTAACAAAATCAAAGGAAAAATAACAACTAGAAATCTGAATTGAATTAAGCAATTCAATATTAGGTATATATCATGTAAATAATTAGCATCTTATTGCTAAAATTATTTCTTAACAAGATAACATGTTCTTAACGTTAAATTAACATAGCTGTATAATATTTGCACTTTAAAATTTAACAAACACACAACATGAAAAAACAATTATTATTTTTAGGGCTTTTCTTTGTTACATCTTTTTCTTTGATGGCTCAAACAGATCAAAAACCTCAAACAGATCAAAAACCTCAAACAGATTTTGTTCCTAGTGGAGCACCAATTATTCAAATATTGTGGAATTACACTGAAGATCAAACTCCAAATGTTACTAAAAAAAGTGGTTTTGGAATTGACCGATCTTATTTTGGATATAAATATGAATTAAGTAGCAATATTTCAACTAAAATAGTTCTTGATGCAGGTCCTACTGGTGCTAACACAACCACTGTTGGAAGTGCTTATACGGTATTTGTAAAAAATGCAGTATTAGACTGGAGAATAGACCCTCGCTTAACTTTACGTATGGGAATGCAATTTTCACAAGAATTTCAAGATCAGGAGGATTTTTGGGGGTATCGTTATATCTTCAAATCATTTGATGACCAAAACGGATTTGCTGCTGCTGCTGATTTAGGGATTAATGCTGAAATTAAAATATTGAAAACTTTAAGAATTAACCTTGTTGCTACGAATGGTGAAGGTTATAAAAACCTACAAGATGCTAATGGGAGACAAAAAGTTGGTGGGAATATTATCTTTACCCCTATAAAAGGATTAATTACTAAAATATATTTTGATGATCAACCAGCGATTGGTTCTAGTGACATTACAAGTATGGCATTATTTGCAGGTTATAAAGCTGATAAATGGAGAATTGCTGCGGAGTATAACAAGTTGAATAACGCCTCAAATTTTTTAACTCCTTTGGCTGATCATAACTTAAATGGTGTTTCATTTTATGGTACTTATGTAATAAACAAAAAAATTGAAATTTTAGGTCGTTTTGATCAATTAAAATCAAACACTTTAGCGGGAGCTTCAACTAATTGGAATATTGCTAAAGATGGTAACCAAATTATTGGTGGTTTACAGTATAATCCAGTTAAAGGTTTTAAACTAGCGTTTAATTACCAAGGGTATTCTTTTAACTCTGGCAGTTCTTCAATAAATACTTCTAAATATTTGTTAAATGCTGAATTTAGATTGTAATTATTTAGGGGAAGGTTTTAGCTTGCTATCATAGTTAAACATTTCTTTAATAAGGATATTAATAAAAAAAGGGGTTCAACTTTAGCTAAAGTTGAATCCTTTTTTTAATAAGAGAAACAGGTGCATGACAGTATAATAATTATCTATAAAATTATTTATTTTTTAATCTATCGATCAATTCTCTTCTATACGTAATTCCAATTGGTAATTTTTCATTTTTTATAATGACAAAATCTTTTGTGATGTCATCTATTTTGTCTATTGCAATGATATACGATTTATGAATTCGCAGGAAGCTTTTGTTTGGTAAGCATTTTTCAAATTCACTTGTAGTAATTGAAGCTAAGTAAGTTCTTTTTATAGTATGTAATTTCACATAATTTCCAAAACTTTGTGCATATAAAAGTAGGTCTAATTCAATATCAACAAAATAACCATCTACTTTTACATTTACAGAGTCAATATTGACTTCTTCAATTTTGTTAGTGTTTTCATCTGAAAAAAAACGATCAATTGCTTTTAAAAAACGTGGGAAATAAATTGGTTTTAGTAAATAATCGATAACTCCAAAATCATAGCTTTCAAGTGCAAATTCAGAATAAGCTGTTGTTAATATAGTTTTAGGATGTGTTGGAATAATCTTTAATAGTTCCATCCCTGTAATTTCAGGCATATTAATATCCAAAAACATTAAATCGACTTTATTCCCCCGGAGATAGTCGACAGCTTCAATTCCATTATAGGCTTGAAAAACCAATTCTAATTTAGGGTTTTGTTTGATATAATTTACCAAAACATAGTGTGCAGCTCGTTCATCATCAACAATAATACATTTTTTAGGTTCTTTCATTCTACAATCTTTTTAAGTTGTATCTTCAAATCAACAATGTAAGTGTTTTTATCGTCTTGAATATCTAATTTATAATTTTTACCATAAATTAAATTCAATCGTTCATTGGTGTTTTTTAAACCAATTTTGGTTGAAATCACATCTGTTTTTTTCGGAATCGAATTCACTACATGCAGATGCAACAAGCCATTTTTAGCCGTTATAATAATTCTAACAAAACATTTTTCAATAGCATAAGTACCGTGTTTGAATGAGTTTTCAATAAAAGCAATCAGTAACATTGGAGCTATTTTATAAGTATTTTCATTGTCTATTTTGCAATCGTAGGTTATTTCACAATGATAATCTAAACGTTCTTTTTCAAGTTGAACATAACTATTTATAAACGAAAGCTCGTCTTCAAGTGATACAAATTGTTTGTTACTACTTTCAAGTTGATAGCGCATTAATTGAGAGACTTTCATAATCAAATCAGGAGTGCGGTTTGGAAATTCTAAACTTATACCATATAGCGTGTTAAATGTATTAAACAAAAAATGAGGATTTAGTTGCACTTTCAGTGAATTTAATTGCATTTGATTGAATAACAAAGTTTCATCCATTTGTTTTTTATAAATACCATAATATTTAAAAACAATTATGGGACTTAAAATAGAAACCAACCCTCCTAAAACACTGGCTAAGTGATATAAGTAGCTTCTTTGATGTGAGTTTTGATACAGATGACTCTTACTGAAAATTTCTGATGTAGATATTTCAAATAAAGCTATCGAAAATGCTAAAACTCCTATTAATGTTAAAGATAAATAGGTTAAAGGTCTGTGTGATTTAAATAGAATTGGCAACAAAAAAAAACGATTAAATTGAGCATGGATGTACAAGATTAAATAAAAACACAAACCCATTAATATTGAGCTTGAATAACTGAAAAACATCCAATCACTTTTCAAAGTATAAATAGTAAATGAAAAGGCGACCACAGCAATTTCTTGCCACCATTTGTTGTCAATTATATTATCAAATTTTGTGTTCATTTATAAACCTTAAATAAGTTACAAATTAACCACTTATATTTAGTTTTATTTTCAAAAAATGACAAATTCAATTCGTCATTTTTAAATGTATTACATCATTTTAGAAAGCTGATTTCTATATTAGAACAGTATCTTTGTAAAAAAATTATATTAGAAACTATATGTATATAAAAAATAAATACTTATTTTTTTTCTTATTTTTTGCATCCATTAATTATTCGCAAACTTTGTCTTTAAAGGAAGCAATAAAAATAGGTTTAGAAAATTATGGTTCAATTAAAGCAAAGAACAATTATGCCAAGGCTGCGAAAGAAAACCTAGGACAATCACATAGAGATTATTTACCCAATTTTAATCTGTCTGCGCAGCAAGATTACGGAACCATTAATGGTCAAAACGGAGTTTTATATGGGGGGTATAATAGTTTAACAGCCTCTACTTCTGGACCAACATTGCCGCAACAGAACTGGAATTCTGCTTTTGGTGCTTTGTATTTGGTCAATACGAATTGGGATTTTTTTACATTTGGAAAAACTCAAGAGAAAATAAATTTAGCAAAAGTTGATGTTCAGAAGAATGAAAATGATTTAAAACAAGAACAATTTCAACAAGAAATTAGAATTTCTTCAGCTTATTTTAATTTGTTGGCTAGTCAACGTTTATTGATTTCGCAGCAAAATAATTTAAATCGTACTGAAGTTTTCAAACGAACTGCGGTAGCAAGGGTAAAAAACGGATTGTTAGCAGGGGTTGATTCTACTCTAGCAAGTGCTGAAGTTTCGAGAGCCAAAATAGCTTTAAACTTAGCTAAAAATTTAGTCAAAGAGCAAAATAATAAATTGGTAGATTTGATGGGAGTGGCTCCTCATGATTTTATCACGGATACTGTTTTTGCAAAAAAAATTCCAAAAAATGGACTGTTTAATAATAGCATAAAAGATAGTTTACATCCACTTCTGCAGTTTTATAGAGCAAAGATAGATTATAGCGATCAACAAGTTAAACTCTATAAACGATTTTATTACCCAACCATGAGTCTTTTTGGGGTTTTGCAAACAAGAGCTTCTGGTTTTAATTCAAACTACGCATCAGATTTAAATTCTTTTAATAGAAATTATTGGGACGGCATAAATCCTAATCGTTCTAATTATTTGGTTGGAATTGGGATCACTTGGAATTTAGTTACACCTTTTAAGATGAGTAAGCAAGTCAGTGCTCAAAGGTTTATTTCACAAGGTTTGCAAGAAGAATACAATCAAGTTGAAAGAGAGCTAAAATCACAATTAAATTTAGCTGATGATAAAATTAAAGTTGCTCTTGACAATTATGCTGAAGCCCCTATTCAAGTAAATGCTGCGAATCAAGCTTATTTACAAAAATCAACATTATATAAAAACGGATTAACCACATTAACTGATTTGACGCAGACTTTGTATGTTTTAAATCGTGCAGAAATTGATCGCGATATAGTAACCAATAATGTTTGGCAATCTTTTTTGCAAAAAGTTGCGGCTTCGGGAGATTTTGATTTATTTATGAACGAATTGTAATAATAACTACTGAAAATGAATTTAATCCGATTTGCTCTTCGAAAACCCATATCAATCCTTGTGCTGGTAGCAGGTCTATTCTTTTTTGGAATTGGTGCCATCAAAGATATTAAAGTTGATATTCTTCCAAAAATGAATCTTCCAGTAATTTATATTGCTCATCCTTTTGGTGGATATACACCTGACCAAATGGAAGCGTATTTTGCTAAAAATTATATTAACTATCTTCCTTATGCCAATGGAATAAAATCAGTCGAAACTAAGAATATTCAGGGTTTGATGATAATGAAATTGACCTATTACGAAAACACGAACATGGCACAAGCTGCTGCTGAATTAAGTGCCCTTTCGACTAGAGTTCAATCACTCTTTCCTCCTGGTTCACAACCACCTTTTATTATTCGATTTGATGCTTCTTCTTTGCCCATCGGACAGTTAGTATTAAGCAGTAAGATTAGAACTAATAATCAATTACAAGATTTAGCCAACGTTTATGTACGTTCATCTTTTACTTCTATCCCTGGATTATTATCACCTGCACCCTTTGGTGGGAGTCCAAGAACAATAGAGATTAATGTAAATCCTGATTTATTGCGTTCTCATAATATGACGCCTGACCAAATTGTTGAAGCGATACGACTAAACAGTATAACGGCTCCTTCTGGAAATGTGCGAATTGGTGATAAAAATTATATTACACCAACAAATAATACTATTAAACAAGTTAAGGATTTTGAAAAAATTCCACTATTTAAAGGGAGTGTACAAAATTTGACTTTAGGTGATGTTGCTACAGTAAAAGATGGTGCCGATTTAACTTCTGGTTACGCACTTGTTAACGGGAAACGTTCGGTTTATTTGAGTATTGCCAAAGCAGGTGATGCTTCTACTTGGGATGTAGTTAGCAAACTAAAATCGGAATTACCAAAAATCCAAAGTTCATTACCCGAAGATGTTAAATTATCTTATGAATTTGATCAATCTGTTTCTGTAATTAATTCTGTTAAAAGTTTAATTACCGAAGGAATTATTGGAGCGGTATTAACAGGCTTAATGGTTTTATTATTCCTTGGAGACAGAAGAGCAGCATTTATTGTGATTTTAACTATTCCTATATCCATTATTTCTGGGGTTTTATTTTTGAAATTATTTGGACAAACCATCAATTTAATGTCATTGAGCGGGCTGGCTTTGGCTATTGGAATTTTAGTGGATGAAAGCACCGTGTCTATTGAAAACATTCACCAACATCTCGCTATGGGAAAACCTAAATCACTTGCTATTTGGGATGCCTGTAAAGAAATTGCTGCGCCTCAATTGCTGGTTTTATTTTGTGTTTTAGCTGTTTTTGCTCCTGCCTTTACTATGGTAGGAATTCCAGGTGCTTTGTTTTTGCCTTTAGCCTTGGCGATAGGATTTTCTATGACTATTTCTTACTTTTTATCTCAAACGTTTGTTCCCGTTATGGCAAATTGGTTTATGAAAGACCATGCAAAAACAGGCCATGCTCCCAATATAACTGATGACGAAGCTGAATTTAACAATTCTGAATTAACCCCTGAATCCGAAAATGATATTATTGGACAGAAGAAAATATTGATTGAAAGAGATGATTTTAATAATGATGGTAAAATAGATCGTTTTGAAAAATTCAGAATCCGATTTATGAAAACACTAGATCGTCTTTTTCCAAACAAAAAAAGAATTAGTTTAGTATATCTAATCGGGATTTCAATAATTACAATGATTTTTATATTTTTTATCGGAAAGGACATTTTTCCTAAAGTGAATTCGGATCAGTTTCAATTAAGAATGCGTGCTGCTCAAGGAACTCGTTTAGAACGTACAGAAGAAAAAGCACTTTTAATATTGAACGAATTGAACAAAATGGTTGGGAAAGAGCATGTAGAAATTTCTTCCGTTTTTGTTGGACAACACCCTCCTTCATCCGCTATCAATCCTGTTTATTTATTTATGGCAGGCTCACACGAAGCTGTTTTTCAAATAAGCTTGAAAGATTATGACGCCGATATGGATGATTTTAAAGACGAATTCAGGACTAGAATTAAAAAAATTCTACCTGATGTAAAACTATCATTTGAACCTATAGAACTTACAGATAAAGTTTTAAGTCAAGGTTCTCCTACGCCAATAGAAGTGAGAATAGCAGGGAAAGACAAAAGAAGAAATGAATTATACGCCAATAAAATTGTAGAAAAATTAAATAAAATAGACTACTTACGTGATGTCCAAATTGGACAACCCATTCATTATCCAGCAATGAATATCGATATTAGTAGAACTCGTGCTGCAGAATTAGGTGTGGATGTAAATGATATTTCGCGTTCACTAGTTGCCTCAACATCTTCCTCGAGATATACTGAAAAAAATACATGGGTAGATGAAAAAGCTGGATTGTCTTATAACGTTCAGGTACAAGTGCCTTTGAACAAGATGAAAAACAAAACGGATATTGAAGAGATTCCAGTTTTAAAAAATTCAATTCGTCCTGTTTTAGGTGATGTAGCTGCCATTACCACAACTTTTGTAAATGGTGAAAATGATAATTTAGGAGCGATGCCATTCATCACCGTTACTGCAAATATTTACAAAAAAGACCTAGGTACTGCCACAACTGATGTTGCTGCATCAATAAATACATTGGGTAAATTGCCGCGTGGTTTATTTATTGAACCAATTGGAATGGGTAAAGTTTTAAATGAAACATTAAGCAGTTTGCAACTTGGGTTATTAGTTGCGATTTTTGTAATTTTCTTAATGCTAGCAGCAAATTTTCAATCATTCAAAGTCTCTTTGGTGATTTTAGCAACTATTCCGGCCGTAGTTTTAGGAGCCTTGTTGCTTTTAACAATAACAGGTTCAACATTAAATTTGCAGTCTTATATGGGTATTATTATGTCAGTTGGAGTTTCTATAGCCAATGCTGTTTTACTGATTACCAATGCCGAACAATTACGTAAAAAAAATGGGAATGCCTTAGAAGCGGCAAGAGAGGCAGCTGGCTTACGACTTCGCCCAATAATAATGACTAGTGCCGCTATGATTGCCGGAATGTTACCAATGGCAAGTGGTTTTGGAGAAGGCGGAGGACAAGTTTCTCCATTAGGAAGAGCTATTATCGGAGGATTATTATTTTCAACTTTTACCGTATTATTAATCTTGCCTTTAATTTTTGCTTGGACACAAGAAAAAACATCCACAAAATCAATTTCTTTAGACCCTGAAGATGAAGAAAGCATCCATTATATATCATCAATAAAATCATAAAATGAAAAATAAAATAGTACAATCAATCTCGCTACTTATTATAGCACTAGTTATTCTAAGTAGTTGTAATCCAAAAAAAAATGAAAAAGTTGTTAAAATAGAACCCAAAACGGAAACCTTTGTTTTAGCAAAAGCACAACTCACTACGAATCTTCGCTTACCCGCTGAATTGTCTAGTTTTAATCAGGTTGATTTATTTGCAAAAGTAAATAGTTACGTCAAATCACTTAAAGTGGATATCGGTTCAGAAGTCAAAGAAGGACAATTGCTTATTCAACTTGAAGCACCAGAGTTAAGTTCACAGCTTTCTGCTGCAGAATCAAGTTTGCATTCACATGAAGCTATTTATACAGCTAGTAATAGCACTTATGAACGCATATTTGAAACAAGCAAAGTTGAAGGAACAATTTCTAAAAACGATTTAGAAATGGCTTTATCAAAAAAGAAATCTGATTTTGCACAATTAGCAGCTGCTCGTGCTAAATATAAAGAAGTTCAAGCGATGCAAAGTTATTTGCAAATTAAGGCTCCTTTTACAGGAAAAATAACATCCAGAAACAGCAATATTGGTGCTTATGTTGGACAAGGAGCTTCAACACCATTATTAACAATACAAGATCAGAATAAACTTAGATTATCGGTTTCAATTCCTGAAGCGTATACAGGGTATTTAAAATTGGGTGATCCAATTAATTTTAGCGTTAACTCATTGCCAGGACAACTTTTTACTGCGAAAATAAGTAGATTGTCCGGAGCTCTTGATCTTAAGTTACGCTCTGAACGTATTGAATTGGATGTTAATAATACAAATGGTAAATTACTGCCAGGAATGGTTGCTGAAGTTATATTGGCTTTAAAAAGTACTAAAACCCCTTTTGTAGTAAAAAAATCGTCTGTTATTAGTACAAGCGAAGGTACTTTTGTGATAAAAGTAATAGATAAAAAAACACAAAGGATAAATGTAATACTTGGTTTAGAAGCTGATGGTAAAGTGGAAATCTTTAGCGAATTACTTAAAGAAAATGATACATTGATTTTGAACGCAAACGAAGAAATTAAAGATGGGACTAGAGTCAATTAAAAAACAATAGTATACTTTTTTTGTGAGATAGATTTTAACTGTTTTATAAAAGATTTCCATTTTAAAGCAAAGAGGTTCGATTAATTAAATTATAGTCGAGTCTCTTTGTTATTTATAACAAACAAAAAATAAATTGATAAGCTATTTTAAAAAAAGTTAAACAATTTCACTACCTTCTAATGTGCATTAAAAGCTTTAAAAGAGAAAGAATAGTGATTCATTTAGTGGGTTAATTAAAGATGATTTGCATTAATGATTACATAACTTATTGTTAATGTTAATTTAACTTTGAGTTGCGATAATTGATATTCCTTTGCGGTGTAAAATAATAGCATTTGTTACTAAAGAACGATGTAAATTATTAATAAAAAAAACAGAATAAATTTTTAATGAATTCTAATTAAAAACAAAAAAAATGAAAAAATTAGTGCTTTTTGGAATCGTATCAATTGGGTTGATGTCTTTTGTGGGTATCGGAGGTTTAAATCCTATTAAAACTAATGAAGTTGGAACTTTGCAAGGTTCAGGTATTAGTATTTCTGCAGCAGGTTCTACTTTCGCAGGACCAATATATAAAGCGGCTTTCGGTAAATATCAAGCAAAAACTGGTGTTACTGTTTCTTATGGTTTGACAGGTTCTGGAGCAGGGATTACAAGTTTAAAAGATAAAGTTGTAGATTTTTGTGGAAGTGATGCTTTTTTATCAAATGACGATATGAAGAAAATGCCTTCAGAAGTAGTTCATATTCCTACTTGTAGTGGAGCAGTAGATATTGTTTACAATTTGCCAGGAATAGGCTCAATTAATTTAACACCTGCATTACTTACTAAAATTTTCATGGGTAAAACTACAAACTGGAACGATGCAGAACTTAAAAAATTAAACCCTAAAACGAAATTCCCTAATTTAAAAATAACAGTGGTTTATCGCTCTGATGGTAGTGGTACTACAGCTATCTTTAGTGATTATATGAGTAAAGTTAGCGAGGAATGGAAAACTAAAATTGGAGCAGGTAAAACGCTAAACTGGCCTGTAGGTATGGGAGCAAAAGGAAATCCTGGTGTTGCTGGAACTATAGGATCAACAGATGGAGCTATTGGATATGTTGGATCTGAATATGCTGAACTTTCTAAAAAGATTTCTTTTGCAGCTATTCAAAATAAAGCGGGTAAATTTATTATGCCAACTGTTGATGCTGTAAGCGCTGCTGGTAAAAGTGATATTCCTGCAGATACAAGAGTAATGGAAACTAATTCTGCTGAAGCTAAAGCTTACCCAATTAGTGGTTTTACTTGGATTATATTGTATAAAAACCAAAATTATAATGGTCGTTCATTAGCTCAAGCTCAAGAAACAGTTAAACTAATCGATTGGATGTTAAATCCTGAAGTTCAAGGTATGGCTAAACAGTTAAACTATGCACCACTACCTGCAAAAGTTGTTAAAATGGCTAAAGGTATTTTGAGAACTGTAACCTATAATGGTAAAGCACTTTTAAAATAAAATTAGAAAATAAATATATAAGTAAAATTAGATGAATAGTGAAAAAGTAACTAAAAGAATATTATTTATAGCATCTTTCATTTTAATTATTCTAATAAGCGGAATTGTCCTCACTTTAATTAGTGGGGCTTTTCCTGTTTTTGAGAAGTATGGATTTAGTTTTATTTATTCTGATAAATGGGATCCGACTGAAGGGAAAGAACAATATGGTGCGCTTACTTATATAGTAGGAACTGTAATCACTTCTCTTTTAGCTTTGATAATATGTATACCTTTTGCCTTTTCAACATCACTCTTTATTGGTGAATATTATAAAGGAACTTTGGTTGCAAAAATTATAGGAACGTTAATTGATTTATTGGCAGGAGTTCCTTCAATTGTTTATGGTCTTTGGGGGTTTTATTATTTAAGACCATTACTTTTTAATTTAGGTGAAAATACGCAAGGATATGGCATTTTTACCTCAAGTATAGTTTTGGCTATTATGATTATTCCTTATGCAACATCAATAAGTACCGAAATTATTTCATTGGTGCCAAACCACCTCAAAGAAGCTGCTTATTCACTAGGCGCCACCCGTTTAGAAGTTATTACCAACGTTACGATACCTGTGGCAAGATCTGGAATTATTGCAAGTTATATTTTAGCTTTAGGAAGAGCGCTTGGAGAAACTATGGCGGTCACAATGCTAATTGGAAACTCTAATCTTATGCCTAAGGGAATCTTTAGCCTTGGAAATACTATGGCTAGTGTTATCGCCAATCAATTCGGCGAAGCTTCTGGTTTAAAACTAAGTTCATTAATAGCTATTGGTCTTCTTTTATTCGTTGTTACTGGATTTATTAATGGAATAGGTAAACTTATAATAAAGAAATTTGCTTAAATCATGTCAAAAACATTAAAATTGGAAATACTTCAAGCTACGGGCAACCAAAAAAAGAGATATATAAAAAATAAAATCATTCAAATATTTGTTGTTGTTTTTGCAATAATTGCCACAACCCCTGTATTCTTTATTCTCTTCGAATTAATAAAAAAAGGTATAAAACAAATTAATTTTGATTTTTTCACTAAAGTTGCCCCAGATTCTTTTGAGGCTATGATGGCAGTAAGTAGTGGAAAAGGAATTCCAGGAGGAATCCTTAATGGTATTGGAGGAACATTAATTATGGTAACTGTTGCAAGTATAGTTGCTATCCCCTTGGGGCTTTTAATTGGAATTTTTCTATATGAAAATGGGAAAAGTCGCTATGCTAATATTGTTAGAGATGTGTCCGATATATTGCAAGGAGCTCCGTCAATTGTTTTAGGTATTATTTCTTATATTTGGATTGTAAAAAATGTAACGCATGGATTTTCAGCACTAGCAGGAAGTATGGCGCTTGCTATAATGATGTTACCACTGATTATACGTTCAACAGAAGAGACTTTTAAAATGATTCCTAATTCTATTAAAGAAGCAGGATTGGCATTAGGAATTCCTTATCATAAGATATTATTAAAAATTTTGATTCCAACAGGATTAAGTGGGCTATTAACAGGCATTCTTCTGGCTATTTCTAGAGTAATTGGAGAAACAGCTCCATTAATGTTAACGGCATTAGGAAATCCCACATTAAGTTTTAATTTGAACAAACCTGTGGATGCAGTCCCGTTACTTATTTGGCAGTTTTATAACGATCCAAATTTGGTAGATTTAGTATGGAGTTCCTCTCTGTTTTTGGTGTTCCTAGTACTAGTTCTTAATTTAATATCAAAACGAATTATATCAAAACGAAAATAATTATTCATGTCAAATTTAGAAATAAAAAAAACTGTCCTTAAAGTAGAAGATTTTTATGTATCCTACGATTCTGATAAAAATGCAGTGTCTAATGTAAATGTTGATATTAAAAGAAATCAAATTACAGCAATTATGGGGCCTTCAGGTTGCGGAAAAAGTAGTTTGCTTAGAGCATTTAATAGAATGCATGAATTATATCCTCAAATTACTACAGAAGGAAATATTTATTTAAATGATGTAAATATAGCATCACTTTCAACTACCGATTTAAGACGAAAAATTGGAATGGTTTTCCAAAGCCCAAACCCTTTTCCAAGTATGAGTATCTATGATAATGTTATTGCTGGATATAAACTAAATGGGATACGTCAAAAAAAATCAGAAAGAGATGAAATTGTTGAAAAATCATTAAACGACGTGGCTCTTTGGTCGGAAGTAAAAGATTCATTACATAAAAGAGGTAATTTTTTATCTGGTGGACAACAACAACGACTTTGTATAGCAAGGACTGTTGCCATGAAACCAGATGTGATTTTGCTTGATGAGCCCACTTCTGCGTTAGACCCCATAGCTACTTTAAAAATTGAGGAATTGCTCGTTACTTTAAAAAAAGATTACTCTATTGTAATAGTTACACACAATATGGCACAAGCTGCTAGATTATCAGATAATTCAATGTTTATGTATTTGGGAGAATTGGTAGAACACGGAAAAACAAAAGATATGTTCACAAAACCCACAGATAAAAGAACAGAAGAATATTTAATGGGTAAATTTGGATAAAATTATTAGATTTAAGTTAAAATAAAAATAATCAATATTTTAGCCATTATAATAAATTAAAAATATAAATATGTCAAATTACGAGTTAGAATTAGATAAATTAAAAAGAGAAATTATTAAAATCGGAAATTTGGTGGAAGAACAAGTTTTTGAAGCAATGAATGCGTTACTCTCAGAAGCTATTTCTGAAATAAAAGAAATCAAAAAGAAGGAAGATAAAATTGATAAGTTAGAATTAAAAATTGATAATGTTTGTCAAACTATTTTTGCTTTGCAACATCCCGTTGCTTCCGATTTAAGGTTTGTAATGTCGGCCTTGCGCATTAGTAATGAAATTGAGCGAATAGGTGATTTATCAATGAGCATTATTAAAAAATCAAAAAGTGTTAAGGAAAAGCACGATTTGATAGTGAAGCATGATATTGCTAATTTAGCTAAAGATGTGGAACAAATAATAGTTAAAACAAATTATTGTTTTGAAAATTTAGATGCTAAGAGTATAGAAGAAGTCTTTAGTATGAATAAAATTATTAGAATTAAAAGCGAAAAAGCAATCCACGATATTATTGCTGAAATGAAAGAAAACTCTAAAGCAGTAGTGTCTGGAACTCATTTAGTAATGATTTTAAAACATATGGAAAGAATCTCTGAACACAGTACTAATGTTGTAGAATCAGTATATTTTATGATAAATGCAAAAATCTTAAAAAACGAAAGTAAATAATTAAGGTGATTTTTAAACAAAAAGGCAAATTATTGAATTCAATAGTTTGCCTTTTTTTATTGCTTCTCAAATATAGAAAAAAGTGCCTGCCAATTGATGTTTGGAAACTGAACGTTTTGAAATCCTTTATATAAATTCACTTCTTCGAGTTTGCCAATAGTAAAATTATTTAATTTACAATAAGGGCTAAAACCAAATTTCTTATTCCTTTTTGCCAAATATTTTTGCTCATATTGACCTGAAGTAGGTATAAAAAAAGCTTTTTTGTTCAATTTAGCAATATCCATTATAGAGGTATATCCCGAACGACAAAGCACTATTTCACTTTCATTAAAAGTGCGCTCTAATTGTTCTGTTTGCATAAAGTTATAGTAAGTAATATTATTCACTACTTCTATTTTTTGTTCCATTTCAACTTTCCCTTTTATAAAGATTGCGTTTGATTTGTAGTGTTGTAATTCGTTAATTAATTTTTCTTCTAACATTGTTCGTTGAGGTTCTGGGCCAGAAAGAACAACCATTAAATCATATTTTTTAGGAAGATTTTGTTTTTCAAATCGACTTAAAATTCCGATATACTGCAGCTTTAGCGTTGTATTTTTTATGTGTCCTAAAATGCCGGTAAGATTTACAGAATCTTTCATGTCTGGAATCCAACATTCAGTAAAATTTTCAATAAAAAATCGATGTATTGCAGTAGTTAGCCAAGTCGTTTTCCCAGATAAAACAGTAAGTTGGTGCGTTATATAAACTGAAGGAATCTTTTTAGAATACACCCCCATTCTATTGTCGGAAATGATACCACAAAGATTGTATTTTGAAACCCAATTGGAGACTGTTTTTTTTTCATTCCAAACAGCCATCATTGTTTTGGGACTGTTTTTTAATAGCTTCCATTTTAGATTTCTTGCTTTTTCTGAGTATTCTATGTTGTAGGACGGAAGTTCCAACGCTAATAAATGTGGAAACTCTTTTTTTAATAATGATAACGCTGCACCATCAGAAGCAATTATCGGATTCCATCCATTTTTTTCTAATTCTTTAATGATAGGAATACAACGAGTAGCATGTCCCAGCCCCCAATTTAATGGAGCAATAAGAATATTTTTAAATGGATTTTTCAAAATCTATTTTAAGCTTAAGGATTAATTTTTGCATTGCAAGGTAAAACTATTTTTGTTCTTATATATTTCCGTAATTTTGCCAAAACATCAAATTTAATCGTGGGAAGTAAAAATAAACTAAAGAGATTTAAGGAAAACGAAACATTTAATAATGTTTTTCAACCAACAAGAGAAGAAGTTGTAAGCAATAGTTTCCCGCTTAGAGGTAAATGGAATCAAGATTTTTTCAAAAATGACAATCCAATAATTATTGAATTAGGTTGCGGAAAAGGTGAATATTCCGTCGGATTAGCAGCATGTTTTCCAGACAAAAACTTTATAGGTATTGATATAAAAGGAGCCCGATTTTGGCGTGGTGCTAAAACGGCAATAGAAAGCGGGATGCACAATGTAGCATTCATAAGAACTCAAATTGAATTAATCAATCATATTTTTGTCGAAAACGAAGTCGATGAAATTTGGATTACTTTTCCCGATCCACAAATAAAATACAAAAGGACCAAACACCGAATGACCAATTCGGAATTCTTAAAGCTCTATAAAACGATTCTAAAACCAGATGGAATTGTCAACCTTAAAACCGATTCCGAATTCATGCATGGCTATACTCTTGGCTTGTTGCATGGAGAAGGACACGAAGTTTTATATGCCAATCACAATGTCTATAAAAACGAAGGCGCACCAAGCGAAGTAACTCAAATCCAAACTTTTTATGAAAAGCAATATTTGGAAATTAACAAAGCAATTACTTACATTCGTTTTAAAATAAAATAGATGTCAGTTTTTATTCCTTTTCTATCTGGTTTTATAGCTGCGTTTATTGGCGTATTACCTCCTGGACTTATCAATTTAACAGCCGCCAAAGTGAGTTTGACTGATGGTAAAAAGCGAGCCATGATGTTTGTTTTAGGAGCATTGATAGTTATTTTTTACCAAACCTATATCTCTGTAATTTTTGCCCAATACATTAATGGTCATAAAGATATTGTTGTTCTATTGCATAAAGTAGGATTAGTCATTTTCATCGGAATTTCCATTTATTATTTATTTTTTGCTAAAAACCCCAATCTTCAAACCGATGATGACTTTCATTTAAAAAGCAAACGAAGTCGGTTTTTTATGGGAATGTTAATATCAGCCATTAACTTTTTTCCTATTCCTTATTATGCGTTAGTGAGTATTACATTGGCAACTTACAATGTTTTTACATTCAATTCCGTTTCTATTTACAGTTTAGTGTCAGGTGTAGTGATAGGCTCGTTTTCGATATTTTATTTATACGTTACCTTTTTTAATAAAATGAAATCCAAGGCCGATTATTTTATAAATAATATGAATAAAATAATAGGCACAATTACCGGATTAATTGCTGTTATTACCTTATTTAACGTCATTAAAAACTACTTCTAATGGAAGAAAATTTCTTCGAGCGTGTCTATGCCATTGCAAAACAAATTCCCGAAGGAAAAGTAACTTCCTATGGTGCCATTGCCAAAGCACTCGGCACAGCCCGTTCAGCCCGAATGGTCGGTTGGGCAATGAACGCTTCCCACAATAGAGAAGACATTCCTGCCCATCGAGTTGTTAACCGAAAAGGACTGCTCTCAGGCAAACACCATTTTGATGGCACCAACCTCATGCAGCAACTACTGGAAAACGAAGGAATAAAAGTTATTGACAACCAAATTATAGATTTCGAAAAACACTTCTGGCAACCAGAAGTTTATTAATCCACAATTGGTAATATTACATTTTGTACATACCAATATCCATGTTCATGTTTGAAAGTCATTTCTCCATTTCCTGAATATACTATTTTCGTTTCTAAGCCTTTAGTTTTCCCAAAAAAATCAATAACAAAAGTAGCTTTTGCAATATCATCGCTAATTGTAATGTCACCAAATTTGTAATATTTAATTTTAAATTTTTTGAATAAACTTCTAAAATTATTAAGTACTTCGTGATTAATTACATCTTTTGAATGATATTTTTCATACATATCGCTTTTTGTATTCAAAAACATTTCTATAAAGTCAGTACACGCATTTTCAATATCATATTCATTATTTGGATGAAATTCTTCATAAATGAAATGAGTAATCATATCAGGAATGTTTATATCATCAATTTTATGGTCAAAAAGTTCCTCTGTAATAAATTTATAGAGTAGACGATCTTCATCTTCATAATCACAAATGACATCTAAAGTCAAGTTGTTATTGTGCATTAGTGCTTCAATACGTTCTAATTCTATATTAATTTCTTCATCATCTAATGCATCAGCTGCTTTGAATTCAGGTTTTCCAATCTTATTATAAACAGAAATTTGTTTAGCATTTTTATATAAAATTTCAAAATTCATAACATAATCTAAAAACTGACCTTCTATTTCAGCGGGCAGATTAGAATTCTTATTTTCAGAAAAAAAAACATCATGTTCGAGCGATAATTTCATTTTTTTATATTCATTTTCTTGTTCAAGATTTAATTTTGGTAAATCTTGTTCTTCATTTTCTTCCTTTTTCATAGTGTTTTCTGCTATTTTAATTAAATAATCTTCAATATTTTCATCTTCTTTAATAGGAATCATCTCTATTGAACTCATAAAACTATCGATTAGATTTGTTTGTTTTGCAAATGTTTTTTTAAGTAAATTTTCATCTCTAGTTTCCCAATAAAAACCTTCGTCTAGACATTTAAAATCTTCTAAATATTTTTTGCTTACATAATCCAATAGTAAAATTAATTTTTTATGAGTTTCATGTCCTGAAAATTGAGTTTTTGTAGTAATGGTATATATTAAATCTTCATCAATTACATTTTCAATTTGCATCACATTAAAATTGATTATTCCACTCATCCTGCCATTCGATAAAAATGAAACACAAAAGGGTCGCATTTTACAGGAGAAAGCATTATTCCAAATAAATTTTTAGAGTCAATAATTTCAGAAAAAGAGTCATTTTCAAATTTCTCATTAAAAATAAAATAGTCCCAATTTTCAATGGTTGCAGCATCTTTTATATCTTCAATTAAAGATTTTAAATCGGTTACTGTTTTTAATCTTCCACTATAATGAATACTTAATCCCATACTTAAATTTGTATAAGTCAAATTTAATTTATTTATGATTATTTTTTAAATTTTCATTTAAAATAGAACTGTTCCAGTTTAATTCTGCTGATTATTTCTACAAAGAGCTTATCCAAATTTTGAAATTTCACCCTCCAAACCTGAAATTTGAGCCTAATAGCCTGAAAATTCACCCTCCGAGCCTGAAAATTGAGCCTAATAGGGTGAAAATTCACCCTCCGAGGGTGAAATTTGATTTTACAAATTTTAACAATTTCACTTCAAATCACCACTTTATCAACATAAATATTTTCAATCTATTAACTACAGTTTCAAAGGATTTCGTATTATCTTTGCAATTCATATTAAGTTTAATACTATGGTTTTTATAATTATAAATCATAAACAACAAATAGCAAATGAAGCTAGATAGAAAAGAAATCCTTAAAGCATTAGAAACAATAACTATTGCAGGAGAAGGAAAAAACATGGTAGAAAGTGGTGCCGTAAAAAACGTAATCACTTTTGGCGATGAGGTTGTAGTCGATTTAATACTTTCAACTCCAGCAATGCACATTAAAAAACGAGCGGAAGACGATATTAAAAAACTAATTCACGAGCAGTTTTCACCAGAGGCTGTGGTAAAAGTGAACATCAAAGTCGAAGCTAAAGAAAATCCAAACGAAATTAAAGGAAAATCAATCCCCGGAATCAGCAATGTTATTGCAGTTGCCTCCGGAAAAGGAGGTGTGGGAAAATCAACAGTTACCGCAAATCTTGCTGTTACGTTGGCCAAAATGGGATTCAAAGTTGGAGTTCTTGATGCCGATATTTATGGACCAAGCATGCCCATCATGTTTGATGTGGAAAATGAAAAACCAATTTCAATAGAAGTAGACGGTAAGTCCAAAATGAAACCAATCGAAAGTTATGAAGTAAAATTACTTTCAATAGGATTTTTTACCTCTCCAAGTCAAGCCGTTATTTGGCGTGGACCCATGGCTGCCAAAGCATTAAACCAAATGATTTTTGATGCCGATTGGGGTGAACTAGATTTCATGTTAATCGATTTACCGCCAGGAACAGGTGATATTCATTTGTCAATCATGCAATCAATGCCAATTACAGGAGCCGTTATTGTGAGTACACCGCAAGCTGTTGCATTAGCAGATACACGAAAAGGAGTATCCATGTTTATGTCAGAAAGCATCAACGTTCCAGTGTTAGGAATTATAGAAAATATGGCCTATTTCACACCAGAAGAATTGCAAAATAACAAATATTATATCTTCGGACAAGAAGGCGCTAAACACCTTGCAGAAGATTTAAAAGTTACATTTTTAGGAGAAGTACCATTAGTACAAAGCATTCGTGAAGCGGGAGATTATGGTCGTCCTGCAGCATTACAAACAGCTTCTCCATTAGAAAAAGTTTTCGAGGAGATTGCTAGAAATGTAGTGCAAGAAACGGTAAACAGAAATGAAAATCTTGCTCCAACAGAAGCAATAAAAATAACTACAATGGCAGGATGTTCTGCTGTAAAGAAATAGTATTCAGCTTACAGTGGCAGTTAACAGTTCATTTATAGGACTGAAAACTGCGACTGAAAACTGCGACTGAAAACTAAAAAATATGACAAACGAAGAATTGACCTTGAGCATAGAAAAAGCCCTAAACGAAATCAGACCCTTTTTGAATTCAGATGGTGGAGATATTTCATTAGTATCAATTGAGGATGCAAAACATGTGAAAGTACGTTTTGAAGGTGCTTGCACTGGGTGTAGTGTCAATCAAATGACACTAAGAGCAGGTGTTGAATCAACTATTAAAAAGTACGCTCCACAAGTAGAAACAGTAGAGAACATTGAGTAAGTCTTTTAATATGATAAAAATCATATTAAAAGACTTTGTCACTTTGTTACTTTGCCAATCTTAAATTTAAAAGAATGATTGAAACCGATATACTCATAATAGGTGCAGGTCCAACTGGACTTTTTGCCGTTTTTGAAGCAGGATTATTGCAATTAAAATGTCATATTATTGACGCACTTCCACAACCCGGAGGACAACTAGCAGAATTGTATCCAAAGAAACCTATCTTCGACATCCCTGGTTATCCCGAAGTTTTAGCGGGTGATTTAGTAAATAATTTAATGGAACAAATCAAGCAATTTCAACCAGGCTTTACCTTGGCGGAAACAGCAGAAACCATTGATAAATTAGAAGACGGAACATTTATAGTTACTACCAATAAAGGAACAAAACACCATGCAAAAGCTATTGCCATAGCGGGCGGTTTAGGAACTTTTGAACCAAGAAAACCACAACTTGAAAATATTTCATTCTACGAAGAAAGAGGAGTGGAGTATTTTGTAAAAGACCCTGAATTATTCCGTGACAAACGAATTGTAATAGCAGGAGGTGGAGATTCAGCTCTTGATTGGAGTATTTTCCTTTCCAATGTTGCTTCAGAAGTAACATTAGTTCATAGAAGAAATGAGTTCCGCGGCGCATTAGATTCTGTAGAAAAAGTACAAGAATTGAAAAAACTGGGTAAAATCAATTTAATTACACCAGCTGAAGTGGTTGGAGTACATGGTAAAAATCATGTTGAAAGTATAACTTTAGAAAATGAAGGCGTTCAACAAGTTTTTGAAACCGATTTCTTTATTCCGCTTTTTGGATTGACTCCAAAATTAGGAGCGATTGCCAATTGGGGATTAGAAATTGAAAAAAATGCCATCAAAGTAAATAACGCTTTAGATTATCAAACCAACATACCAGGAATTTATGCCATTGGCGACGTAAACATTTATCCAGGAAAATTGAAATTAATATTATGTGGTTTTCACGAGGCAACTTTAATGTGTCAAAGTGTTTACCAACGAATTAATCCGGGTAAGAAATATGTTTTAAAATATACTACGGTCTCTGGAGTTGACGGATTTGATGGAACTAGAAAAGAAGCTGAAAAAGCAGTTGTTAAATCGATTGATTAAATTTTTATATTTGTTTCTTTAAAAGAAGTTATGGAGAAATATAGAATGGATAGATCAATTGTTTCAAAATCAACTTTTGAAGAAGCAGACAATCACGTTACTTTTTATAAAGATAAATCACCAATAGAGAGATTGAATTGCGCTTGTTTTATCATAAATTCTATTTTTAATGTAACATCTAATTCTAAAGTTGATAGGAAAGTTACTTTTGCAAGAAAACATGTCAAATAATATCTTTAACGCTGATTTTTTAGAATTTCTTATGCTTTTAGAAAAGCACAAAGTTGATTTTTTATTAGTTGGTGGATATGCAGTTGTATTACATGGTTATGTTAGAAGTACTGGCGATATGGACTTATGGATCGAGAGAACAGACTATAATTATCAAAAATTAAAAAAAGTATATTTAGATTTTAGAGCACCAATATTTCCTCAAGAACAGTTTTCAAATGATAGTTTTAATGTTTGGGGAATTGGGATAGAACCTACTAAAATTGAAATATTAACTCAAGTTGATGGATTGATATTTAAAGAAAGTTTTAAAAAGCGTAAGTTTTTTAAAGTTGATAAATTACAAATTTGCTATATCGATTTTGAAGATTTAATAAAAAATAAACAAGCCTCAGGTAGGTTTAAAGATTTAGCGGATATAGAACAATTAAAAAAATTGAAAGAAGAATAATGCCACAAGACGTAACTATAAAAATTACTGATAGAGAAGGCGTGCAGCATGAAGTTCAGGCACCAACCGACATGAATTTGAATGTGATGGAGTTAATTCGTATGTATGAATTAGCGCCAGAAGGTACGGTAGGAGTTTGTGGTGGGATGGCAATGTGTGCTTCATGCCAGTGCTATGTTTTAAATGATGTTTTAAAAACGGAGCGCAATGACGATGAAGAAGCTATGTTATCAGAAGCCTATCATGTAAAAGACAATAGTAGATTGGGTTGTCAAATTCCAATAACAAGTGAAATTTACGGATTGGAAATTCAAATAGCACCAGAACAATAAATAAAAAAGCGAGAATTTATTCTCGCTTTTTTATTATATCATTTCTAATTCTTTATGTCTTATTAGTTCTTCAATGGCATTCCAAAGTCCAATTCTTTTTTCTAAAGATTGAATCGAAATTTCTTCAACTTCTTTCCATTTGGTTTCGTTTGAACCACATAATTCTGAAATCATTTGCATGGCCATCGGACCATGTTCATCAGCATCAAGTTCGATGTGTCGTTCAAAATAATAAATCAATTTAGACAGATTAATTTCAGGAAAATTAGTTTGGAATTTTTTTAAAATTTCTGTAAACATACTCGGAATCAAATCTTCTCTTCCAAAAGTAAATGCAGCGGCAATTTTATGTGATTTTCCTTCTTCAATTATTCGGAAA
This sequence comes from uncultured Bacteroidota bacterium, assembly GCA_903913315.1. Lineage (GTDB taxonomy): Bacteria > Bacteroidota > Bacteroidia > Flavobacteriales > Flavobacteriaceae > Flavobacterium. Next base: position 11,946 of record CAIWKX010000058.1, on the reverse strand, counting down.
GTAAAGTCCAGAAAAGATTTTACATTAGGATGCAAATCACTTTGTTTGATAGAAACAAAAATGTTTTGTGTGCTTTTAACATTTTCTAAAAAATTAATGACAGGAATTGTATTTGCTCCAGATTGTTGCATTGCATCCAAATACATTTCAAAGTGACTTTGTCTTGAACCATCCAACGCCAAATCTGTTTCTTCAGCTACTACAATTTCATTGATTAAATAGCGAATTTCAGGATTTCCTATGGGTAACCAAGGAGTCGTAGTGCAGGTCAAATTATTTTGTAATGCTTTTAGCAATGACATAAAATCCCAAACAGCATAGATGTGATTTTCTAAAAAGCAATGTAAATCGTCAATTGATCTAACATTTTCATATAAAGAATGAGTAAGCAATTGATTTTTATAGCTCTGAATATTTTGATTGATGGATTGAATAGTCATCTTGTTATTTTTGTGTAAATGTAAAAAAGCCTCTCGTATTAGAGAAGCTTTTTATATCAATTTTATTTATTGTTTAATTTTTTATTTGAATGCGGGAATCCCTGTGATATCAGCACCAGTAATCAATAAGTGGATATCATGAGTTCCTTCGTAGGTAATTACTGATTCCAAATTCATGCTGTGGCGCATGATAGAATATTCGCCTGTAATACCCATTCCTCCAAGAATTTGTCTTGCTTCACGAGCAATGTGAATTGCCATATCAACATTATTTCTTTTTGCCATTGAAATTTGAGCTGTAGTAGCACGACCTTCATTTCTTAAAACCCCTAATCTCCAAGTAAGCAATTGTGCTTTTGTGATTTCCGTAATCATTTCGGCTAGTTTTTTTTGTTGCAATTGGGTTCCAGCGATGGGTTTGTCAAATTGAATTCTTTCTTTAGCATAACGCAAAGCAGTATCATAACAATCCATAGCGGCACCGATAGCACCCCAAGCAATTCCATAACGAGCAGAATCTAAACATTGCATTGGTGCTCCAAGACCAGATTTTCCTGGCATAAGATTTTCTTTTGGAACTTTAACATTATCGAAAATTAATTCTCCAGTTGCTGAAGCACGAAGTGACCATTTATTATGAGTTTCTGGTGTTGTAAAGCCTTCCATGCCACGTTCTACAATTAATCCATGGATTCTTCCTTCTTCATTTTTTGCCCAAACAACTGCAATATCAGCAAAAGGGGCATTTGAAATCCACATTTTAGCACCATTTAATAAATAATGGTCGCCCATGTCTTTGAAATTGGTCACCATTCCACTAGGGTTTGATCCAAAATCTGGTTCAGTTAATCCAAAACAGCCCATGAATTCTCCCGTAGCTAATTTTGGTAAATATTTTATTCGTTGCTCTTCTGTTCCAAATTTCCAAATTGGATACATAACCAAAGACGATTGCACCGATGAGGTAGAACGAACTCCAGAATCACCTCTTTCAATTTCTTGCATGATTAAACCATACGAAATTTGATCTAATCCAGCACCCCCATATTCTTCTGGGATATAAGGACCAAATCCTCCGATTTCTCCCAAACCTTTAATAATTTGTTTAGGGAATTCAGCGCGCTGTGCAAAGTCTTCAATAATTGGAGAAACTTCACGTTTTACCCATGCACGGGCAGAATCTCTTACTAATTTATGTTCTTCTGTTAGCAAATCATCTAACAAATAATAATCGGGAGCTTGAAATAAATCTGGTTTCATTTGGTTGAAATTTTAAATGAGTGCAAATTTACATAAACATATTTATTATATCATTCAACGAATGTTATAAATTTTAAGAATATGACAATTTTTATGGTAAAATTAGAATTAAAATTTTGAGTGACGTAAAATTCTACATCTTCAAATAAAACTCTTTGGTCAATTCAATATAATCATCAGTATAGTGATGCCTTGCAATTTCTATAGTCAGTTCATCAACTAGTAATGTTGCTAATTCATAACGTTTGAAAGCCAATAAACTTCTGATAATTGGTGTGTTTTGTGAACCTTTTACTCGAGTAATTTTTACGGGAAAGAGTTCAACTTTGGCACACAATTCAGTGAATTTTTCTTCTTCTTTAAAAGGGATAATTACAGCAAAAATTCCGTTTTCAGACAATAATACTTCTGCAGCTTCAACTAAATTTTCAAATGGTAAAGCATCTTGGAAGCGAGCTAAATCACGTTGTAAGTTATCGCTTTTATAATCTTCTGAATAAAAAGGGGGATTGGAAATGATTAAATCATATTCGTCTTCAGGCTCTTCAATAAATTCATCTAAACCCGCATGAAAACAAAACAATCTGTCTGACCAAGGTGAATTTTCAAAGTTATCTACACATTGTTCATAGGCATTTTCGTCTATTTCTAATGAATCAATTTGTTCGGCATTACTTCTTTGTGCCAACATTAGGGATAAAACGCCAGTGCCAGCACCAATATCTAAAACTGAAAATGGGTTATTGTCAATAGGACACCAAGCACCAAGCAAAACACTGTCGGTTCCAATTTTCATGGCACATCGATCTTGTTGAACAGTAAATTGTTTGAATTGAAACAAATGGATTAACGATTGAAGATTTTATATTTTTGAACTGAATACTAACAACTGAACACTTTTCTAAAGATACATTTCAACAAGTCCTTCCGGTAAATTCATGATTACTTTCTTATTTTCTCTATCGATTTTGACTAGAAATTGGTCAATCATTGGAACAAGAATTTCCACACTACCATTAATGACTTCAAATAGAGGTTGGGCTGAAGTGTCGTTTATTGAAACAATTTTTCCAAAAACACCCAAACGCAGGTCTTCAATTTCAAATCCGATAACTTCGTGAAAATAAAATTTGTTACCCGTTAGTTTTGGCAGCATATTTAAAGGGAGGTAAATTTCACATCCCATAATTTCATCAGCATCTTCTTCAGAATCTACATCTTCAAATTTAACACGAAGAAAATCACCTTTATGTAAATTGCTATTTTCAATAAAAAATGGAACCAAGTTTTTGTTGAATTCAACAAAAACTGATTCCATATCTTCATATAATTCGGGTTCGTCAGTATCTAAATAGATAAGAACTTCTCCCTTAAAACTAAATTTTTTAGCGATTTTGCCTAAATAGAAACAATCTTCTTTACGCATTATCGCACTAAATTAAGCTTCTGTTTCTTCGCTAGCTTCTTCAGCAGCAGGTGCTTCTTCTACAGCTGGAGTTTCTTCAGATGCAACTTCTGCAACAACCTCTTCAGTAACTTCAGCTACTTCTTCTTCCACAACCTCAGGTGCTTCAGCAGCTTTTGCAGCTTCAGCAGCAGCATTTATACGTTTTTCGTTAGCTTCTTTTTCAGCTTTTAATGCTTTAGCTTTAGCTTCAGCTTGTTTTTTAGACAACCCGTCTTTTTTAGCATCCACTGTTCCAGCTTTTTCGTCTAACCATTTAGCTAATTTAGCATCAGCTTGTTCTTGAGTTAAAGCCCCTTTGCGAACTCCACCATCAAGGTGGTGTTTCAATAAAGCTCCTTTGTAAGAAAGGATTGCTCTAGCCGTATCAGTTGGTTGTGCACCATTGTGTAACCATTGTACAGCTGCTTCAAGGTTTAAATCAATAATAGCTGGGTTAACAGTTGGATTATAAGTTCCTAATTTTTCAAGAAATTTACCATCTCTTTTAGCGCGAGCATCTGCTGCTACGATCCAGTAAAAAGGTTTTTGTTTTTTACCGTGTCTTTGTAATCTAATTTTTACTGACATAATCTTTTGATTAAATTTTGAGGTTCTCGACCTCTGTTAATTAAGGGTGCAAAGATATAAAACTTTTCCATTCTAACTAATGCAATATAAAAAATAATAAATTAGGTTGATTTTTAGTTAAAAAAAGTATGTCAATTCGCTAAAAGGACTATTTTTGTATTTGTAAATGACAAATTTAAAATGAAAAAATTATTTTCTCTAATCGTAATTTCGATTGTGTTTTCTTCTTGCTCAAATGATGTTAAGTTTAATAATCCTGGTTTTCAGGCATACAGAGACGGTGTTTTGTTTAGAGCAATTGATGTGAAAGCCTATAAATCTGCTCAGACAGGCGCACTTTCATTTGTGGCACTGGCTCAAGATGAAGAAGTTGATTTGAATGTTTCTAGCGCAGCTTTGGGAACCTATTATTTAGGAACTTCCAACGTAAATACAAAAGCTACCTATTCATCTTCATTTAATGCTATCAATCTTTTATATCAAACTAATATTATTAATGGTCCAGTTGCAACAATGAGCCAATCAATGACTTCAGGAGGAACAGGTTACGTTTCTGATTGCACTTTGGTGGGAACAACTTACACCTGTGGTAATTCCCACGCTACTATAGGTGGACCTGGTGTTACAGGAACTGGATTAACACTTTCTGTAATTACAAATTCAAATGGTGTTGTAACTTCTGTGAGAGTAGCTTCACCCGGAAATGGTTACAAATCTGGGGATTTAATTACTATTGTAGGCGGAGGAAACAATGCTACAATACAAGTATTAAATGTAGAAGGGAGTAATGGCGAAGTTGATATCACTGATAACAATGGAGGTACTGTTACTGGAACTTTTAAATTCAATGCGATTAATGCTAATAATAATCCTTTAGGGGGGGACCAAGTAAATTTTCAGTATGGGACTTTTTATAAAGTACCTGTTTTACCCGCTCCTTAAAAAGAATTAACAAATTCAATTTTTCAAAGGCCTTCAATTATTGAAGGCCTTTTTGTTAAATATATAATTAATGTCTAATTTATAGTAGATTACATTTTATTTAGAGTATCTTTGACAGGAATTTTAAAAAATTATTATGAATATTTTTGTTGGAAGTCTTCCTTGGAGTATTGAGGAAGCAGATTTAAGAGAGTCTTTTGAAGTGTACGGATCGGTTAGTTCTGTTAAAATCATCACTGATAAATTTACTGGAAGAAGTAAAGGTTTCGGTTTTGTTGAAATGGAAAGCGATGAAGAAGCTGAAAAAGCAATAGCTGAATTGAACGGAGCAACTGTTGATGGTCGTACAATTGTAGTTAACAAATCAGAACCTAAACCAGAAGGAGAAAGAAAATCTTTTTCTAACAACCGTCCAAGTGGTGGTGGTTACAATGGTGGTGGAAATTCTCGCGGTGGCGGTAGCGGTGGTTACGGTGGCGGAAATAGAGACAGTAATGGTGGAGGAAACAGAGGAAGATACTAGTTTCAAACTAAATTATATACTTAAAACCATTCGTTAATTCGAATGGTTTTTTTGTTTTTGTTAATAACTAAAATTGCCTTTTCTATACTTAAAATGTATTTTTGAAGAATAACAAAATCAAAATTTTGGTTTTGATTTTTTTGATTTTTTTAAAAGTATGTATTTAATTTTCGACACCGAAACTACTGGTTTACCTAAAAAATGGGCAGCTCCTATTTCAGATACTGATAACTGGCCTAGATGTATTCAAATTGCTTGGCAATTGCATGACGAAATGGGAAATCTTGTCGAACATCATGATTATTTGGTGCAACCAGACGGTTTCAATATTCCCTATGATGCAGAAAGAATTCATGGAATTTCTACTGAATTAGCACAAGAACAAGGAATTCAGCTTTCAGTAATGTTGGAAAAATTCAACATTGCTTTGTCGAAAACCAAATATATTGTGGGTCAAAATGTAGGTTTTGATATCAACATTATGGGTTGCGAATTCTATCGTGAAGGAATCGAGTCGCCAATGTCACAAATACCTATTTTAGATACTTGTACAGAAGTTACAGCAGCTCTTTTAAAACTACCAGGTGGACGTGGAGGAAAGTTCAAACTACCCACATTAACCGAATTACATCAATATCTTTTCAATGAACCTTTCGCAGAAGCCCATAATGCTACTGCCGACGTTGAAGCAACAACTCGTTGTTTCTTTGAGCTAATTCGTACTGAAAATTTTACTAAAAAAGAACTTGGCGTCGAGCAAGATTATTTTGAAAATTTTAAACTGAAAAACCCTAAACCATTTCAGTTAATTGGATTACAACATATTAATCTTAAAGAAGCTTCTGATAAAATCCGACAACAGTTTGGAGAAAAAGAGCATGTGGCAATATCCAAAGAAACTCTTTCTGAGAATAAACAAATTCTAATTGACACTGATTTTGTTCATCTTCATAATCATACCCAATTTTCAGTTTTGCAATCAACGGTTTCCGTTAAAGATTTAGTTGCGGCAGCTGTAAAGCATAAAATGCCAGCGGTGGCAATGACCGATATAGGGAACATGATGGGTGTTTTTCATTTTGTTCGCGATATTTTAAACCATAATAAATCGGCTGAAGCCAAAAATAAAGTTGCCATTGAAGCGGGAGAACAACCAACAGAGACAATTATAAAACCTATAGTTGGTTGCGAATTTTTTGTTTGTGACAACCATAAAGATAAGTCTCGAAAAGACAATGGATATCAAGTAGTGATGCTTGCCAAAAATAAAAAGGGTTACCATAATTTGGCGAAAATGGCCTCTATTGCTTATACGGAAGGCTTTTATTATGTTCCTCGAATCGATAGAGGTATTATTAATGAATTCAAAGAGGATCTCATCGTTTTATCAGGGAGTTTATATGGTGAAATTCCAAATAAAGTGCTTAATCTTGGCGAGAACCAAGCCGAAGAAGCTTTGCTTTGGTGGAAAGAACTTTTTGGAGACGATTTATATATCGAGTTAATGCGTCACAATCAGGAAGATGAAAATCGAGTGAATCAAACATTGATTTCCTTGGCAAAAAAACACAATGTAAAAACGGTTGCGACCAATAATTCATTTTATATTAATAAAGAAGACGCTAATGCACATGATATTTTGCTGTGTGTTCGTGATGGAGAAAAACAATCTACACCAATAGGTCGTGGTCGTGGATTCCGTTTCGGATTGCCCAATCAAGAATATTATTTCAAGTCAGCTGAAGAAATGAAAAAACTTTTTTCAGACTTTCCAGAAGCGATCTTTAACATTGCTGAGATTGTCGATAAAATTGAAATATTTAATTTAGCTCGTGAAGTTTTGCTTCCAAAATTTGACATTCCAGAAAACTTTCTTGTAGAGGAAGATAATGAAGACGGAGGTAAACGAGGAGAAAACAAGTACCTATATCATTTAACGTACGAAGGAGCCAAAAGAAGATACAAAGAAATCACCCCAGAAATTCAGGAACGTATAGATTTTGAATTACTAACAATACAAAATTCTGGATATCCAGGATATTTTTTGATTGTGCAAGATTTCATAGCCGAAGCCCGAAAGATGGGTGTTTCTGTGGGTCCAGGACGTGGTTCTGCGGCTGGGTCAGTGGTAGCTTATAGTCTCGGAATTACAAATATTGACCCCTTATTATACAATCTGCTTTTTGAGAGATTCTTAAATCCAGATAGGGTTTCACTTCCCGATATTGATATTGATTTTGATGACGAAGGACGAAGTAAAGTAATGGATTATGTAATTCATAAATACGGCTCTAAGCAAGTGGCACAAATCATCACTTATGGAACAATGGCGGCCAAATCTTCGGTTCGTGATACGGCTAGAGTATTGGATTTACCTCTTTTTGAAGCGGACAAAATTGCCAAGTTGATTCCAACCAATTTGAATTTGGCTAAAATCTTTTCGATGGAGGAAGATAAGTTAAAAAAAGCGCTCCGTCCCGAAGAATTTGATAAAGTCAAAGAATTAATTGCGCTTGGAAATTCATCCGATTTGGGAGGAGAAACCATTCAGCAAGCACAAATATTAGAAGGGAATTTAAGAAATACCGGAATTCATGCTTGCGGTGTTATCATAACACCCGATGATATTACCAATTTTGTTCCTGTAGCAACCGCCAAAGATTCTGATTTATATGTTACTCAATTTGATAACTCGGTGGTTGAAAGTGCCGGATTGTTAAAGATGGACTTCTTGGGTTTGAAAACCCTTACCTTGATTAAAGATACTGTTAAACTAGTAAAATACAGAACGGGAATAGATATCAATCCAGATGAATTTCCGATTGATGATGTAAAAACATATGAACTTTTTCAACGTGGCGAAACGGTTGGGATTTTCCAATATGAAAGTCCTGGGATGCAAAAGTACATGAAGGAGTTAAAACCGACTGTTTTCCCCGATTTGATTGCTATGAATGCCTTGTATCGTCCGGGGCCAATTGCATATATTCCAAGTTTTATTAAACGTAAAAATGGTGAAGAAGAGATTGTTTACGATATTGATGCCTGTGAAGAATTATTAAAAGACACCTACGGAATTACCGTTTACCAAGAGCAGGTAATGCTTTTGTCTCAAAAATTGGCTGATTTCTCCAAAGGGGATGCCGACGTTTTGCGTAAAGCAATGGGAAAAAAACAACGTGACGTTTTGGATAAAATGAAACCAAAATTCATTTCTCAAGCTGAAGCCAAAGGTCATTCTGCTGAAAAGTTAGAAAAAATTTGGAAAGACTGGGAAGCTTTTGCTGAATATGCGTTCAACAAATCACACTCCACCTGTTATGCTTGGATTGCTTATCAAACGGCTTATTTGAAAGCCAATTATCCAGCAGAATATATGGCGGCAGTATTGTCTAACAATATGAATGATATTAAGCAAGTTTCATTCTTTATGGAAGAATGTAAACGAATGGGATTGAAAGTTTTGGGCCCTGATGTGAATGAGTCATTTTATAAGTTTACAGTAAATAATGAATATGCTGTTCGTTTCGGAATGGGCGCCGTTAAAGGAGTGGGTGCCAATGCTGTTGAAACGATTGTAAAAAATAGAAAAGACGAACCTTATAAATCGATATTTGATTTAGCAAAAAAAATAGACCTTCGTGCCGCCAACAAAAAAGCATTTGAAAGTTTGGCTTATGCCGGTGGATTTGATTGTTTTTCAGAAACGCATCGTGCACAATATTTTCATATTGAAGGAGAAGGAATTACTTTCTATGAAAAAGCAATGCGTTATGGAGGTAAGTTTCAAGAAAATGAAAACTCCTCGCAAGTGAGTCTGTTTGGAGAAGCAAGTGATGTTCAAATTGCCGAGCCTGTTGTGCCTCCTTGTGATGAATGGACTACTATGGAAAAACTTGCCAAGGAAAAAGAAGTAGTGGGAATTTATATTTCAGGTCATCCATTGGATGATTACCGTTTTGAAATGAAATATTTTTGCAATGTTAGATTAGCACATTTAAAAAATCTAGAAAACTTAGTGGGCAAAACATTGACTTTTGGAGGCATAATATCCAACGTTCAATATCGAACAGGAAAGAACGGTAAAGATTGGGCAATGTTTACACTAGAGGGATATGAAGAAAGCTATGATTTCAGAATTTTCAATGAAGAGTATTTAAAATTCCGTCATTTCTTGGTCAATAATCAATTTATTTATTTCAAAATTGGTGTAAAAGACGGTTGGGTAAATCGTGAGACAGGGAAAAAATCAGACCCTCAAATCACGTTTCAGGATGCTAAATTATTAGCCGATGTGTTGCCTCTTTTTGCTAAGAAACTCTCTATTCAATTGAATATATATGATTTACATCAGAATTTGATTCAACAATTAAACGAGGTATTTAAATCAAATGAAGGAAGTAACCCAGTAACTTTTGAAGTATTAGAAATTGAAAAAGTCATCAAAAAACAGGAACTTGTTGCTGTAAAAGAAATTGTTCCTGTTGAAAATGATACAATAATAGATATTGACAACCTCGATGCCGAATCTGAAATTGAAGAAGAGGAGATAGAAGAAGCGCCAACAGCAACGGAAGAAAACAGAGTGGTAACTCTTTTATCGATGCCTAGTAGAAAAGTAAAAATAAATATCTCTAAAGCATTATTGGAAGAATTGGAACGATTACAAGTCAATTTTAAATTGAATTAGTGCAATGGATAAAAAGAAAGTATATTTATTTATTGATGAAAGTGGTGATGCTTCTTTTTATGCTAAAAAGAATAAATTACTTGTTGGAACTGATGGTTTTCAACCTTTATTATTACTTGGTTTGATCGTTTTAGAAGACAAGAAAGAAATACATAAAAAGATTAAAAATCTTCAAGAAGATATTAAAAATGATTCGCTGTATAATTCTTTAAAGTGCGTTTCAAATCCTAAAGGGTGGTATTTTCACGCAAGGAATGATCAGCCTGAGATTAGAGCAAAATTTGTGGAGTTAATTAGAAAAATAGAAGGATTTAAATCCTATATTGTAATTGGAAGAAAACGTTTAGACTTATTTCATAAAAAACACAATAAGTCCGAAAGTGAATTTTATTTTGATATGGTTTATCATTTATTGAAAGACAGATTAAATAAAGAGGAAGTTTTCTATCAAATATTATTATCAACAAGGACTGGTAATTCTGGAGAAAAACTTAAAGAGGCAATTGAGAAGGCAATTGAAAGAGATAATAAAAAGCGAAAAACACCAATTACAATCCATTATGATTGTAGAACTATTCCAAGTGACATTACACCAGAGTTAAGTATAATTGATTATTTAATGTGGGCTTTGCAACGCTATATACTTCTTAAAGACAGTAGGTTCTACAATGCTTTATTAGAAAAAATGAATTTGATTATTGACTTATATGATTTTGAAAAATTTGGAAGTAAAAACAGTAATTATTACCATCCAAAAAGGAATAAGTTTGAATTAGAAAAAGCAAGTGAATTTAAAACTGATGGGTATATAAACAAAAAAAGCAATCTTTGATTAGCCGCACCAATACTGGTAACCTCTGCATGTGCAGATTATGCTATATCAAAATTGCCTGCACAAATGTACATACATTTTATGCTAAAATATAAAAACTCCTAAAAAATTAACAATTTTTAAAACCAAATAATTTAAAGTTTTTGCAAACATCTATTGTTTTATACGACTTTTCATTACTTTTTTACAACTTTACATTGAATTAAAATTCTAACTTTTGAAAAAAATCAATTAACGTATGAGCAACTTATTAATTAATATTACAACCACCGAAACAATTTAAAACGTGTCGGTGTTACTAACGAAATGGCAATCAAGCAACCGTTTGATAATTTGTTGTTGAATTTAGCTTCTGCTATACATTATGTTTATGCTACGGAGTTAATTTAAGAAATATTTGTGCTCACCTTGGCAGGATTTGGAATCGAAGATTGGTTCCAATAAAGTTGCCTTATAATACTATTTACCCATTTTTAGACAATAGTAGAGTATATACCAATAAGCTTTATGCGACATTGTGTTGTATTGAATATGTTCTACAAATAATAAGCCCTCAAAATACTTTTAAAGATAGATTAAAGAAATTAATGGAAAATTGTCCAATGAAACAAGAAAAGGAAATGGGTTTTCCTGAAAATTGGCAAGAAGATAAATTATGGAAGTGATTTTAAACTTACTTCTTAATAATCTCCATCAACATCTCTTTATCTCTTTTTAGTTGTTCTACTTCTTTTTCAAGAGCAGTAATTTGTTGGTTTTTTTCTTCAAAAATATCAGAACCACAAGTAAATTCTTTTGGCAATTGAAGTGCAATATCCATAAAGAAATTATGCTTTAATACCACACATATTTCCCAAAGAGTGCGTGTTTGAATACTGTCTTTTTTTTCGTAGTCCATCACGCTTTTTAGCGATTTACCCAATACGCGCGCCAATGCAGCGCGGCGAATTCTCTTTAAATCAATATGCGTTTTTAGTAGTGCTCCTGTGTTCATAATGTACTTTTATTTTTTAAAGGGTTCTATTTATTTGTGCCAATTAAAAGCTATTATTCCGTTCTTATCCTAGTGAGGAACCAAATCATTTACAAAACTACTAATTAAATGTTATTTATTATACATAAAATAGTATAAAAAGCAATATAAACTTACCAAAAAGTAAAGTTATTGGTATAATAAAGAATAGTAATTATAACTAAAAAACATATTAAATATACTTTTAAAGT